>CAJKXC010000068.1 GCA_905203765.1 uncultured Bacteroides sp.
ACTAATTCATACAAAAAAAGGCATTAAGGCACGATACCACCTGAATAGTTACAGATTACTGTGAATCAACCAATGCGTAGGATTCGACCCAACGCTCACCGCGAAAGACTCTGCATCCTTCCGGAAGAACCTCCACAGGTACAAGTGGAGTAACCTCTTCCCACATAGTCAACGATGCGGGACCGGCATCCTTTGTTACGGCAGCCAGCGGGTTCTTAGCCGTAAAGATATGCTCCTCACCATTATAACAAAGGCGAAGCGAAGTGGTGGTTTCACCTTCGAAAATGACTTGTTCAAAGGTTCCTTCGATAGGAACACTATAGGAGTCGTCAGGATATACCAGCAGTCTGCCCGGTTTGCTCCACACTCCCTCTGTGACATCGGTTACTATAAATTCATAGCGGCTGCCGGTTTTCATGGTGAAGTTATTTTCCATTTCTGCCCAGACAGGAGTCCATTCTTCATCGGGGATGTTGCCACCTGCCATAGCAAAGCCTTCATTGGCTATATAGAAAGAATAGCTCATATGCTCCTTCACTTTTATACTCAGCATTGCCGAGAGGCCGCTACCGTCTTTTATGGTCACCAGTGTTTGCCCCGCCATCTTAGGAGTCACCTTGATACGCTTATATCCGTTTATGCTTTCTATAAAATCCACCGTGGCTACGGCATTGTCCGAATTCTCCAACGAATAATCGCCGGTACCTCCGTCCACACCGAGCACTGTGCCTTCGGGATTCGTAAGGTAGAGCGATACGGAAGAAATCAGATTGTTGCAGGTACCTACCTGATAAATAGGTTCTACCCCTTCAAACAGGGCAATATCACGATATTCGTCTTCGCAGCTGGTGCCGACGAACAGGAACAGCATTCCTAACAATATAGAATAGATGTATTTCATTATCTCAAATTTAGTTGTCCGATACTACAAAAATACGTAAATAAACGAAATACTGCATCGGCTACCCTACTTTATTTCAAATCATTAAGAGTTTCGTAGTCTGCATTCCGACTTAAGGAACAAGGACAACAACCTAATCGACCACCTGCTCCCGCGGATAATTCACCAGGTAGAGCGTTCCCGTGGCACGGGTAAAGGCTGTGTAGAGCCAACGGAAGTAGTCGGGTGTTAAGTATTCGTCCGTCATATATCCCTGGTCGAGAAAGACATTTTTCCACTGCCCGCCCTGCGCCTTGTGGCAGGTCACGGCGTATGCATACTTCACTTGCAGGGCGTTGTAGTAAGGATCGGCCTTCATCTTCTTCATGCGGTCGCGCTTCACGGGGATGTCCGCATAATCTTCGAGAACGGTGTAGAACAGACGGTCGTTCTCGGCTTTGGGCAGTGCGGGGGCATCGGTGTGCAGTGTGTCGAGCAACAAATTCACCTCCAGTTCAAAATCATTGTAATCGGGAAAAACCAGGGTTACATCTGCAAAACGGAAACCGTACAGCTCGCGGGTGCGGCGCACACGGCGCACCACGGCCGTTTCACCATTGGCTATGAAATCCATCTCCTTCTGTTTCTCCGTCCAGAAGTAGTTATTTTTCGCTACCATCAACAAGTCACCCGTATTCAACTCATCTTCCCGCCAGAGTATCTGCGCACGGATACCCTTATTATAGATGTTCGCCCGCTTGTTGGAACGGCATATCACGATGGTTTCGTCCAGTCCGTCACTGTCGTAACAAGTGCTCAAGGTATCTATCAGTTCATCGCCGGGCAGCACCTTGATATCTGCAAAGCCCGATACTTTGATTTTGGGCAGGCTGAAACACTCGTCTTCGGCTATCAGTTGGCGCAAGCGCGTAGCATTCCACAATATGCCCGACTGCTGTTCCTGACGTACTACCTGCGTCAGATCGACCTCCATCACTTCCAGCCCATATCCCTTCAACGCCTCGGCAAAGAGGGCGGGACTCTGCTCCTCGCCCACCGGCGGAAGCTGCGCCGTATCTCCCATCAGCAACAACCGGCAGCCCTGGCCGGAATAAACGAACTGCACCAGGTCGTCCAGCAAACGTCCCGTACCAAACACCGAGCCGGACAGTCCCTCGTTGGAAATCATCGACGCCTCATCGACTATATATAGGGTATGAGTTGTCAAATTATCGTTCACCGAAAAATTGCTCACCTCGTTGGAGAAAGATTGCTGTCTATAGATTTTTTTATGAATTGTAAACGCAGGATGTCCCGCATAAGCTGAAAACACCTTCGCCGCCCGTCCGGTGGGAGCCAGCAGTACCGACTTCTGTTGCAGCTTATCCAACGTCCGCACCAAGGCACCGACCAACGACGTTTTACCTGTTCCCGCATACCCCCGAAGCATAAAAACCGCCTCGTTACGGGGCGACAAGAGGAACTCCGATAAAGATTTTACAGCAATTTCTTGCTCTGGAGTTGGTTGGTAAGGAAAATTTTCCTTAATTTGCCTTTCTAAATAGTTATTTATCATTTTTGTAACAGAAAAAAGTAAAGGGAACTATCGTTTTTAAATTAATTTCTTTTATTTTTGCGGTGCGAATATAACAACTAAAAAACATATTTATCATGAAAACAGTATTTAATATCGTTTTAGGCATCTGTGCTCTGGTTTTAGTTTATATCTGCTATGCCAGTATTATGGGTCCTATAAACTTTGAAAAAGCGAAGAAACACAGAGACGCAGCAGTCATTGCACGTTTGATGGACATCCGTAAAGCACAGTTGGAATACCGTACTTTGCACGGCCAACAGTACACTGCCAGCTTTGACACACTGATTGACTTCGTTAAAAATCAAAAGTTGCCGTTCATCTACAAGCAAGGCGAATTGAACGATAAGCAACTGGAAGATGGTTTGACTGAGAAGAAAGCCATCAACATCATCGAGAAAGCTAAGAAAACAGGCAAGTATGATGAAGTTAAGAAGTGGGGTTTGGAAAACTTCAAGCGTGATACCATGTGGGTAGCCGTATTGGATACCGTATTCCCGAAGGGCTTCAATGCAGATTCAATGAGATATGTTCCTTTTGGAAACGGCGCACAGTTCGAAATGGCAATCCGCAACGATACTGCTAAGTCCGGTGCTCCTTTCTGTCTGCTCGAAGTGAAGACTCCGTACGACGTTTACCTGAACGGTCTGGACAAGCAAGAGATTGCTAACCTGAACGACTTGCAAACCAAGTTGGGCAGATATGCAGGTTTGATGATCGGTAGCTTGGAAACAGCTAACAACAACGCCGGTAACTGGGAATAATCTCACCCCGACAACACGTATGATAGAAACCACTGATTTTAATAAATCGGAACAGTATACATTATCCATCCGTCTTAGTGCGGATGGATTTTCTTTTTCTGTGTTCAACCCTCTGGGCGACGGAGAGTTCTCCTTCTTCGACCGCGAAGTGGACGAATCACTCTCCCTCACCGCCAACCTGAAGCAAACCTTCAGGGAAGTGGAATGGTTGAGCCACCCCTTCCGCCGTGTCAACGTACTGATGGCGAACAAGCGCTTCACGTTCATCCCCCTGGAATTCTTTGAGGACGAACAAGTGGAGAGCATCTTTTATCACAACCACCCGAAGCAGGAAAACGAACTTGTCCAGTACAACATTCTGCACAAGGACAACACCGTCGTACTGTTCGGCATGGACAAAAGCGCCTGCTCCTTCTTGCGCGAGCAATACCCCGACGTGAAGTTCTACTCCCAAGCCAGCCCGTTCATCGAGTTCTTTGCCGTAAAGAGCCGCTTGGGCAACAGCCGGAAGATGTACGCCCACCTGCGCAAAGACGCCGTAGATGTATACGCCTATGAACGCGGACGCCTGCTCCTTGCCAACTCCTTCCCCTGCAAAGAAACAGCCGACCGCATCTATTACCTGCTATACATATGGAAGCAGCTCGGACTGGAACAGGAGCGCGACGAACTGCACCTCACCGGCAGCCTGCACGACAAAGAGCAACTGCTGCCCGAACTGCGAAAATTCATCCGGCAGGTGTTCATCATGAACCCCGCCACTAATCTGGACCTACAAGCCATAACCTCATGCGAGTAATCAGCGGAATATATAAAAGAAGACGGTTCGACGTGCCCCACTCTTTCAAGGCACGCCCCACCACGGACTTTGCCAAGGAGAACCTGTTCAATGTGCTCTCCAATCATATCGACTTTGAAGACGGCATCCGTGCCCTCGACCTTTTTGCGGGCACCGGCAGCATCAGCATCGAACTCGTATCCAGAGGATGCGACCAAGTGGTCAGTGTGGAGAAAGACCGCGACCACTACGCCTTTATCTGCAAGATTATGCAAGAGGTAAAGACGGACAAATGTTTGCCCATCCGCGGCGACGTATTCAAGTTCCTCAAAAGCGGACGCGACCGGTTCGACTTTATCTTTGCCGATCCCCCCTATGAACTGACCGGACTGGAAACCCTGCCCGATCTTATCTTTGATAATAATCTGCTGAAAGAAGGCGGACTGTTCGTCCTGGAACACGGGAAAAAGAACAGCTTCGAGGAACATCCGCATTTTGTGGAAAGAAGGGCGTATGGTAGCGTGAACTTCTCGTTCTTTAGTTAAAGCAGCGGTGCCATCAACCGCACAATACTCTCAGCAGCTTTGCGATACCAGGGACGTTTCACCCAGTTCTTCAGGAATACCTGTGTGCACTCCCGTTGGTCTTGCAAGAAGATTTCACGCATTTGCAGAGCCGTCTCCGCGTCATAGATAAAGGCATTGACTTCAAAATTATGCTCGAAACTGCGGAAGTCCACATTTGTGGAACCGACCGTAGAAAGTTCATCATCCGACACCATCAGCTTGGAGTGCAGGAATCCCTTCTTATAGAAATAGACCTTGACACCCGAATAGAGTACATCTGCCAGGTAAGAGCAGGAACCCAGATGTGTCAGGCGGTTGTCTGCCCGCATGGGAAGCATCAGGCGCACGTCTACACCGGACAGGGCAGCCGTCTGCATGGCTATCAACACGCCTTCGGTAGGCAGGAAGTAAGGAGTCTGAATATAGAAGTATTTGCGGGAAGCGGCGATCGCCATGACAAGTCCCTGCATGATATCTTTCCAGGGGCCGACGGGCTCGCTCGTCACAATCTGAGCCAGGGAAGTCCCGCAGTTCTCTATCTTGGGGAAGTAGCGGGCGGAAGTAATCAGGGTGCGGTCTACAAAATACCAGTCGAGCAGGAAAGCGGTCTGCAAGCCGTGCACGGCCTTGCCTTCGAGCAGCAAGTGCGTATCCCGCCAGATGCCCCATGAGAAGCCGCGCATATAGCGCTCGGCAATGTTCATGCCCCCCACGAAACCAATGCGGCCGTCAATGACCACAATTTTCCGGTGGTTACGGTAATTCACCTTACTGGTAAAAAGCGGAAAGCGCACCTTGAGGAAGCTGCGCACTTCAATGCCCGATGCCCGCATCTCTTCAAAGAAACGGTTGGGAACATGCCAACAGCCTACGTCATCATAGATCACGCGCACTTCTACTCCGGCGCGTGCCTTCTCCATCAGTACGTCGCGCACCATTCGTCCGGTGGCATCGTCCTCAAAGATATAGAACTCCATATGAATGTGATGGGTGGCTTTCTGCAATTCGCGCAGCAGGGATTGCAGCATGGACAGTCCCGAGGTATAGGTCTGTACCCGGTTGCCGTCGAAAGGAAAGGCTTGGTTGGTATTACGGAACAGGGAGATCAGGCGGCTGTAATTCATGGGGAGCGTGCAGGAATCCTGCGCCAGATACTCCGCCATCGGCTTCTTGAGCAAGCGGCTGTAACTGTTCTTTCCAATGATGCGCACGCGGCGCTGGCTACGCCCGAAGAAGAAATAGAGCACCAGTCCGATGACGGGAAGAAACATCAGTACCAGTATCCACGCCATCGTCTTCACCGGGTTGCGATTGTCAAGAACAATAACGACAATCGTGCCGATGATAGCGCCGAAGTAGATGATGTCGAATGCTACCGTAGCAATCTGGCTGGCAAAGAGGTTCCAATCGAACATAGTTCACAGACGATTAAGTGTGAAACAAATGTAGGAAAAACACAATAACTTTCACCACAGATTACACAGATTAACATAAATGGGGGGTTAGTTCACCACAGAGGACACAGAGTCTCACAGAGTTTTTTCTTGTTTACATAAGATACTATGAGTTATCAAAACTCTGTGAGACTCTGTGTCCTCTGTGGTGAAAGAGATAAATTATCATTTATCAGAACGGACGACGTCCGCCGAATCTGCCCGGACCGCCGGGGCCACCGAAACCTCGTCCGCCCTGCATCCTATCGCGGGCAGCCTTACTGCCGAAGATGTTCAGACGATAGATGAAATGGAGCATACAATAACTGTTCACACCATTATACTCGTACACCGAACGACCGCTTGCCGTCAACGAACGGCTGATATTGCTCTGCTTTTTCAAGATATCGTACATCTCGAAGCTGACGGTAGCATTCCCCTTCAGGAAGGTTTGCGACAACTGGGCATTCCAGATGAGTTCGTTACGGTTCATGCTGCTATCCGTATAGCCGCGACGGCTCTGGTTGGCAATATTGGTGGAGAGCGTCATGCTCCAGGGCATCGTCACCTGCGTATTGGCACCGTATGAGAAGGTGTAGGGTTCCTGATTGTTGTCCGAACGCAACTTGTCCTTCTCTATCGAGTAAGAAATAGTACCGTTCACACCGAACTCAAACCAGTCGTTACGGTAAGCGGCATTCAAACGCTCGCCCAATGTCAGGTTGGTGGTGGTATTCTTGTTCTCCTCTTTTGTCTGATTATCGGTCAGATATGCCACATTGTTCTGATAGTTGACGTTGGAGAACGAGTTGATGGTATACTTCTTATTAGGCAGCGCGGTATTAAAGCCGAACATACCGAATGCATTCCAGTTGCCGTTGATATTCTTCGGCGTCGTGGTCCATCCACCGGTTTCGGAGTTGTAGACGCGGCTGTTGCTGATGCTGTTCTGGGTAGTCGAAAAGTTGACGTGCGTCATGATGCCACGCTGTTTTTCGGCATTGTAGGTATTGTAGAACAAGCGCATATTATGCGTGAAGGAAGGCTTCAAACCCGGATTACCCACGCGGATGTTCTGCGGGTTGGAGTTGTCTACAATCGGCAGCAAGTTCTCCATGCTCGGCTGGCTGCTGCGTCCGCGGTAGGTCAGGCGTAGCTGGCTCACCTTGGAGAAGCGTACACGCAAGTCCACATTCGGAGCAAAGTTGAACACATTGCGGGTGGTATCTATCATATAATCACCGCGCTTGTAGGACAATACGGAGTGTTGGGGCTGGAAGGACATACCTGCACTCAACTGGTACTTCTCGCGAATGAAGCGCAATGACACCGAGGCGTCATGGTTATAATATCTGTATTCGGCATACTTGCCCAAGCTATCGACCGCATGCTCTTCATAACCTTCCGGCAGTTGGGTAGATAATCCCCAATCGGTAAAGTTCTGCAAATCGTACGTCGTCTTGTCACTCTCGCTGTACTTGTACTGGAACTGATAGCTGAATTGCAGGAAAGTAGCACGGGCTATCGGTTCGCTGTAAGTCAGTTGCGCACCGTAATTGTAGTTCTTGGTAGGCGTAGTGATGTATTGGTTACGAATCAGCACCGAGTCCTGCCCCAGCGCATTCAGCAACTGGAAGTAATGCGTTTCGGATTCCGTATACTGGTTGTTGTCGTTATCGCTATAACCGAAGCTACCGCGGAAAGTAATATTACGCCCCTTCGTGTTCAGCTTCCGGTTCAACTGCAAGGTGGCATTCGCAGAGGTACTATTGTTATCGCTCAGCGAACCGCTGTTGATGGCGTTCACACGGATACGGCGCAACGGGTCTTCACCGGTAATGGAAGCCAGGTTCAGGTAGTCATTCGGATTTGCCACCAAGCTATACGGGTCTTCGTTGAATGTTCCCGACTCCGAGTTAGAGAGATTGTCCGTCTTACCATACGAGAAATTGGGGCGGAAGATGATATTTGTCATGGAATCCGGCTTCCATTCCAGACGGAAGTCAGCGTTGAAACGCTTGTTCTTGTTGCGTTGCTTACTGTTGGAGTTGGAGTAAGAATTTCCATTCGGCAGGAAGTCTTCGGTAGAACCGATACTTGCAATATCACCGTCCGTATAGTTGTAGCGGGCGCTACCACCCAATTCCAATTTATCGGTTTGGGTAGCAAAGCTCACACCCAACGTCTTCGTGGCGGTCAGGCCGTTGTTTCTACGCCAGCGGGGGGGACCACCGCCACCGGAGAAGCCCTGGTCGTTCACATTATTGGCAGAACCGATAACAGAAACCTGAGTCTTGTCCACAAAGCGGTTCAACATCAGGCGCCCCATGTAGCGGTCTTCTGTTCCGCCTGCCACATCGGCGTTTCCGAACCAGCCCTGGTTCATACCTTTCTTTACGGTCAGGTCGAGCACGGTTTCTTCCTCACCATCATCAATACCGGTGATACGTGCCAGGTCGGACTTCTTATCGTAGGTTTTCAACTTCTCTACCATATCCACCGGCAGATTCTTCAAACCGGTCTTGACGTCTCCGCCAAAGAACTCTTTGCCGTCGACCATAATCTTCTTCAAGTCCTTACCGTTGATTTTCACGTTACCTTCGTCATCAATCTCCGCACCCGGCAACTTCTTTACCAGTTCCTCGAGCATGGCGCCTTCGGGAGTACGATAGGCAGAGGAGTTATACACCAATGTATCTTCCACGACCTGCACCTGCGGGGCTTCGGCCGTAACAACAGCTTCGGCCAGCATTACGGCATCCGTATCCAGCGTCACTGTTCCCACATTCTTTGCAGGAGCCGATGCAACAAGTTGCAGGGGGACGAACTTAGTCTTAAAACCGATGTAGGAAACTTTCAGCACATACTTGCCTGCACTGACTTTGGGGAGAGTGAAATAACCTTGTGATGAACTCGCCACACCCGCTACCTGGGTACTGTCCGGCAGCGAAAGCAACTGCACAGTAGCTTGTATGGCAGGCTCTTTTGTGTCTTCAACGACACGCCCCGAAACTGTGATGTTCTTTGTTTGTGAGAATGCGGACAGTGTTGTTGCCAACAGCAGCACCATTCCCGTAATCATTTTCTTCATGCGTCTATTCTTTGTCCATTCTTAAAGTGAATAATGTCTTCTAACACTGTCACCTTTGACAAACTTCCGGGCAAAAGGTTTAATGCCCCGCATGACGATTTGCTCTATTTATCGACTATTCCGCTTAAAGAGTCGATCAACTGTCGCTTTCTTTATACCAAATTCCAAGCAAAGTACGTCTAATATGAGAAATATGAGAAATGAGGACGAATCTACCGAAAGAAAGTCGCCTTTCGCCACCCGATAAAGCATACCGCCGAAGATGAAAAGCACCGTCAGGAAGATGGCATTGCGCACGGCTTTATTGCGTATCTGCTCGATGTCTTTGTTTTCATTCTTTGTCAGGGCAAAGATTATCATCAGCGCCCCCATCATCATCAAGAGCTTGGAACATTCCTTGTAAAACAACAGGTTGGCATCTGTCACCCTTCCCCACATCATCATCAGGAACGGCAGGAACAGGGCTAAAGCTATGACGAAATAACCAAGGGGACGACAGTAAACGGGGAGTAATGCTTTCATATTGATCTATGATTAATGAATTATAAAGATTTTTGTGGGACAAAGATAACACTTATTGCCGAAAGAGTTATCTTTGCCCTGCAATAAATCATAATTCCTTTCATGAGTAAACAAGAAGTAATCCTTTGCGAAGGACTGGACAGCAGCCTGACGCGCGCCATAGAGAAATGTCCCCATGACAAGCTCTTCATCCTGACCGACGAGCATACCCATCGCCTCTGCTTGCCGCAACTAAGCGGCATTCCTGCACTGAAAGAAGCAGAAGAAATCATCATCGGAGCCGAAGATGTGCACAAGAACCTGGAAACGCTCGCCTCTGTCTGGCAGGCACTAAGCGAAAAAGGGGCTACCCGCCATTCCCTGCTCATCAACCTCGGCGGCGGAATGGTGACCGATCTCGGTGGCTTCGCCGCCTCTACCTTTAAACGCGGAATCGCTTATATCAATATCCCCACTACCCTGCTTGCCATGGTCGATGCTTCCGTAGGGGGCAAGACGGGCATCAACTTCAACGGACTGAAGAACGAAATCGGCGTCTTTGCCCCTGCCGCCAGCGTATTACTGGAAACAGAGTTCCTGCGCAGCCTCGATGCGCACAACTTCTTCTCCGGCTATGCCGAAATGTTGAAGCATGGCCTCATCAGCACCCAGGAGCACCTGACGGAATTGTTGGCTTTTGATACGGAAAAGATAGACTATGTCCTGCTGAAGTCTATGGTAGGCCGCTCCGTACAAGTAAAAGAGCGTATTGTAGAAGAAGACCCGAAAGAACATGGCATCCGCAAGGCACTGAACCTGGGACATACCGTAGGGCATGCCTTCGAGAGCCTTGCCCTTGCCGAGAACCGTCCGGTACTGCACGGATATGCCGTTGCCTGGGGCATCGTTTGCGAGCTATACCTTTCTTATATAAAGGTAGGATTCCCGAAAGATAAAATGCGCCAATCCGTACAATTCATCAAAGAGAACTACGGCGGCTTCCCCTTCAACTGCAAGCAGTACGACCAGCTTTACGAACTGATGAAGCATGACAAGAAGAACACCGCCGGTGTCATCAACTTTACCCTACTGAAAGATGTAGGCGACATCTGCCTCAACCAAACGGCAGACAAAGACACCATCTTCGAGATGTTCGACTTTTACAGAGAGTGCATGGGAGTATAAGAACTCAGAGCATATCAAGCAGGGGGCAAAGGGCACAACGCCTCGCGCTCCCTCTTCGTCAGACTATTGAACACCAGTTCATAAGACCGGCGCACCAGTTCCTTTATTTTAGAGTCCGGTACATCCTGGTTGAAGTAGACGCTTATCCAGTACTTTTTATTCATGTGCCAGCCCGGTTTAATTCCATCATACTTGTTTCGCAATTCCTCTGCCTCTTCCGGCCGGCATTTGATGCAGCAGAAGTCGAACACCTCGATATTGACAAAACAAAACCACTTGCCTGCTACGTAGAAGCATAGCACATCGCGACTGTACTTATCGGGCACGTCGGGAAAGGGCATCTTTTCGTGCACTCCTTGCAACGAAAGACAGTATTCTCTGAATTCTTCAATATTCATTTTATCTTATGCTATAGTTATAACCTATTTCTATTATTTCCCAATTCATCTCATAAAAAACAAGCAAAATATTTGCAGTTTCAAAATAAAGCACTACTTTTGCATCCGCAATTCGGGATGTAGCTCAGCCCGGTAGAGTACGCGTCTGGGGGGCGTGTGGTCGCAAGTTCGAATCTTGTCATCCCGACTGACTGAGCAATGAGGAGTTAAGTGATAAACTTAACTCCTTTTTTATTCCTTTCCCGCTCCCTGAATATGGTTTCTACACTCTATATACTTCTCCTCAGATAAACCATATCTTCGAGTAAAATGCCATCCTCAATCATGGGATGATCATAGTTATCGGTAAAGAAGTTCTTGATGCGATGGGAATATTCAAAGCCACAACTTCTGTAAAACCCGGTTGAACCCGGTACATCTCCGGTCCCAACTATCATTTGAGTATACTTCCCGGAATAATAATCTGTCAGATAGTTTATCATCCGTTTACCGTACCCTTGTCGTTGCGAATCAAGAGAAACTGCAATATTCTTCAATTCGCAAACTCCATTGCCCTCATCAGTGACTACACAAACCGCCTTCACACCATTGTCATCAAGTACAAACATCTCGCCCCGCTCCAGATAACGGTCTATCATGGATTCCTGCTCATCTGCAAGTAAAAGCAAATCAAGGTATTGCTTCTTATTATCAGTCGGTCCCAACTTCCATACCTGCTGTATTTCCATATTGCTGCGTATTTAAAAATTCCTGTGGATGCTGTTTAATATACATACCTATCAGTTCATACAAATGCTTGTAATTTCTCATTAGGGCATAATACTCACTATCGAAAGTATCAAAAAAGGCCTTCTTATAACTGGCAAGAAAGCCTTTTTTTGTTCCGGTAGCCCACAGAGAATGCAGTTCATCCCGACAAATAGCATAGCGCTCGTTGGCGCGCTTCACCACATCCGCGACCTGGTCTGCACCAAGTCGCGTGAATGTACTTCTCGCCCGTTCTGCACGTTCGCCATCAGAGTTATAGTAATACTGATTGAAGCCACCGTTAACAACTTCGGCATCCAATTCTACCGCACACATTATGTCATCGAACACTGCGCACTCTATGTCACTTGCCAACTCCCCGTCTATGAATTTCCGGCATAATTTAGCCGGCGGAAGCTGTTCTATTTCTTCTTTTGTGATTCGTTCAGGACGACTAAAACCGAAAATCCTTTTCAGCCATTGCATCATTCCTCTTCATCCTTCTTTTTACCGAGTCCGAGAAGCCCGAAGATAAAGTCTTTTGCATAGTTCAGCAGCCCGATAACGATCAATGCGGCAATACCGTAAAACAGGATGCTACCACCCCATTTGTCCCAAAAGGTAGGTTCGGGAATAAGGCTGCTGAGTTCCGTTACGTTCAAGTCATGTTGAAGGGCTTCTACATACTCATCGGGGATATCATAATAAGTATCCGGCTTTGTTTCGGAAAAGAGTACAAGAATACGACTACCATCTTTCTCAATATAACCCAAATCCAAATGCAGTCCGTCGTCCGTCTTATAGTAGGAACTGTCGGGCAGTGTAGCTACTTTAGGAATACTGTTGTCCACCGGAATGGTAATTCTTACTCGCCGTGCTTCAGCATTGTTCAAAACAAGAGTGGCAAAAGCCATCAGAATAAATAAAAACTTTTTCATGATGTGTTAGTTTACTTTTTTTAATATGCTGCCAAAGTTATAAAACTATTTTTAAAAAAGTAAACGAACGTTTCTTTTTATCTTTTTTTTGCACTAATAATCAGGTGAGCAGAGAATAGGCATTGAATAACAAAGGGCTTAAGACTTCAATAAGGAGTAAACATACTGCAAATGCTTAGCAAGCCGTTCGGTATCCAGTCCGCCAAGGAAAGACATTTCAAAAGACAACCCCATGTAAACCTGCCGGAACATGACTACTGCTTCTTCTACATCCACATCCTTTCTCAGTTCTTTGGTATCTATCGCCCGCTGTATAGCAGCACGCCAGTAAGCATAATCGCTCTCTGCAAGGTTGCGGAGTTTTTCTTTTGCATCAGGATCGTATTGAAGCAGTTGAAACAGAAAATGAAAATATTGGGCGTGGTATGTAAACTTTCCTTGCGCCACCTTATCACAATCTGCACCTATCAGATTGCCCAGCATATCCATGGTTCGTTGTACTCCTTTCACGTATTCGTCTATAAATTCGGCAAACGTACCGTTCGTTTCGGTGAATTTATTCCGCGGGTTTTGCGTGCTGAACCAAAACTTATCCACTACGGCAATGAATAGTTCTTGTTTATTCTTGTAGTATTTAAAGATCCCCGCCTTCGACATTCCGAGCATCTTTCCAAGTTCCGCAAAACTGGCTTTCTCATAGTTCA
>CAJKXC010000069.1 GCA_905203765.1 uncultured Bacteroides sp.
TCTATTTACCATAACTTTTTGGATGTTATAGTCAACCTATATCAGGACAAGTCAACGTCAGCGGGGAGGTGGTCGTTCGTTCGGGCGTAAATTCCAATAAAGTCGGTATTTATAGCATTTCGTATATGGCATACAACGAAGATGGCTTTTCCGCCAGTGCTTCGAGAACTGTTTATGTGGTAGATCCGACCTCTGTGGCAACTCTTTATTTTGGTGAAAGCCAGACGTCTACAAGGCACTACTATGATGCTCCCATTTACATCACGGATAATGGGGACGGTACTTACCTGGTAGATGACCTGATAGGAGGATTCCAGTTCAATGGAGTGAATGCGGGTCTTGAACCTTCTTATGACTTCCATGCAGAAGCTGTCATCAGCATTGCTGCCGACAATACGGTTTCGCAGATCGGTGAAACGGGAAGTTGGTATTTTGGTGACCGGGGGACTGTGGTTAAGCTGGAAACTGGGACTTTTGACCCGGCCACAAGAACTTTCGTATTGAATATAGACTACGGAGGCACACCTCTGACTGTAACTTTAAGAGCAATTACTAAATAAATAGATGAAGTATGAAGAAAGCAATATACTTATTAATGATGTGCGCAGGAGTACTACTGGCTTCCTGCGAGAAAGATGAAATCGGCAGTACTGCGACTAAAGCAGTTGCCGGTGAATGGACTGTAACGGTAGACGCTGTGGATGCTAACGGTACGGTGCTCCTTCAAGATCCTTTCGGATTGGGACACACCATGCTATTCACCTACAATACGGCTGCCAATATTCCCACAGAAATGTATGTGGACGATATGGAGGAATTCTGGGACTATAAGGTAAAAGTGAAAACGGATGTCAATGCGCTGACTTTTGCTACGGAAGGTGCCGCCCCCAACGAGAAATACGACTGTAACGTAACGATTGATAGCGGCAAGATACTGCTGGGAGCAGCCACGACACCTCATGGTACTCCTGCGGATAGCATCGTGTTCTATGTCTCCTTCAGCGATGATGAGAATGCTCCGGCAGCTTATGCCAAGCTGAAGGTTGCCGGCTACCGCTATTCCGGCCTTGCCAGTGACGAATGATACTAATTAAAGAATTAGTATATTCTCTCTTACCGGGACGGGAGTCTAACATCCCGGTAAGTTTAACTTTACATTAATGGTTTCTTTACTCTAAGAGAAACAGTACAGGGCGGCTTCGTGAGAAGACGCCCTGTATCTGTATTAAGGATAAAGATAGTGTGTCAGAACATACTTATTCTTCTTTCGGTTTACTCTCCCTTTCCTGCATCTTCTTCTTTACAAACTCTATTTTCAGGTTCGCCTCTTCCATGTTCTTTCTGATTTCGGTCATGGAAGAAAGTAGCTGTGCCAGTTCGTAAACACTGGCAAGTGCCTGGCGGTCAGCAGGAGTCATGTTGGTGGAGTAGGGGCGTTCACCCTGATAATTTACTTTGATGTTCTTATCCTTATTTAAATAGAGGAAGCCCATCACGTTGCCATCCTCACCCAGTTTGTAGTCGGCTTTCTCTATCTTTTCGCCCAGGTCGGTAGTCTCGTAGCTGTCTTTGGAGGCGGGAGTCTCGGCGAAACTGCCGTCGGGAGCAGTAACTTTAACGGCTACGTGATGAATATTGTGAGACCCGCAGTAGATGGAAGTCATGCTCATCACTCCGGTTTCGTCTACCTGGAAGCGGAGGTAGGAGCGGTGCAGGTTCTTTTCCAGTACTTGTGAGGGGTGCAGGTAGTGTCCTATCTTCTGGTATTCGGCATCTTTCTCAAAAGTATATTTGCCTTTCACAGCATCAAATTCCGCCTGCTTCACCTGGAGCATACTGTCCAGATAAGTAAGGCTCTTTTCCTGTTCTTTCAGTTCCACTTCCTGCATCAGTCCGATGCCTGCACGACGGGTTTCGAAGGCTTTGGGATAGAGAATCTTGATACTGTCTATCTGCATCTTTGCTTCGCTGTAATTGCCGAGCTCAAAAGCCTGGCGGGCAGCTTGCAGTTTCTCGCCGGCTTTCTTTTCTACATCTTCGCATGCGAAGAGGGTGCCGCAAAGGCACGCAAGGAGTATTACTTTCTTCATAATTGTTGTTCTTTTATTAGTGACGGCAAAATTAGAAATAATATCCGTATCTTTGCACCCTCAAAATGATTTATTGACAAATGATAGAGTTGACAGCAGAAGAACTGAGACAACATTTTAGTGACGACATATTCAAGCGGATATCCGAGACAGCAGATGAACTGGGATTGGAGTGCTATGTTGTTGGCGGATATGTACGCGATATTTTCCTGCAACGTCCCTCCAAGGATATTGATGTAGTGGTAGTAGGCAGTGGCATTGCGATGGCCGAGGCACTGGGCAAGCGTCTGGGACGTGGTGCGCACGTTTCCGTCTTTAAGAACTTTGGCACGGCACAGTTGAAGTACCGCGGTACGGAGGTGGAGTTTGTAGGGGCACGAAAGGAATCTTATACCCACGATTCCCGCAAACCGATAGTGGAAGACGGTACGCTGGAGGACGATCAGAACCGCCGCGACTTCACTATCAATGCATTGGCTGTTTGTCTGAATCAGGCGCGCTATGGCGAGCTGGTAGACCCGTTCGGCGGAATCGAGGACTTGAAGGAGAAAACCATCCGTACACCGCTCGATCCTGATATTACCTTTAGCGACGATCCTCTGCGCATGATGCGCTGTATCCGCTTTGCTACCCAACTGAATTTCTATATAGATGATACCACCTTTGAATCCTTGTGCCGCAACAAGGAGCGTATCTCTATTATTTCCAAAGAGCGTATTGCTGATGAACTGAACAAGATTCTGCTCGCTCCGGTACCTTCCAAAGGATTCATCGAATTGGACCGTTCCGGTTTGCTGGAACTTATTTTCCCTGAACTGGTAGCATTGCAGGGAGTGGAAACCCGTAACGGACGGGCACATAAAGATAATTTCTATCACACCCTCGAAGTGCTCGACAATATCAGTAAAAAGACCGATAACCTGTGGCTGCGCTGGGCTGCCCTGTTGCACGATATTGCCAAGCCCGTCACTAAGCGTTGGGAACCCCGTGCGGGATGGACCTTCCACAATCATAATTTTATCGGCGAGAAGATGGTGCCCGATATCTTCCGCAAGATGAAGTTGCCGATGAATGAGAAGATGAAGTATGTACAGAAACTGGTGAGCCTGCATATGCGTCCCATTGTCATCGCAGATGATGTCGTTACCGATTCTGCCGTTCGCCGCTTGCTCTTTGAAGCAGGTGACGACATCGACGACCTGATGACACTTTGCGAGGCCGATATCACTTCCAAGAATACAGAACGCAAGAAGCGTTTCTTGAGCAACTTCCAATTGGTGCGCCAGAAACTGAAGGACTTGGAGGAGCGCGATCGCATCCGCAACTTCCAGCCACCCGTCAGTGGAGAAGAAATCATGGAAACCTTCGGCTTGTCCCCCTGCCAGCAGGTCGGCGCATTGAAGAGCGCTATCAAAGATGCCATTCTGGACGGCGTTATCCCTAATGAATACGAAGCTGCCCGCTCCTTTATGCTGCAACGGGCTGAGGAGATGGGATTGAAAATGTGCTAATGAGATAATGTGCTAATATGCTAATGACCTGCGGTGTGACTGCGCAGCCAATTAGCATATTAGCACATTATCTCATTAGCACATTATTATTCCTCTGTCTGGAATTTACGGCTTACTTTCATCAGGTTAATGGTGTAAGTCACTATATTCTGTGCCTCTTGTACCATCGTCAGATATACCATGCTGACTTTTATACTTCCGCTTTGAGTTTGAATACGTCGCAGTTCTTCACGTTTCATTTGGGCTAATTGTCCGTTCAGATCATTTGCTTTACGTATGTCTGTCTCAAGGTCGTCGTAATTGTTGATTTCCAGTCTGTGACGGCATATTTGCAACAGGTTCGTGATGTCTTCCGTTACATCGGTGAATTCACCTTTTTGGATAGCATCCAGTGGGTTGAAATTATTGTCGATGTGCTCCAGGCATGGTTCGCAAAGACGCCCTACACTGTATACCAACTCACTGGCAAAGTCATTTCCCTGATAGTAATAAAGACCTTTCTCCAGAACCGTATTATTGTCGAGACGGCACATGGCAAGAGTACCCGTACGTTTCATCTGTTTGATAAGCTGCTTCTCGAACTTTACCGAACCCGCAGCGCGGCGCAAACCACGTAGGTTCTCATGTAGGAAGGAAGTAACGGTGCGCTCGAAGTTCTCTTCTGTGAATTCCAGAACTTTTACCAGCTCCTCACGGGTATGCTTGCGGAGTAACTGGATGACCTCTGCGTTATCCGTGCTTTGCATCAGTTGTTTCAACGTTTCATTCCCCTTTTCTTTTGCCTTGCGCCGTTTGTACATTATCTGGCTGCGAATCAGCATGAATACAGCCAGGCCGATGAGGGCTATAATTGCTGTTGTTCCGCCCAGGTAGATAATGGAAGTCACCAGGAAACAGATGGTAAACGCTGCTCCGGCTGTGATGAACCATCCGCCGATAACACTGAGCACACCGGTAATGCGGTATACTGCCGAGTCACGTCCCCAGGCACGGTCGGCAAGCGAGGTACCCATAGCCACCATGAAGGTGACGTAGGTAGTAGAAAGAGGAAGTTTCAGCGAAGTACCCAGTGCTATAAGCAGTCCTGCCATTACCAGATTGATGGATGCGCGTACCAGGTCGAATGCGGCACCGTCGGCTATGATTGCTTCGTCCTTCTGGAAGCGGGTATTGATCCAGCGTTTGCTGCTTTCGGGCATTATTTTAGATATACCGTTTGCCATGCCCATGCTGAAGCGTACCAGTGTGCGGGCAATCGGAGTGCTTCCGAAAGTCTCTTCACCCTCATCCTGGCGCGAAAGGTTAACGGAAGTCTTGATAACATTGTGTGCCTTTTTCGAGGTGCACAGTGCATAAACCATGATGGCACCCGCACCGAACAGGAAGTACCACGGCGTTTTGGCAGGTCCCAACAGGGAAGTCATCAGGAAGCCGTCGGGACCGACGCTCATGCCGTTGGCTGTATAATCTACGAAGGAAGAATATCCGGCGAGGGGCACACCGATAAAGTTCACCAGGTCATTGCCTGCAAAGGCCATGGCCAGGGCAAACGTACCCATCAGCACCACTACTTTGAAAATGTTCACCTTGAGCCAGTGTAATATCTGCATCAATACAGTGAAGAATATAAAGCAATAAAGAATCAGCATTCCGGTGTTCTCCTGTACCCAGTGCTTGTTGTCGGAAGTCATGAACGAACTGTCCTTCAGTCCCTTTATCAGCATAAAATAGATGATGGACGTGGCAGCTATACCACCGAACAGCGCAATGCTGTACTTCATCTTTTTCTTATAGTTGAAGGTAAATACGATACGTGCTATCCACTGTACCAGCATACCGAAGAAGAATGCAATGGCTACGGAAACAAAGATTGCCATGATGACGGATAATGCTTTGTCCGTGTTGATAAGATCCCCAAGTTGAAGTGTGTCACTGCCGTAAACCTTGAAAAGTGCCAGAGCGAATGTACCGCCTAACAGCTCGAATACCATTGAAACAGTGGTGGAAGTCGGCATACCCATCGTGTTGAATACGTCCAGTAGTACGACGTCCGTCAGCATTACGGCGAGCAGGATACACATGATTTCTGCAAAGTAGAAGTGTTCCGGCTGGTAGATTCCGTGCCGTGCTATGTCCATCATACCATTGGATAGGGCGGCACCGATAAAGACGCCGATACCTGCAATGAACAGTATTGTCTTGAAAGAGGCTGCCTTAGCTCCGACGGCCGATTGAAGAAAGTTTACCGCATCGTTACTTACTCCTACCACGAGGTCGAATATCGCGAGTATGAATAGAAAGACTACGATACCTAAGTAGATTGTTTCCATAAATATGTATTTTATTTTTGCCTGCAAAGGAAAGACTTTCGTGTTGCAGAGGCGTGTCATACATATTACAGAAATGTTACAAAACAGTTGATAGGGGATAGTTGATAGGTGATAGATGGGCTGCGCAATGATGCCGCATGGTATCTATCATCTATCACCTATCATCTATCCTCTCTTTTAAGTATTCGTAAAAACTATACTGTGACCGTACCTTCTCTTTTTGCGGGCGCGAGGACTTCCAGCGGTTTCGCAGATGGTCGTCAACGAAACATGCTTTTCGTCTGTCTGACAGTTGGATGGAAAGCATATCAGTCAACTCGCGTTTAAGGTCGGGGTCCAGAATGGGGGTTACGGCTTCGATACGGCGGTATAGATTGCGGCGCATCCAGTCCGGTGAGCCGAGAAACAGCTTGGGGTTTCCTTCGTTGCCAAAGTACCAGATACGTGCATGTTCAAGAAATGTATCTACAATACGTGTTACGCGGATGTTACGACTGTATGTCTGTCCGGGGATGAGGCAGCAGATGCCGCGCACTATCAGGTCTATCTCGACGCCTGCCTGCGATGCTTCGTAGAGACGGTCTATCATGGCAGGGTCTTGCAGGGCGTTCATCTTCAGGATAATGCGGCCGCGCTTTCCGCTTTGAGCCAGTTCCATTTCATGCCCGATGAGGCGGTTTAGTTCCGGTATCAGATTGAAGCGTGCCACAAGCAGGCGGTGGAACACCGGGTTCTCCTTGCCTTGCAGGGTACGGAACAGGTTGTGCAGGTCGTTTACAATTACCGGATTGCTGGTGAACAGTCCGCTGTCAGCATAGAGTGTAGCTGTCTTTTCATTGAAGTTGCCGGTGCTGATGTAGGCGTAGCTGGTCAGTTTATGGCCTTCCTTGTCGCGGCGCAGCACCAGGGCTACCTTGGCATGTACTTTCAGTCCGGGTATGCTGAAGATGATGTTGATGCCGGCGGCTTTCATCATCTCGGCGGTGGCAAGGTTGTTCTCCTCGTCGAAGCGGGCTTTCAGTTCTACGAATACCGTCACCTTTTTCCCGTTTTGTGCGGCGGCTATCAGGGTGTTGATTACCGTCGAATTTTCGGCTACGCGATATTGGGTTACCATGATTTCGTGTACGGCAGGGTCGTGCACCGCTTCGTACAAGAAGTGGATGAAGTGATCGAAGGAGTGGTAAGGATAGTGCAGCAGCAGGTCTTTCTTCTCTACATAGCTGAAGATGGATTCGCGTTCGTCCAGGCAAGTTAGCTTCATGGGCTGGGGCTTCTTGATGGGGCGCACGGTATGGTTCGGGTTCGGCAGATGGCGCAGGTCGTCCAGGTTGAGGTGCTTGTCGCCCGGCACCAGTTCGCGGCGGTCTATGCGGTAGGCATCTACCAGGAAGTCCAGGAAGTCCTGCGGCATGGCGCGGTCGTACACAAAACGGCAGACGGCTCCTATCTTGCGCTTCTTTACCTTCGTCTTTACTTGTTCTATGATTTCGGACGTGTTGGCAGCATCATCTATCAGAATATCCGCATCCCGCGAAATCTTGATGCAGTAACTGCTGTCCACTTCGTATCCGGGGAAGATAACGTCCAGATTTGCCTTGATGATGTCTTCAATAAACATCAGGTAATAGTTCTTTCCCACTTTGGGGAGTTGGATGAAGCGCGGCACTTTGGTGTAGGGCTGCTTCATTACGAAGTATTGCGTATGTTCGGGGGAGTCGGCAGGCACGCCTTTCAAGTGCAGGCGCACGGCAAGATAGAGGCGGTTGTCGCGCAAGAACGAAACCACCTTGTCTTTGGTTACCGGTACGGGTGCCAGGTACGGGAAGATTTCTTCCTGAAAGAATTTGCGTACGAAGTCCATGTGAAACGGTTCCACATTGCGGCTTTGATAGAATATGATATGATGCTTCCGCAGGGCGGGCAATATCTTCTGTTCGTAGATGCGGATGCGTTCTTCCAGTTGGCGGTTTACCTCGTTGTTGATTTCGTCTACCAGTTCGATGGCAGACTGCACCGTCTCTTCATCATTATGCGCGGCACCGGTAGCTATTGCTTTGTGGTCTGCCACACGTATCTTGTAGAACTCTTCCAGATTGGATGAGTATATGGAAATGAAATTGATGCGCTCGTACAGTGGCAGTGTGTCATCTTCGGCTTCCAGCAGCACGCGGTAGTTGAACGACAGCCAACTGATGTCACGTTTGAAATATCTGTTCTCCATCTTTCCGTATTTTCCCCAAATATAATTACCTTTGCGAACATAAACAATAGAAAGATGACAAAAGTTGGTTTATTATCGGATACGCATGCCTATTGGGATGAAAAGTACTTGCAATACTTCGAGTCGTGCGACGAGATATGGCACGCCGGAGACATCGGCTCGCTGGAAGTGGCGCAGAAGTTAGCGGCTTTCCGTCCGTTCCGTGCGGTGTACGGCAATATAGACGGGCAGGAGATCCGCCAACTCTATCCGCAGGTCTTGCGCTTCACGGTAGACGGGGCGGAAGTGCTGATGAAGCATATCGGCGGCTATCCCGGCAAGTACGACCCTTCGATACAGGGCAGTATCCTGGTACATCCGCCCAAGCTCTTTATCAGCGGGCACTCCCATATATTAAAGGTGAAGTATGATAAGACGCTGGATATGCTCCACATCAATCCGGGAGCTGCGGGTATTTCCGGTTTCCACAAAGTACGTACGATGGTGCGCTTCGTGGTGGAGAATGGGATGTTCAAGGACCTCGAAGTGATAGAACTGGCAGGGTAATTTAAGCTTCATAATTTTGTCATCTCCCGATTTATTTAGATATTTGCAGTCCGAATAGCAACGAGAGCCGTGGGGCATGGTCCTCCTTCTTATTTTATTCTCCATTTGATAAACACCAAAAAAGAACTGAAATATGAAAGGAATAATTCTTGCAGGTGGCAGCGCCACTCGTCTCTATCCGTTGTCCAAGGCTATCTCCAAGCAGATAATGCCCGTCTACGACAAACCCATGATTTATTACCCGCTTTCTACCCTGATGCTGGCGGGAATACGTGAGGTGCTGATTATTTCTACTCCGCGCGATTTACCTATGTTCCGTGAGTTGCTGGGAACCGGCGAGGATCTCGGAATGTCCTTCTCCTATAAGATACAAGAAAATCCTAACGGACTGGCACAAGCCTTTGTGCTGGGTGCCGAATTTTTGGAAGGTGGCCCGGGTTGCCTTATCCTGGGGGACAATATGTTCTATGGCCAGGGTTTCTCCGCCATGCTGAAGCGTGCCGCCTCTATTGATAAGGGTGCCTGCATCTTCGGCTATTATGTCAAGGATCCGCGTGCTTATGGTGTGGTAGAGTTCGATGCCGACGGCAAAGTCGTCTCCCTCGAAGAGAAACCGGCACAGCCTAAGAGCAATTATGCCGTGCCCGGTCTTTACTTCTACGACTCCACGGTTACCGCCAAGGCTGCCGCCCTGCAACCTTCCGCCCGTGGCGAATATGAAATCACCGACCTTAACCGCCTCTATCTGGAAGAAGGCACGCTGAAAGTGGAACTTTTCGGCCGTGGCTTTGCCTGGCTCGATACGGGAAACTGCGACAGTTTGCTCGAAGCAAGCAACTTCGTCGCTACTATACAGAACCGCCAGGGCTTCCGCGTCAGTTGCATCGAAGAGATAGCCTGGCGTAAGGGCTGGATAGACCTCGACCAACTTTACAACCTCGGCGAGCAACTCGGCAAAACCGAATACGGCAAGTATCTTATGGAACTCGCCGACTCCCGCCGCCAATAACTATCAATTATCAATTATCAACTATCAACTATCAACTAATATGAAGACTTATCTCGTAACCGGTGCTGCCGGATTTATCGGCGCCAACTATATCAAATATATTCTGGCAAAACATAGTGATATCAAAGTGGTGATATTGGATGCCTTGACCTATGCCGGAAACCTCGGCACCATTGCCGGAGACATTGACGATGAACGTTGTTTCTTTGTGAAAGGTGACATCTGCGACCGTATACTTGCCGATGAGCTGTTTGCCAAATTCAAGTTCGACTATGTGGTGAACTTTGCTGCCGAAAGTCATGTAGACCGCAGTATCGAGAATCCGCAGCTCTTCCTGATGACGAACATCCTGGGAACACAGAACCTGCTCGATGCCGCCCGTCGTGCCTGGGTCACAGGGAAAGACGAATCCGGCTATCCTACCTGGCGAAACGGTGTGCGTTATCACCAGGTTTCTACCGACGAGGTATATGGATCACTGGGTGCGGAAGGTTACTTCACGGAACAGACTCCGCTTTGTCCCCACAGCCCTTACAGTGCTTCCAAGACCAGTGCCGATATGGTAGTGATGGCCTATCACGATACCTACAAGATGCCGGTAACCATTACCCGCTGTTCCAATAACTACGGCCCTTATCACTTCCCCGAGAAGCTGATTCCGCTGATTATCAAGAATATTCTCGAGGGTAAGAAACTTCCCGTATACGGTGACGGTAGCAACGTGCGCGACTGGCTCTATGTGGAAGATCATTGCAAGGCCATTGACCTCGTTGTTCGCGGGGGTGTGGAAGGAGAAGTTTATAACGTAGGCGGTCACAACGAAAAGACCAACTTGGAGATTGTGAAACTGACTATCTCTACCATCCGCCGGTTGATGGAAGAAGAACCCCGTTACCGCGAAGTCCTGAAGAAGAAAGTAAAAGCCGCCGATGGCAGCATCGATATCAGTTGGATTAACGAAGACCTGATAACCTTTGTCAAAGACCGACTCGGCCATGACCAGCGTTATGCCATTGATCCGACGAAGATTACCAATGCCCTGGGCTGGTATCCCGAAACGAAGTTCGAAGTAGGCATCGTCAAGACCATCGAATGGTATTTGAATAACCAGAATTGGGTGGAAGAAGTAACCAGCGGCGATTACCAGAACTATTACGAAAAGATGTACGGCAAAAGATAAAGATAAAAAAGTGATAGGGTGGTGGGGGGATAGGGTGATAATTGTCCTACCACCCCATCACTCTACCACTTTATCACCTATTCTCCCTTTTTCTTTTCAATTCCTTTTATACGTGCTACTTCCTTATCGAAATCAGATAGATATGCCTTGTCCTGCACAACTCTATACTTGTCATACTCTGCATATGCCTTTATTTTTGCCTGCTCTGCTGTAATCTTCCCTTTATCTAATAGAATAGGATAAGAAGAAAGTTCCAGAAAACTGTCAAGGAATTTCGCCCACTCTTCCATCGTAGTTGTTATGCCTCTTTTAGCCCGGTTCTCTGCTAAGTCAAGATAGGCCGAAACGATTTGATTCAATTCCTTTATATGCGCTTCCGATAGATAATTTTTTGCGGTAGCCACATCCGATTTTAGTATTTTGCCATCAGGTGCCAACTTCCATGTTGTTAGTCCCATACTGATTTTAGTTGCATCTGCATGCGTGTAAATGATTTCTGCTGCTGTTTGCCCGCAAATAGCCCAGTGCAGTTTGTTCTGCACTTTCGCATAGAACTCTTTTGTCGTTATTGCATCCTGTTGATAATCGTCTGCCGTTGCATAGATATCCGTTATCTTCTGATACAACATACGTTCTGATGCACGTATCTCCCTGATACGTTCCAGCAGGACTTCAAAGTGCTCCTCATTCCACTTGTTGCCCTTTTTGAAACGTTCGTCATCCATAACGAATCCCTTGCGAATAAACTCACTAAGTACTTGGGTGGCCCAAATGCGAAATTGTGTGGCTTTTGCCGAAGAAGTTACCCGATATCCAACCGCAATGATAGCATCCAAATTGTATAATTGTACATTATACTTCTTGCCATCAGCGGCAGTTATCCAATGTTTTTGGATAACTGAATATTTGTTTAGTTCTCCTGAGTCAAAGATTTGCGAGAGATGATAGCTGATGGTCCGTACATCAACATCGAATATTTCAGCCATTCTGGACTGGGTCGTCCATAAGGTATCACCATTAAAGGTCAGTTCTACGCGTAAGTTCCCTTCTGCATTAGAATAGAAGATGATATCTGCATTTTCCCGAATATCAATAACCTCATCACTTTCTACCTTACCGGAGAAATACTGAATAGCTTGCAGCGTTTGCTCTTTTCTTCCATCGGCTTGCATTGCTATCAAGAGGCATGCGTATTGGGAGAGCCTGTAACAATCTACTTGCCTGAAAGCGCCGGAGCCGACTTCTACCATATCGCTCGCATGGGCGAAATGGTCTTCCACTCTTTGATTGTTTTCTTGGCAAACACTGATAGCCTTGTCAATAACTCTTTTGAACTTGCTGTATTCTGAGTAACCCATAGTTTTGGACAGGCTGCGGGAATTCCAGAATGATTTGCCATCGGCATCTATTTCTTTTATATTATTAAAGGCTTCAGAGTTCGATTTCATATTATATTTCGATTGTCATATTAGAAACAAAAGTACTAAAAAAAGAGTTATACGACTAACCAATTCTTATATAAATATATGCGATAGGATGGTATGGATGTTAAGGTGATAGGGTGGTGGGGTGATAGGGTGATAATTACCCTACCACCCCATCACTTTATCACCCTATCACTCTACTCCCTATTCATCCTTTCCGCTTTCTCCTTTTTCCGCCACAGTTGGAAATGCTTCATTAGCGTATCCTCATTCACCAGGTCTTCCAGGTCGTAGTCTTCAATGAATTGCTGCAATGACCGCTTGTACATCACTCCGTGCCTGAACTTCTGTTCGCGCATGTATTCCACCATTTCCCACCTCATCTGCCGGTTTATCTCCTTGCTCAGGTAATGCCTGCTTTCTTCGCTCAGGTAGTTGTAGGTTCTGGGATCCTTTCCCTTGTCCGGTACCGGCAGTGCCAGTATCAGGTTGCCTTCCTCTTTCCACGATACTCCCTTCGGACGCGGCAGCGTCAGTTCCAGCAGGTTGTGGTACAGGTTGGTCCGGAAACTCAGTTTGATTGCTCCCTCGTGCACGCAGTTTGCATAGCGTGCATACATGTAGTGTGCCAGATACGGCTCCACATTTAAACTCACTGTCATCATAATCTTCAGTGTCTTAATTAATTATTAATATTTATGTTTGTACTCCCCCACGCGGGGAGTCCGAAACCGTGTCGTGTGAAGCTCGTTCGAACGGTTTCGGTAAAACACTGAATGGCAGCAGGTTGCATTCCTGCCCGGTTGCCCGGTGTCGGAAGGGTCGTTCCTCGGTGAGGAACAGTGCGTTCCCCGGTGCCGAAGGATGTCTTCGGCACCGGGGAAGAATGTGCTTCTCATACTTCGGGGTGCAAAAGTAGGACATTTATGCGATACATCGATGCTTTCGTATATTGTCTTTCTGCCTTATAATATAATGAAACATTATCGGAAATATATTGTTTGTTGATAACCAATAACCTAAGTAGGTTGTAAATAAATAGAATTATGATGATTAAATCCGAATTGAAAGGTTTCATGGAGTCCGTGATAACGGAACTTGAATCCGAGGGGCGGTATTCCACTGCCCATGTGTATCGTTGTGCGTT
>CAJKXC010000070.1 GCA_905203765.1 uncultured Bacteroides sp.
ACTAATAAAATCTTTAGTTATTATCCGCGTTTATCCGCTTAGTCCGTGTAGTCCGCGTATCTGTTTTCTTTATTCTCCGCTAAACTTCTTCACCTGCTCCGCTATCAGCTCTGCATCATCGAAGTAGTTTATCTTCATCGCCTTGCGCACGTCGTCCAGTGTTGCGGCGGCAGCTTCGCGGGCAGTGTCGCAACCCTTCTTCAGCATCTCGTAGATGGCAGGAATATCCTTCTCGAACTCCTTGCGGCGACTGCGAATCGGCTCCAACGTCTCTTGCATTACTTCATTGAGGAATTTCTTCACCTTCATGTCGCCCAAGCCGCCGCGTTGGTAATGAGCTTTCAACTCAGCCAGATTGGGATAATCGGGCAGGTAACGTTCAAAGTGCTCCTGGCAGCAGAAAGCATCCAGATACGTAAATACGGTATTTCCTTCGAGTTTGCCCGGGTCTTGCACGCGCAGATGGTCGGGGTCGGTGTACATGCTCTTCACCTTCTTCTGCACCTCGTCGGCAGAGTCGGAAAGATAAATGCAGTTGCCGAGGCTCTTACTCATTTTCGCCTTTCCGTCCGTTCCCGGCAGGCGCAGGCAGGCGGCATTATCGGGCAACAGAATCTCCGGTTCCACCAGTGTCTCGCCATATATATAGTTGAAGCGGCGTACAATCTCGCGTGCCTGTTCCAGCATCGGCTCCTGGTCTTCGCCTACGGGCACCGTTGTTGCGCGGAAGGCAGTGATGTCCGCTGCCTGGCTGATGGGGTAGGTGAAGAAGCCTACCGGGATGCTGGTCTCGAAGTTGCGCATCTGTATCTCGGTCTTTACCGTCGGGTTGCGTTGCAGACGGCTTACGGTTACCAGGTCCATATAGTAGAATGTCAATTCGCAAAGTTCCGGTATCTGCGATTGGATGAAGATGGTGCTCTTCGTCGGGTCCAGTCCGCAAGCCAGGTAGTCGAGGGCTACCTCAATCACATTCTGGCGTACCTTTTCCGGGTTGTCCATATTGTCCGTCAGTGCTTGCGCATCGGCAATAAAGACAAATATCTTGTCGTACAGTCCGGAGTTCTGTAACTCCACTCTTCTTCTCAATGAGCCTACATAGTGTCCTATATGCAGGCGTCCTGTGGGACGGTCGCCCGTCAGGATAATCTTCTCTTTTGACATATCTGTATATTTCTTAGTTTCTTCATTGTAAAATCCTTACCAGATGATAAGGGTCTGCAAAGATACCGATAATTATCGAAACCTCAAACGAAAAAATAGTTGGTTTGGTCTTGATTTATATTCCTTGTCTTTGCCTTGATTATTAAATACTTGAACATGTTCCGGAGAATAGCATTAAAAGCCCTTGCTCCTTGCATAACTACGTGATGGACTTATTCAAGAAATATATGATAGTAGGCGGATTGCTGATGAAATCCGGTTGCGGGATGTCATTCCCGTCGCCACAAGCGGATACGCCCGTCACCACAAGCGGACACGTCCGTTCCACAGTAGGATACGCTCGTTTCCACAGTAGGACACGCTCGTTCCCGTATGGGGAAATTCTCGTTCCCGCGGCTGGGAACGCTCGTTTCCTATATGTGGGAAACTGTAGTGTGTTAGATGTCAGGAAGATAGACGCGTGTGAATGACGTAAAAAAAGGCGGGAAAGGCAAATTTTGTTTACGTATTTCATCTTTTCGCTTCTTTCTTTTTGCTTTTTGGATATCTTTCAATAGCTTTGCACGCTATTATACTCCTATTCGAGTATATAATGCTTTACTAAACACACATAAATTACTATGAAACGAGTAATCCTGACAGCCGTCGGACTGGTTGCACTAATAAGTTTGGATGCACAAAACATCACCGGAAAAATAGTAGACGAACAGGGCGAGCCGATGGGCTTTGCCAATATCGTCGCCCTTACCCTGCCTGACTCGGCTTTTGTGTCGGGCACCATTTCCCTGGAAGACGGGACATTTGCCTTCGACGTCGAGGAAAAGGCACAACTGCTACGCTTTACTTCCATCGGTTACGATACATACTACGCACCGCGCAAGTCCGATATGGGTACCGTCAACCTGCAACCTTCGACTGAAATGCTGGGCGAAGTGGTGGTGAAGGGTACACTTCCCAAAACTCACATGAAAGGTGACGCCATGGTGACGGGTGTGGCGGGCACTGTGCTCGAAAAAGCGGGAAGCATGGAGCAACTGCTGGACCGTATCCCCAACGTGACTGCCTATGGCGGCGAGATAGAGGTCTTCGGCCGCGGAACGCCCGAAATCTATATCAACGGACGGAAGATGACGGATGCCATGGAACTGGAACGCCTTAGTTCCGACAATATCCGAAACGTGGAAGTTATCACCAATCCGGGTGCCCGGTACAGCGCCGGCGTGAAGAGCGTTATCCGTATCACCACCAAGCAGATAGAGGGTGAGGGACTCGGTTTCGATGCCCGCGCGTTCTTTAATTATAGCAACTTCACGCAGTGGGATGAGTCGGGGCGCTTTAACTTCAACTACCGCAAGGGCGGCTTCGACCTTATCGGTATGCTTTATATGTCGAATACCACAGGCTTTGACTACAAAACGCTGAAACAATACACCTATCTGGACAATACATGGGAACAGACCAACGAAATATATGGTGAGACTCCCCGCACAAACCCCTACGGCAAGTTGGGCTTGAACTATATGTTCAATCCCAACCACTCTATCGGAGTGAGCTTCAGCTATGACCGCTATCCGGGTGGGGACTCCTGGATGGATTTGGCGAGTACCGTTGTCCGCGACGGGGAACTTGTAGAAAACTCTACCAGCAATCTGACGCAAAATGAACGGGAGACTATTATGCAGGCGAATCTTTACTATACCGGCAAGGTAGGCGAATGGAGCATCGACTTCAATGCCGACTGGTACTGGAACAAAGACGATGCGCCCATCTCTACCGTAGAACAATATCAGGAAGTAGGAAGTACGCCGGAGAATCAGACCATCGATACCAAAACCTTGAAGCGAAGCCAGTTGACGGCTTCCAAACTGGTATTGTCCACTCCCCTGTGGGACGGCAAGCTGGATTTCGGCGGTGAGTACTCTTACTCCAAACGTAAGACTACCTACACGGTGCTGCCTGTGGGCTTTATCGACGACGACCGCAGCCGCATCCAGGAAGGTATGGCTTCGGCATTCGTGGAGTATGCCCGGCAGATAGGTGCTGTGCAGTTGCAGGCGGGTTTGCGGTATGAGAATATCAATTTTGACTATTACGAAGATGGGGAATACTTGCCCGAACAGAGTCGTGTATTCAATAATCTGTTTCCTACGGTTTCGCTCTCTACCACGTTGGGTGATGTTGACCTTCAGTTGGGTTATGCCACCGACGTCAATCGCCCCTCTTACTGGCAGTTGAGAAGCAGTGTGCTTTATGCCAACCGCTATACTTACGAAACGGGTAATCCTTTCCTGGTGCCGCAAATCAACAATAACGTCAACTTCGGCGTAGCCTGGAAGTGGCTCAGTATGAATGCTGTTTATTCGCATATCAGCGACCCCATCACCAGTTATAGCGATACTTACAAGGACGAACCGAGTATGACATTGCTGCAAACCATTAACGGCAGTGCTTACGACCAGGTGAATGCTTCGGTTACCTTCCAGCCCAAGGTGGGTATCTGGAGTCCTTCGCTCACAATGGCGGTGACGAAGCAGTGGTACGACATGGAAGTGCATGGGGGCAAATCCGTCAGCAATCCTATGGGTACGTTCCGTTTCAACAATACATTCGATACGAAGTGGGTGATGCTCTCCATCCTGATGAATGCCGCTACCGAAGGTAATACGGAGAATATAAAAATGGAGAAAGGTATGTTCCGCACAGACCTTTCGCTGTACAAAGCGTTCTTGAAAGACCGCCTTTCTGTTCAGTTCGATGTGCGCGACCTCTTCCGAAGCGGTCAGGTACCCGTTACCATCTACTCGGGTACTAAGCACAGCATGTACTTCTCGCATAAATCGGAGCGCGAAATGAGAATCACGCTGCGCTATAAGTTCAATGTATCGAAGAGTAAATACAAAGGAAGCGGGGCAGGACAGGAGCAGTTGAGACGAATGTAAGGGTTTTAATCTTGAAAATCCTTTCCCTATTATTTGCTCTTTTCGTAAATAAGTCGTTACTTTGCACAAATTTAAGCAACGACAATGCAATCGCAGGAAATAGGAAGCAAATATAATCTTCGTTCGAATGAATTTCATCCGGGCATTGTTGGTTCCTTTTTTTCCAAAAAACGATATTTAGTTCTTTGGTAATGCGTTAATCCTTTATTGGGTAACGCATTTTTTTTGTGCCGGAACGTGAAGAAAGAAACTTATAGACAACAACAAGAGAATATGGAAAAGAATTTAAAGAAAGTGCTCGTCTTGGGCTCAGGTGCGCTCAAGATCGGTCAAGCCGGAGAATTTGACTACTCCGGTTCGCAAGCATTGAAGGCTTTGCGCGAAGAAGGTATCGGTTCCGTTTTGGTGAACCCTAACATTGCTACTATCCAGACATCGGAAGGCATTGCCGATAAAGTTTATTTCTTGCCGGTGACTCCCTATTTCGTAGAAGAAATCATCAAGAAAGAACAGCCCGACGGCATCCTGCTGGCATTCGGCGGACAGACAGCACTGAACTGTGGTACCGAACTCTACCTGAACGGCATCCTGCAAAAATACGGCGTGCGCGTGCTGGGTACTTCGGTAGAAGCCATCATGTACACCGAAGACCGCGACCTCTTTGTGAAGAAGCTCGACGAAATTCCGATGAAAACCCCGAAGAGCCATGCCGTAGAAAGCATGGAAGATGCGCTGGCGGCTGCCCGCGAAATCGGTTATCCGGTAATGGTGCGTTCCGCTTACGCCCTGGGCGGCTTGGGTAGCGGTATCTGCCCGGACGAAGAAGCCTTCATCAAACTTGCCGAAAGCTCTTTCACCTTTTCCAAGCAAATCCTGGTAGAAGAATCCCTGAAAGGTTGGAAAGAAATCGAGTTCGAGGTAATCCGCGATGCCAACGACCACTGTTTCACCGTGGCAAGCATGGAGAACTTCGACCCGCTGGGCATCCACACCGGTGAGTCCATCGTGGTGGCTCCCACCTGCTCGCTGAGCGACGAACAAGTGAAGATGCTTCAGGAACTTTCTGCCAAGTGCATCCGTCACCTGGGCATCGTGGGCGAATGTAACATACAGTACGCCTTCAACGCCGAGACAAACGATTATCGCGTGATTGAGGTGAATGCCCGTCTGTCCCGTTCTTCCGCACTGGCTTCCAAGGCTACCGGTTATCCGTTGGCATTCGTGGCAGCCAAGATTGCGCTGGGCTATACGCTCGACCAGATTGGCGAGATGGGAACACCGTATTCCGCTTACGTAGCTCCGCAACTGGACTACTTGATCTGTAAAATCCCCCGTTGGGACTTGACGAAGTTTGCCGGTGTCAGCCGCGAAATCGGTTCCAGCATGAAGTCGGTAGGCGAAATCATGTCTATCGGACGTACTTTCGAGGAAATCATCCAGAAGGGTTTGCGTATGATAGGTCAGGGGATGCATGGCTTCGTAGGCAACGAAGGCCTCGATTTTGCCGACCTGGATTACGAACTGTCCCATCCTACCGACTTGCGCGTCTTCGCCATTGCCGAGGCTTTGGAGAAGGGCTACACCATCGACCGCATTTTCGAACTGACCAAGATAGACCCCTGGTTCCTGGGCAAGCTGAAGAACATTGTGGACTACAAGCAAAAACTTTCCCTATATAATAAGGTGGAAGACATCCCCGCCGACGTGCTGCGCGAAGCCAAAGTGCTCGGCTTCTCCGACTTCCAGATTGCCCGTTTTGTGCTGAATCCCGAAGGTAACATGGAAGCTGAGAACCTGGTAGTACGTGCCCGCCGCAAAGAACTGGGCATCCTTCCCGCCGTGAAACGCATCAACACCATTGCCAGCGAACACCCCGAACTGACCAACTACCTCTACATGACTTATGCCGTGCAGGGTTACGACGTGAACTATTACAAGAACGAGAAGTCGGTCATCATCCTCGGTTCCGGCGCTTACCGCATCGGTTCTTCCGTAGAGTTCGACTGGTGCTCGGTGAACGCCACGCAGACAGCACGCAAGCTGGGCTACAAGTCCATCATGATAAATTACAATCCCGAAACGGTTTCTACCGACTATGATATGTGCGACCGCCTCTACTTCGACGAGCTCTCCTTCGAACGTGTGCTCGACGTCATCGACCTGGAACAGCCGCGCGGCGTCATCGTCTCCGTGGGTGGACAGATACCGAACAACCTCGCCATGAAGTTGCATCGCCAGGCAGTGCCCATCCTGGGTACCTCGCCCATCTCCATCGACCGTGCCGAGAACCGCAACAAGTTCTCTCATATGCTCGACCTTCTGGGTATCGACCAGCCGGCTTGGCAGGAACTTACCAGTCTGGACGACGTGAAAGGCTTCGTTGAGAAAGTGGGTTATCCCGTACTGGTGCGCCCGTCGTATGTGCTTTCCGGTGCAGCGATGAACGTATGCTACGACGAAGAAGAACTGGAAAACTTCCTGAAGATGGCCGCCGAGGTATCAAAGGAGTATCCGGTAGTAGTATCTCAGTTCTTGCAGAACACCAAGGAAATAGAATTTGACGCAGTGGCTCAGAACGGCGAAGTGGTGGAATATGCCATCTCCGAGCACGTTGAGTTTGCCGGTGTACACTCCGGTGACGCTACGCTGGTATTCCCGGCTCAGAAGATTTACTTTGCTACGGCTCGCCGCATCAAGAAAATCAGCCGCCAGATTGCGAAGGAACTCAATATCTCCGGTCCGTTCAACATCCAGTTCCTGGCTCGCAACAACGAGGTGAAGGTGATTGAATGTAACCTTCGTGCATCGCGCAGCTTCCCGTTTGTATCCAAAGTGCTGAAGCGCAACTTCATCGAAACGGCTACGCGCATCATGCTCGATGCTCCTTATACTCGTCCCGACAAGTCGGCGTTCGACATCGACTGGATTGGCGTCAAGGCTTCCCAATTCTCCTTCTCCCGTCTGCACAAGGCAGACCCGGTACTGGGCGTGGATATGTCGTCTACCGGTGAAGTGGGCTGTATCGGCGATGACTTTTCCGAAGCATTGCTGAATGCGATGATAGCTACCGGCTTCAAGATTCCGCAGAAGGGCGTCATGTTCTCTTCCGGCGCTATGAAGTCGAAAGTGGATTTGCTGGATGCCAGCCGCATGTTGTTTGCTAAGGGATATAAGATTTATGCTACGGCAGGTACGGCGGCTTTCCTCAATGCGCACGGCGTAGCTACCGAGGCGGTTTACTGGCCCGACGAACGTCCCGATGCCGAGAACAACGTGATGAAGATGATGGGCGAGCACAAGTTCGACCTGATTGTCAACATCCCGAAGAACCACTCGAAGCGCGAACTGACGAACGGTTACCGCATCCGTCGCGGCGCCATCGACCACAACATTCCGTTGATTACAAATGCCCGTCTGGCAAGCGCCTTCATCGAGGCATTCTGCGAAATGAAGCTGGAAGATATTCAGATTAAGAGCTGGCAGGAATATAAGTAAGCCGGTTTGGATATAAAATTGTAATAAAGAGGATGCCGATTCGGTGTCCTCTTTTGTTGTTTCAGCGTATGCTTTTTCTGATAGAAAATGGAAGATTAGGAGATAAATGCTGCTTTTTATCCATACCTTTGTCCCCATAGCTAAAACAGAATCTTATGAACGAAGTAGAGAAAATGCGGACTTCCCAACTGGCTGATATGTCTGCTCCCGAGATACAGGTGAAGTTTGTGCATGCCAAGAAGCTGTTGGCAAAGATGCGTATGCTGAGTACTTATGATGAGGCTTATCGCGGACTGTTGGAGGACTTGGTGCCGGGCATCCCTGCCACTTCCATTATCTGTCCGCCGTTCCATTGCGACCACGGAGACGGCATTCGCCTGGGTGAGCATGTCTTTGTCAATGCCAACTGTACTTTTCTGGACGGAGCTTATATCACCATCGGCGCCCATACGCTGGTAGGGCCGTGTGTACAGATATATACTCCTCATCATCCTCTGGATTACATGGAGCGTCGCACGGAAAAGGAATATGCCTATCCGGTGACGATAGGAGAGGATTGCTGGATTGGCGGCGGTGCCATTATCTGCCCCGGAGTGACGATTGGCGACCGTTGTATTATCGGTGCTGGTAGCGTGGTGACCAAAGATATTCCGAGCGATAGCGTTGCTGTGAGTAATCCGGCGAAAGTTATCCGAAAAAATAATGCAAAAGCTGAATAAGCTAATTGCTTGAAAAACAATGCCGGTTAGCTTTTTTTAAAAAAAATATCGCAAAATAGAGTACGAAAGTTTTGGTAATGTCAAAATAAGCTGTACCTTTGCATCGCTTTTGAAACGAAAGTGCATGGGCGTTTAGCTCAGCTGGTTCAGAGCATCTGCCTTACAAGCAGAGGGTCGGCGGTTCGAATCCGTCAACGCCCACACAAAAAAAACAAGCACTTTCGTTTATCAAAAGGGCGTTTAGCTCAGCTGGTTCAGAGCATCTGCCTTACAAGCAGAGGGTCGGCGGTTCGAATCCGTCAACGCCCACTTTGGTTGTTTTAAGTATTATAGTCTTGCAAGTGATTGTGAGGCTATTTTTTTGTCTATTAACGTCCTTTCTTAACTTTCTTGGCTCTTTATGCCTTATTACTCGGAAAAAAGAACTAATTTTGCAGTCCGATAATTATCAAAATACGACGTATGAAACTTGATTTACTTACCGCAATATCTCCGATTGACGGTCGATACAGAGGCAAAACCGATGCTTTGGCTGCCTATTTCTCAGAATTCGCGCTGATAAAATACCGTGTGCAGGTAGAAGTAGAATACTTTATTGCCCTGTGCGAACTGCCCTTGCCGCAGCTGAAAGGAGTGGATAAAGGGGTGTTCGAAACCTTGAGAAATATCTATCGTAACTTCTCCGAAGCCGATGCTCAGCGTATTAAGGACATTGAGAGCGTGACGAACCACGACGTGAAGGCTGTGGAATATTTCCTGAAAGAAGAATTTGACAAGATGGGCGGAATGGATGACTATAAGGAATTCATCCACTTCGGACTAACTTCGCAAGATATCAACAATACCTCTATTCCTTTGTCTATAAAGGAAGCATTGGAACAGGTTTATTATCCTCAGATCGAGGACCTGATAGGTCAGCTCCGTACGTATGCTGAAGAGTGGGCAGAGATACCTATGCTTGCCAAGACTCATGGACAGCCGGCTTCTCCTACCCGTTTGGGGAAAGAGGTGATGGTGTTTGTGTATCGCCTGGAACGCCAGTTGGCTACTTTGAAGGCTTGTCCGGTGACGGCGAAGTTCGGTGGCGCTACCGGAAACTACAATGCTCATCATGTGGCTTATCCTGAATACGATTGGAAGGTGTTCGGCAATAAGTTCGTGGCTGAAAAACTGGGCTTGGAGCGTGAAGAGTATACCACTCAAATCTCGAATTATGATAATCTGTCCGCCATCTTTGATGCTATGAAGCGTATCAATACGGTGATGATTGATATGAATCGTGACTTCTGGCAATATATCTCGATGGAATATTTCAAGCAGAAGATTAAAGCGGGTGAAGTAGGTTCCAGTGCCATGCCGCATAAGGTGAACCCGATTGACTTTGAAAATGCGGAAGGTAACCTGGGTATTGCAAATGCTATTCTGGAGCATCTGGCGGTGAAATTGCCGGTATCGCGCCTGCAACGTGACCTGACGGATTCTACTGTATTGCGTAATGTAGGTACGCCGTTCGGACACATCGTAATCGCCATTCAAAGCTCTTTGAAGGGGCTTCGCAAGCTGCTGCTGAACGAACCGGCTATCTATCGCGATCTGGATAATTGCTGGAGCGTAGTGGCTGAGGCTATTCAGACCATTCTGCGCCGTGAAGCTTATCCGCATCCTTATGAAGCGTTGAAGGCTTTGACCCGCACGAACCAGGCTATTACGGAAGCTTCTATCAAGGAGTTTATCGAAGGATTGAATGTGAGTGAGGATATAAAGAAAGAACTGCGTGTTATCACTCCCCATACATATACGGGAATTTAAGCAAACGCAAAGCCGCCGGGGGGGGAGCTCAACCTTTTAAACCGGCGCTTGTTTATAGACTACTAAATAAATTTATAATTTAGCTATATAATAGAGACAATGAAGTGGCCGTGAGGCCAAGGTTTAATTTTATTCGAATAAAAAACAAATGAGTACAGAAAACGAAAATTGGCGTGATGCTTCATCCTCAGAGGAGAACTCAGGTGCCAGCCGTGATGGTAACCAATTTAACAAAGAAGGGGGCTACAGCCGTCCGTCTTACAATCGTGAAAATGGCGATCGTCCCTATCGCCCGAGATTTAACAGTGAAAACGGCGAGCGTCCGCAGCGTCCTTATAATAGTGACCGCCCTTATCGCCCGCGTTTTAATCCTAATGCAGAAAACGGTGGTGAACGCCCGCAGCGTTCTTATAACAGTGAGCGCTCGTATGGCAGCAGCGACCGTCCTTACCGTCCGCGCTACAATAGCGAGGGTGGCGACCGTCCGCAACGTTCTTATAACAATTCCGGCGACCGTCCTTATCGTCCGCGCTACAATAGTGAAAACGGTGAGCGCCCACAGCGCCCTTACAACAGCGAACGTTCGTATGGTAGCAGTGACCGCCCGCAACGTCCGCGTTTCAACAGCGAGGGTGGCGATCGTCCGCAGCGTCCTTACAATAACGACCGCTCTTATGGCAGCAGCGACCGTCCTTACCGTCCGCGCTATAACAGCGAAGGTGGCGACCGTCCGCAGCGCCCTTATGGCAACAATGGTGGTGGTGACCGTCCTTACCGTCCGCGTTTCAACTCCGGCGGTGGAAGACCCGGTGGATATGGAAACAGAGACAGTTATAGCCGTCCTATCCGTCGCACGGATGATTACGATCCCAATGCTAAGTATAGCAAGAAGAAACAGATTGAATACAAAGAACAATTTGTTGATCCGAACGAACCGATCCGCTTGAACAAGTTCCTGGCCAATGCCGGTGTATGTTCCCGTCGTGAGGCTGATGAGTTTATCACAGCCGGAGTTGTTTCGGTAAACGGAGAAGTGGTTACGGAATTGGGTACTAAGATCAAGCGTGGCGATGAAGTGAAGTTCCACGATCAGACGGTGAGCATCGAACGTAAGATTTATGTTCTGCTGAACAAGCCGAAAGATACAGTGACTACCTCGGATGATCCGCAGGCACGCCGCACGGTGATGGATTTGGTAAAAGGCGCTTGTGACGAACGCATCTATCCGGTAGGTCGTCTGGACCGCAATACAACCGGTGTGTTGTTGTTGACAAACGATGGTGACCTGGCTTCCAAGTTGACGCATCCCAAGTATCTGAAGAAGAAAATATATCATGTGCACCTGGACAAGAACCTGACGAAAGCCGATATGGAGCAGATTGCTGCCGGTATCCAGCTGGACGACGGTGAAATCCATGCAGATGCCATCAGCTATACGGATGAATTCAAGAAAGATGACGTAGGCATCGAAATTCACTCCGGCAAGAACCGTATCGTGCGTCGTATTTTCGAATCGCTGGGATATAAGGTTATGAAGCTGGACCGTGTATTCTTTGCCGGTTTAACCAAAAAGGGCCTGCGCCGCGGCGAGTGGCGTTACCTCACAGAACAAGAGGTGAACTACCTGCGCATGGGTTCTTTTGAGTAATATATATAATAAGGTATAATAACTGTTTTATGGAAAAGATTAGTAGAACAAAGATTGTTGACCTGCTGAAGCGTGAAGATTTTGGCGCTATGGTCAACGTGAAGGGCTGGGTTCGTACCCGCAGAGGTAGTAAGCAAGTAAACTTTATCGCGCTGAATGACGGTTCTACAATAAATAATGTGCAGGTGGTAGTAGATCTGGGCAACTTCGATGAGGAGATGCTGAAAGACATCACTACCGGTGCTTGTTTGAGTGTGAACGGTGTGCTGACGGAGTCTGTCGGTTCCGGTCAGAAGGCCGAAGTACAAGCCCGCGAAATAGAAGTGCTGGGAACTTGCGACAATACATATCCGTTGCAGAAGAAAGGTCACTCCATGGAGTTTCTCCGTGAGATTGCCCATCTGCGTCCCCGTACCAATACATTCGGTGCAGTGTTCCGTATCCGTCATAACATGGCAATTGCCATTCATCAGTTCTTCCATGAGAGAGGATTCTTCTACTTCCATACACCTATCATCACAGGCTCCGACTGCGAAGGTGCCGGACAGATGTTCCAGGTGACGACGAAGAATCTGTACGACTTGAAGAAAGACGAGAACGGTTCCATTATTTATGATGACGACTTTTTCGGAAAGCAGGCAAGTCTGACGGTTTCCGGACAGTTGGAAGGCGAACTCGCTGCTACGGCATTGGGTGCCATCTATACGTTCGGTCCTACGTTCCGTGCCGAGAATTCCAATACTCCCCGCCACTTGGCAGAGT
>CAJKXC010000071.1 GCA_905203765.1 uncultured Bacteroides sp.
CCGGACTGTAAAAGATGAAAAGAGGTTGTGCCAGCATTTTGACACAACCTCTTTTTCTTTTTCCGCCCTATCGGGGGATTTTATTTCTTGGTGTATATCAGTTCTATTCCTTTGCCTGTACCCAGGTTGCGGCTATACTGCTTGTCTTTCGGATTGTTCCAATGTTCCGCCACGCCCAGGCTGGGCAGGGTGGTGCCGTCACCTTCGGGATCGTACCGGGTGCCGGATGGAGCATGGTCGGCTTGTGCTGCTTCCATTAGGTACATATCCGAGTAGTTCACGTCGGGCATGTCGGGGAACTGATTAATCAGGAAGTCATTGCCCACCATATCAATGGCTACAGGGTCGAGGCTGCCGAACAAAGAGCAGGGCCAGTCGCCGTTGAAAGGCTCCATACTCCATTTGGGAGAAGGGGCACCGTCCACTTTCTTGCATCCGTAAAGCCCGTCGATCAGCCAAAGCAGTCCCTTGCCACCCAAGTCCTTGTGCCCCATAAAGTCGACGAAGGTGATATACTTAGGTGTGCCGTCCGCACTTTGGTTGAAGTTGTTGTGGAAGTTCTTCCGCCAATCGGCATGGATACTCATGGTGCCGTACCAGTTCTTGCCGCAGAGGGTTACGCCTTGTCCGACGTGTCCTTTCAGCAGTGCCATATTGATGACATAGTCGGCTTCGGTAAAGGCGGTGGCAATGCCGCGTGCTACCGGGCCGTTGTCGCGAGAGTAGACCATTGCGTCTGCTACGTAATCCGATTTAATGCGTCCGTCACCACCGTGATTATCTACGAAGCGGACGTTGGGGAAGGCGTTGTGGCACTTCTCGAACAGGTAGTTGGTGATGAACCGGCTCGGTTCGGCTACGGTAATGGCCTCTTGTGGCACTCCGGCATCGTAAACCAAACTTTTGAGCAATGCCAGCAGCATTTGGGGAGAAGTGTTTATCTCTTTGCAGTCATCGTGGGCGTAGGTATTGTTGTTGTTTATCTTAATGGCAATTTTCTCATTGGGGGCATAACCGGCTTTTCCTTTCCCGTGGTTGGAGTTGTAGTACTTGAACAGGGCTTTCCAGGCAGCTTTGGGATTCTTTGTTCCGGTCAGCGAACGAAGGGTTTGGACTATCAGCCAGTCGCAGTCTTCCTGGTTGTTGAAGCGGTCGTCGAACCAAAAGCTGTCTCCCTCGTCCCAGCGGGCTGCGCCGGGAGCGTGGCTCCAGGTTACCCGGCCGGGAAATATGCCGCGGGCAGTTCCTACCGGTTGGTTGGGCAGGAGACATTGTTTTACCGGGGACTCTTGCGAGGTGTCATTCCCTTGCGCTTCTTTGGGTGTAAAAGAGCTTCCTGTAAGCAGGATTACAAACAGCAGTATCAGGCTGCCAATAGCCTTCCGGTGATCTTTCGGAATAAAGAAGATGTTTCTCATACAATTACTTTAATTGGGTATTTCGTAAGTCAAAGGTAGTTAATATCCTTAGCATTACCAAAAAATAGCAGGATAACAACGGTATAGAGAGTGTTTTTCTGTCATAACATTTGCGTAAGGAGCTATTCTACCTTATATTTGTGGCGTTTTCTTGCATAGATTGTAAATAGAAATGCAAGAATGGTAATACCTATAATAATGACAGATATAAAAGAAGGTACGGCACAGCGCTTACCGGAATTGAAAGAACGGCATTTACCCGAAGTTTGCCGTGGGGAAGTAAAGAAACTTTTGAAAGAGATTTATGGTTACGACCAGTTTCGCAGTCTCGAAATCTATGATGATTTATTCAAAGGCAAAGAGAAACTTTGCATCTCGCAAGGGCAATTGATAGAGAACGTCATCCTCGAAGTGGAGAAGGCACAGAAGGACGAGGCGCAAGTAGACAATATCCTGCTGACGGCTCCTACCGGTTCGGGAAAATCTTTGCTGTTTCAGCTTCCTGCCATCTATCTGGGGCAGGAATACAACCTGCTCACCATTGTCGTATCCCCTCTGAAAGCGCTTATCGTGGACCAGGTGGAAAGCCTGCAGGACCTGGGCTATACGCGCGTGGCGTATGCTTCTTCCGACCTCTCGCCGGAACAGAAGGCGGAAGTTTACCAGCAGGTGCGCGAGGGTGAGATAGATTTGTTCTACCTTTCTCCGGAACTGCTTCTTTCCTATGATATCAAGCATTTTGTAGGCGACCGCCGCATCGGGCTGGTTGCCATCGACGAAGCGCATACGGTGACTACGTGGGGCAAAGAGTTCCGTGTGGATTACTGGTTCCTGGGCCGTTACTTGAAGACTCTGAAGCAGAGCCTTGGCTATAATTTCCCGCTGTTTGCCTTGACGGCTACCGCCGTATGGAATCCGAAGGGCAACAACGACATGGTGTTCGAGACCATCCGCTCCTTGCAGATGGAGCCTTGTGTGCTCTATGTGGGTACGGTGAAGCGGCAGAACATCGGCTTTGACATCCGCCAGATGGAGATAGAAGAGGACGAAACTTATGATAAAGCCAAGCAACGCGTAATTTCTGCGCGGACAGATGATTTTCTGGACGGGCATAAGACACTGCTCTATTACCCGTTTGCCAGTGGCATCGATATGCGGTTGAAGACCTGGGTGAAGCCTGCCGGATGGAACCTGGTGGCTTCTTACTACGGCAAGAAGGAGAAGGAGCAGAAAGCCGCCATTGTACAGGAGTTCAAAGAAGGAACCAAGCGACTGATTGTCGCTACCAAAGCATTCGGCATGGGGGTGGATATCAGCGATATCGACCGTGTGTACCATGTGGCGCCATCCAGTACGTTTGTCGATTATATCCAGGAGATAGGGCGTGCGGCGCGTGATGCGGATATTCAGGGCATCTCGGCTACCGACTATCACGAACGCGACTTCTATTATATGAAGCGTCTGCACTCGATGGGAAACATTGCCCAGGAACAGTTGGTGCTTATCCTGAGAAAGCTGATGGAAGTGTACCGGATGAAAGGGGAGAAGCCCGAAGTGCTGGTATCCCTGTCCGACTTCGAGTTTGTGGTGAAACTGCCGCGTACAAAGAATAAACTGGAATATGAGGCGGAACTGGGGCAACTCATCAAGACCGCCCTTCTGTGGCTGGAAGACGACCTGTCACAACGTTTCGGCGAACACCTGCTGGAAGTCAGCCCCAAGAACCTGCTGACCGAAGGATACATTCAAGATAAGACAGGCGATGCCTTTGCCCGTGAGTTCGAAGCTTATCTGACGAAGATAGAAGGTGAGGAAGGCGTTTACAAAGCACGTCTGGACGACCTTTGGGAAGAGCGTTTTCCGGAACTGGGCTATAAAGAGTTCAAGCAGAAACTGAATAACGGAACGTTGTGGGAAGGTTCGCGTGCTGTGTCTGTAGGTAAGCACGAAGTTTTGCTGAAAGAGGATGCAACGGTGATTCGCGGAAAGATGGATTCTCTGTTCAAAGACCTGACGGCAATGTTGAAGACAGCTTTGATAAAGTCGAAAGGACGCTTTGACGAAGAAGAACTGCGTGCGCTCTTTGCCGAACATGGTATGGACGTGCGTTCTGCCAAACGCTTCATCGGCTCTTTGCTGGAAAGCCGCACGGAAGAAGGGCGTAGCGTCAGCTACATCAGCAGTGTGAAGAAGAAAGATTCCAACGAACTCTCTTTTACCGTGACAAAAGGTTTCGACCTGCTCCTGTCCCGCTATCAGAAGCTGTTCGGCCAGCGCATTGTGGGTGGCAAAGGAGACCGTTTGCAGTTCTACTGCACCCCCTTCTCCGATTTGAATATGCTTCTCAACCTGCTTTCCATGCTCGACTGCCTTTCATTCAGTGTCGAGGGCGGTGGCACGCCTTGTGTCTTTATCCGCTTCAATAATCCTGCGAGCTTGCAGGCTCTTGCCTCTTCCGATGACTACCGGAACTTCATTCTGGATAACAACGAACGAGTATTCCAGGAACAGATAGAACTGTTCAGCTTCTTCTTCGGAACAGACAAACTGACCGATGAACAGCGCTGGGACTTTATAGAAGATTATTTTACGGGGATGAATGTAGAGGACTTGAAAAAGAAGTTTGCCTGATAGAGTGTACTTGCCCTATCGGCAAGTGTTGGGGGAGACTGTTATAGGACCAACTCCCTGAACAGCCTCTCCAGCGTTTGTTCCAAATCGTCGGAAAAGCCTGCATGCGGACGGGAAGTCTGGATGCAGGAACTCCTTACGGCAGTGAGCCACCGGAAGCGTTCGGGAACGTCGAGCATTGCTATCGGTCCGCCGTCCTTATCGCCCGAGCATATCTTCTGAAATACCTGCAAGTGGGCGGATGCTTGTTCCGGGTCTACTTCGGAAGCATATAGTTTCAGTTTACCCTCGTCTATATGGCATAGCGAGCGGATGAAGTTCGCCTTTTTAGAGAACAGGATGACTCCCACGTTGAAGAACTCTTCCCGTTCTACTTTGGGAACCAGGCGGATGACTGCGTATTCATATAAGTGTTTTCCTTGCATCTTGTGCTTCTTTTACAAATGTTGCGGAATGTGCCAGCCTTTCGGTGAGAAAGCGGGTATATACTTCTCTGATTTCTTCGGGTGTTTCGGACGTATCGCTCCACTGCAACCAGTCATCGGGCAGCAGGGCGACGATGGATTGTATCTTTTCTTCCGTCAGCAGGGCGCTGAGTTCGGCATCTGCCTTGTCGAGCAGGGACGCCTGGGGCAGCAATACATGGTTCCTGATGTAGCTGAACGGGCTCTGTGCATGCTTCTTCCAGTCTCCCCAGGAGTGGTGGAAATAGAGGGATGCGCCGTGGTCTATCAGCCAAAGCTCTTTGTGCCATGTCAGCATATTGGTGTTACGGAACGTGCGGTCGATGTTGGTCAGGTAACTGTCTAGCCAGACGATGCGGGAAGCCTGTTCGGCATCGATGCACGTGGCTACGGGGTCGAAGGTGAGGGCGCCTGACAGGAAATGCAGGCCTAAGTTCAACCCCCGGCTTCCTTGCAGCAGGTCTTGTATCTCTTCGTCGCCTTCGGTGCGGCCGAAGGCTTCGTCCAGGTTCAGAAATACGAGTTCCGGTACGCGGAAACCCAGTACGTGGGCTATCTCTCCGCCTATCAGTTCGGCAATCAGGGCTTTTGTGCCGTGACCGGCACCACGGAACTTGACAACGTATTTGAATTCGTCGTCCGCCTCGGCAAGCGCAGGCAGTGAGCCGCCTTCGCGCAGCGGGGTGATGTATCGGGTCAGGTTGACGGTGCGTAATTCTATCATTCTATTATAAACGGTTCTCTTTCGGTTATTGTTCTATCTTCTGATACGCCAGTCTTTCGTCTCCATTGGCAAGGAAGATGATGCCGCAGTACTTGAAACCGTGCTTCTGCAAGATGTATTGCAGGATGCGGTTATCGCGGTGGGTATCGGCACGCAAGTTCGGAATCTGCCGGTAGCACCATTGCAGGCAGGCGGCGGCCACTCCTTTGCTGTCTTCGGTACTTGCCAGCCGGTGGATGACACCGTAAGGCAGGGTCTCTTCCAACCATTCCCCATCGTAGATGCGGGCGTATGTCGGGTCATTTCCTTGGATGAAAGCAAAAGTGCCAATGATTTCTCCCGCCTCGTCAAGGCATACGTAGCTGTTACCGTTCGCAATATCTTTCATAATCAGCTCTTCAGAAGGGTAGTTGCCCGTCCACTGCTTCATATTCCCGTCTTTGCGCATGATACGCTTGCCCTGTTCAAAGAGGTTCATCAGGATTTCTAATTCCGTAGGTTGCGTCTTTCTGATTTCTATCATAAGCGTTATTGACTGATACAGCCCCTCTCTGTTAATAAAGAAGGTACATTGCAAATGTAATGTGTTTTTGCGGTTTATTGTTGTATCATTAGGAAGATTTTGCATATATTTGTCCCATAATTTTAAACACAATGAATTATGAGAAAGATTATTAGTGCCTTTATGATAGCTATATGCTGTATGCTCGTTGCTACGCCTGCTCAGGCGCAACTTCTGAAGTGGGGTATCAAAGGTGGTGTGAATCTGGCAACAGTGGATGTGAAACATCCGGGAGATAATTTTGATAAGGACAAGATGGGCGGTTTCTTTATCGGTCCGATGGCGGAAATTACGATTCCCATTATCGGCTTGGGTGTAGACGGTGCCTTGCTGTTCTCCCAGAAGGGGATCAAGTCGGATGTAGATGCCACTAAACAGTACGGATTGGATATCCCGGTGAACTTGAAGTATACCATTGGCTTGGGCAGTATGCTGGGTATCTTTGTGGCTGCCGGTCCCGATTTCTACTTCGATTTCTCCAAGAAGGAGCAGATTGCCGGAGCGGATATTGACAGAAAGAAAACTCAGGTGGGCATCAACTTGGGTGTTGGTGTGAAGCTTATCAAGCATTTGCAGTTAGGCGTGAACTATAACATCCCGATGGGCGATAGCTTTACCTGGAAGAATGCCTATGACGGCGTTACCAGTAAAGCCAAGACCAAGACCTGGCAGTTATCTGCTGCTTATCTTTTCTGATATTGACAGTACCTGTTTATATAAGGAAGGCTCTCCATGGTGGAGGGCCTTTTTTGTTGATATGCCGAACGCGCATATCAACAAATCATTAATCACTAAACTCTAATCACCGCTAAAAATAGTATCTTTGCCGTCACGATGAAGAAGTTTGTAGATGTCATATTGCCTTTGCCCTTGCATAGTTCTTTCACCTATTCCCTGCCCGGGGAGTGGGCGGACGAGGTGCAGACGGGTTGCCGCGTGGTGGTGCCTTTCGGACGGAAGAAGTACTATACGGCAATCGTATGCAATGTGCATTACTTTGCGCCGACGGAATATGAGGTGAAGGAAGTATCGGCATTGCTGGATGCCAGCCCGATACTGTTGCCGGAACAGTTTAAGTTCTGGGAATGGCTTGCCGATTATTACCTCTGCACGCAAGGAGACGTCTATAAAGCCGCTTTGCCTTCCGGCTTAAAGTTGGAAAGTGAAACGATGGTGGAATACAACCCGGACTTTACCTCGGAAACTCGCCTGCCCGAGAAGGAACAACAGATACTGGACCTGCTCTCCGCAGAGCCGGAACAGTGCGTGACGAAACTCGAAAAGGACAGCGGCATCAAGAACATTCTTTCCGTCATCAAGTCGCTGCTCGACAAGGAAGCCATCTTTGTGAAAGAAGAAATGCGCCGCACCTACAAGCCCAAAACGGAGACACGCGTACGCCTCACACTGGCCGCCCGCAACGAACGCCGCCTGCATTTCTTCTTCGACGAGTTGCAACGCCGCGCTCCCAAGCAGCTGGACTTGCTGATGAAGTACATCGAACTCTCCGGCTGCCTCTCCGCCGGTGGAAACGTGAAAGAAGTTTCCAAAGCGGAACTGCTGAAACGCGCCGCCGCCACTCCCGGAGTATTCAACGGACTGGTGGAGCGGTGTGTGTTTGAGGTCTATCAGCAGGAAGTAGGGCGGCTGACGGCTGCCTTTGTCCGCGATACGGTTCCCGTCAATCCGCTGAACGAGCATCAGTTGCGGGCATACAATGAGATTATCGGAGATTTCAAAACCCGCAATGTCTGCCTGCTGCACGGAGTCACGGCAAGCGGCAAGACAGAGGTATATATACATTTGATAGAAGAAACCATCCGGCAGGGCAGGCAAGTGCTGTACTTGTTGCCGGAAATAGCCCTGACCACCCAGATTACGGAGCGCTTGAAGCGTGTATTCGGTTCGCGGCTGGGCATCTACCACTCCAAGTTCCCGGATGCCGAACGGGTGGAGATATGGCAGAAGCAGTTGTCGGAGCAGGATTATGATATTATCCTGGGTGTCCGCTCTTCCGTATTCCTTCCTTTCCGCCGCCTCGGTCTGGTCATTGTGGACGAGGAGCACGAGAATACCTACAAGCAGCAAGGCCCGGCGCCCCGTTACCATGCCCGTAACGCAGCCATCGTACTGGCATCCATGTATGGTGCCAAAACCCTGCTGGGCACCGCCACTCCTTCGGTAGAGACCTGGCATAATGCCACGTCCGGCAAATACGGGCTGGTGGAGCTGAAGGAACGGTACAAGGAAATACAGATGCCCGAGATTATTCCGGTAGACATCAAGGAACTGCACCGCAAGAAGATGATGAACGGGCCTTTCTCCCCGTTGCTGTTGCAGTACGTAAGGGAAGCGCTGGAGCAGAAGGAGCAGGTCATCCTGTTCCAGAACCGCCGCGGCTTTGCCCCGATGATAGAGTGCCACACCTGCGGGTGGGTGCCGAAGTGCAAGAACTGCGACGTGAGTCTGACCTTCCACAAGGGGCTGAACCAGCTGACGTGCCACTACTGCGGCTATACCTACCAGCTTCCCCGTGTCTGTCCCGCCTGCGAGGGCACTGACCTGCGCAACCGGGGCTTCGGTACGGAGAAGATAGAAGATGACATCCGGGGCTTGTTCCCCGAAGCCCGCGTCGCCCGCATGGACCTGGACACTACCCGTACCCGTACTGCCTACGAGCGTATCATCGCCGACTTCGAGCAAGGACGGACGGATATTCTGATTGGTACTCAGATGGTATCTAAAGGATTGGACTTCGACCATGTCAGTGTGGTAGGCATTCTCAATGCCGACACCATGCTGAACTATCCCGACTTCCGTGCCTACGAGCGTGCCTTCCAGTTGATGGCGCAAGTCGCGGGCCGTGCCGGTAGGAAGAACAAACGCGGCCGGGTGGTACTGCAAACCCGGAGCATCGACCACTCCATCATTCCGCAAGTCATCTCCAACGACTACGAAGCGATGGTGGGCGGACAGCTTGCCGAGCGCCAGATGTTTCATTATCCGCCTTACTACCGCTTGGTATACGTCTATCTGAAGAACCGGAACGAGACCCTGCTCGACCTGATGGCACAAACCATGGCAGCCAAGCTCCGTGCTGTCTTCGGCAACCGGGTGCTGGGTCCCGACAAGCCCCCCGTGGCACGTGTGCAAACCTTGTTTATCCGCAAGATTATCTTGAAGATAGAGGCTAAAGCTCCCATGGCTCGTGCCCGCGAATTGCTTGTCCGGGTTCAGAAGGAGATGTTGATGGAAGACCGTTTCAAGTCACTGATAGTTTATTATGATGTAGACCCGATGTAAATATTAAATATGAATAAGAAGAAAATACTTTTTGTGTGCCTCGGCAATATCTGCCGTTCCTCTTCGGCAGAGGGTGTGATGAAACACTTGGTAGAAGAAGCCGGACGTGAAGAGGAGTTTGTAATTGATTCCGCCGGTATCCTGTCCTATCATCAGGGTGAGCTGCCCGACAGCCGGATGCGTGCCCATGCCGCCCGTCGCGGATATAACCTGACTCACCGTTCCCGTCCTGTACGTACCGAGGACTTCTATAACTTTGATCTGATAATAGGTATGGACGACCGCAATATAGACGACTTGAAGGATCGTGCCCCTTCCACCGAAGAATGGAGCAAGATTCATCGCATGACGGAGTATTGCACCAAGTTTACGCATGCCGATCATGTGCCCGACCCTTATTACGGCGGTGCCGAAGGCTTTGAATATGTGCTCGACTTGCTGGAAGACGCCTGTGCGGGGTTATTGGCAAGCCTTAGTGATTGACGTAGGTATCCTGGTAGAACCTCTTGCTGTCGTTGAGGCTGCAAGTGGCATCCACACCGGTCTCTTGCAGGCGTTCGGCTATCTCATTCAGTTTCTTTCTTGATACCCTGCCGATATAGAACAACCGGTAGCGATAGTCTTTATCCAGCAACTCCATGACGTGTGTAAAGTTCTGTTCGCGGGCGAAGTCGAAGTTTACCTTTCGCAGGTCTTCGTATGCATAGCGGATGGTTCTGCCTACACTGTGTACCAGGAGCGCGTCATTTGTCAGCGTCAGATAACAGAAACGGGTCATCAGCATACTGATGAAGAAAAGGCTTAACCCGAAGGAAATGATAGCAGGTATGAATCCCCACCATACCGAGCCGCTGATGGAATAGTACCCCAATATCAGGAACATAAGGAACAGTATGAAGAACCAGAACATATAGAGCGAAGGACGCTGATAGGTTTCTACCGGAAGTTCAGCGGCGGTACGCTCCTGGGTCGTATAGTTGTCAAACGGTATCTCTTTTGAGACCAGGAAGCGGATAACCGACGACGGATGGCGGAAAGGCGGCAGGTAAATGGCCTTCTCTTTACCTTCTTTCAGGTGCAGGGTCAGTATGCCGGGACCATATTTGTCCTTGTCCGCAGACTTGCTCTTGCGGGATGCCGGGTGATAGCGCTTCATAAAACTGAAACTTTGAATCTGATGCAGCCCTATGTGCTGGCTTTGCAGCAGTTGTTCGGCTCTTTTCTGTTCTTTTACGGTCACTTCCATAGTCTTACTTTTTTAGTTCGGGATAGCTGATGCGGGTATGGTAAATCGTCTTTAACTTCTCCTTGAACACGCTTTTCACGGTAGCAATGTCCTTGAAGGTGATGGGACACTCTTTGAAATAGCCTTCTGCTACCTGCGAGTCGATAATCTTGTCTACCAGGTTGCTGATGCTCTCTTCCGTATATTCGGACAAACTGCGCGAAGCTGCTTCCACTGAGTCCGCCATCATAAGGATAGCCTGCTCTTTGGTGAACGGGTTGGGACCGGGGTAGGTGAAGAGTTCGTCATTCGGTTCTTCGCCGGGGTGCTCATTCTTCCAGGATATGTAGAAATACTTCGTCTTTCCACGACCGTGGTGGGTGGTGATGAAATCCTTGATTACTTTGGGCAGGTTGCTTTTCTCTGCCAGTTTCAGTCCGTCCGTCACGTGGCTGATGACTACCTGGGCGCTTTGTTCATAATTCAGGTTCTTGTGTGGATTGACGCCCCCCAGTTGGTTCTCGGTGAAGAATACCGGGTTCTCCATCTTGCCGATGTCGTGATAGAGGGCTCCGGTACGTACCAACTGGCTCTTGGCGCCGATGCGGTTGGCTGCTTCTGCCGCCAGGTTGGCTACTTGCATGGAGTGCTGGAAAGTGCCCGGTACGGTTTCGGACATGCGGCGCAGCAGGTTGTTGTTGATGTTGGACAACTCTACCAGTGTTACGTTCGATGTAAAACCGAATACCTTTTCTACCAGGAAGAGTAGGGGGTAGGTGAACAATAGCAGAACTCCATTGATAACGAAATAAGTATACATGCTTCCGTTGAGCTTCGACAAGTCGTTCTCCGTTATCAGTTCAAAGGCCAGGTACACGGCAGCGTATGTCAGTATCACCAGGAATGCTGTGCGGAACAGTTGTGAACGCTGGGAAAGCTCGCGTAAGCTGAAGATGGCAACCATTCCGGCAGAGAGTTGCAACAAGATGAACTCATGCGGATAGCGCAGGCAGATGGAGCATATCAGTATCGTGACCGCTTGGGTGACGAATGCCGTGCGCGAGTCGAGGAACACGCGGATAATGACTGGCAGCATGGCATACGGAATGATGTAGATATTGAATATATTGTTGGCCACCATCACCGCTGTTACGATGCAATAGAACATGATCGATGCAAATAATAATGCCAGACTGCCTTTGCGTGTATAATAATCTTTGCGGAACAGGTCGAGATAAAGCATGAAGCACAGCATGAAGATACTTACAAACAGAATTTGTCCCACCAACATCAACCGTTTCTGCCCGATGGATTCGCTGCGCTTGATGGATTCCTTTCGAAGGCTCTCCAGGATGTTATAAGTTTCCCGGTCGATAATCTCACCGCGGTCAATGATTTTCTGTCCGCTCAATACGATGCCGTTCGCCCATGAGTAGTTGTCGAGCATTTCTTTCCGGGCTGTCTGGGTGCGCGTCTCGTCGTATGTCAGGTTGGGGTACAGATATTCGTTCAGTGAGCATTGACGCAGAATGTCGGGGCGGTAATGGGCGGTGTCGGCGGTAAGTATATAGTTGTAGGCATCTTTCACGGAATACAGTTTGTCCGTGCTTCGCTGGTTGGCAAGCTTGTCATCAATCGCCATGATGGCGGTCGTACTGTCCTTGCGCAGTTTTTCCAGTTCTTCTGTCGAGAGAATTCCTGCATGATACACCTCTGCCAGCTTCCTTTCCAGGAACCGCACGTAGTCCGAAGAAGGAAGCAAGCTGCGCAAGTGGCTTTGATAATCGGCTCTCAGTTTCGTCAAGATGCTCTTTTCTATACTCTTGTCCAACTGGAAATAGGGTTGGAAGCTGGCAAGTATGCTGTCTTGTTCGTGCTTCACCACTTCATCTCCCTTGTAGATGGGAAAATCGAAGGTAGCCATCAACTGTCCGTACTTCCACGGCTTGTTGAGGTCGAACTGATAATTGAATTTACCGTCGCGTGGCAGGAAATAAACAATAACTGCCACCGTACCGATAAATATCAGTGCTCTGTATAGCAAATCTCTGAGCGAGAACTCTTTTTTCGTCTTGAAATAACTCATATCGGCTGAAATTTTTGCGAAAAGTACAAAAAAAAACATTA
>CAJKXC010000072.1 GCA_905203765.1 uncultured Bacteroides sp.
AAGAAATGGTGTTGAAGGTTGGTGACACAGTGCTGTATGGCAAGTATGCCGGTACGGAACTGGAAGTAGAAGGCACCAAGTACCTCGTGATGCGTCAAAGCGATGTGCTCGCTGTTTTGGGATAATTAATTAGTAAATAGTAAACCGTAAAATTGTAAATAACATTATGGCAAAAGAAATATTATTCAATATCGATGCCCGCGACCAACTGAAGAAAGGTATCGATACACTGGCAAATGCAGTAAAAGTAACCCTCGGCCCTAAAGGTCGTAACGTTATCATCGAAAAGAAATTCGGTGCTCCGCACATCACTAAAGATGGTGTGACAGTAGCAAAAGAAGTAGAACTGGCAGACGCTTACCAGAATACCGGTGCGCAACTGGTGAAGGAAGTTGCTTCCAAGACCGGTGATGACGCAGGTGACGGTACAACTACTGCAACCGTTCTGGCACAAGCCATCGTAGCCGAAGGATTGAAGAACGTAACTGCCGGTGCAAGCCCTATGGATATCAAACGCGGTATCGACAAGGCTGTTGCCAAAGTGGTGGAATCCATTAAAGGTCAGGCAGAAAAGGTGGGCGACAACTATGACAAGATTGAACAAGTAGCCTCTGTATCTGCCAACAACGACCCGGTTATCGGTAAGCTGATTGCCGACGCCATGCGCAAGGTTTCTAAGGATGGCGTTATCACTATCGAGGAAGCTAAGGGTACCGACACTACCATCGGCGTAGTAGAAGGTATGCAGTTCGACCGTGGTTACCTCTCTGCTTACTTCGTTACCAATACGGAGAAGATGGAGTGCGAAATGGAGAAACCCTACATCCTGATTTACGATAAGAAGATCTCCAATCTGAAAGACTTCCTGCCTATCCTCGAACCGGCTGTACAGACCGGCCGTCCTCTGCTGGTAATTGCCGAAGACGTTGACAGCGAAGCACTGACTACCTTGGTTGTAAACCGTCTGCGTTCTCAGTTGAAGATTTGTGCTGTGAAGGCTCCGGGCTTCGGCGACCGTCGTAAGGAGATGTTGGAAGACATCGCTATCCTGACCGGTGGTGTGGTTATCAGCGAAGAAAGAGGTTTGAAACTGGAACAGGCTACCATCGAAATGCTGGGTACTGCCGACAAGGTAACAGTTTCTAAAGACAATACAACCATCGTGAACGGTGCCGGCGATAAAGACGGTATCAAAGAACGTTGCGAACAGATCAAGGCTCAGATTGCCGCTACCAAGTCAGACTATGACAAGGAGAAATTGCAGGAACGTCTGGCTAAGTTGTCGGGTGGTGTAGCCGTTCTCTATGTAGGCGCTGCTTCCGAAGTGGAAATGAAGGAAAAGAAAGACCGCGTGGACGATGCATTGCGTGCAACCCGTGCTGCCATCGAAGAAGGTATTGTTCCTGGCGGTGGTGTGGCTTACATCCGTGCACTCGACGCTCTGAACGGTTTCAAGGGTGACAACGCTGACGAGACTACCGGTGTAGACATCATCAAGCGTGCCATCGAAGAGCCGTTGCGTCAGATCGTTGCTAACGCAGGTAAAGAAGGTGCCGTTGTGGTACAGAAAGTACTCGAAGGCAAAGGTGACTTCGGCTACAATGCCCGCACCGATGTTTACGAGAATCTGCACGCTGCCGGCGTAGTAGACCCTGCCAAGGTGACTCGTGTAGCACTTGAAAACGCTGCTTCCATTGCCGGTATGTTCCTTACTACCGAATGTGTGATTGTAGAGAAAAAGGAAGATAAGCCCGATATGCCGATGGGCGCTCCCGGCATGGGCGGCATGGGTGGAATGATGTAATATGATCATTGTTTTCCCTTGATTTCCCGATAAAATGAATGCAACCGCGATGTCTTTTTGAAAGGCACCGCGGTTTTTTTGTTCTATTTATCTCTTCTTTTGTTTGTTTTTGCCGCATACTATTGCAATAATGTTACAAAAAGGATAAATTTACGTATATTTTGTTTGTTTCCGGTGTTGTTAAAATAAAAATTGATATCTTTACCCCCGTAAAGATAACCTGATCAGCAAGAAACTATTAACCTAATTAATTAAAAGCGAAAATGGACAAAAGCGAAATTGGACTGAATGCAGGCAAAGTTTGGCAGTTGCTTAGCGACTACTCCAGATGGAGCTACGGCACTTTGAAAAGAAAGTCCGGACTGAAAGACAAGGAACTGGGAGCAGCCATAGGCTGGCTTGCCCGTGAGGACAAGATCGAAATTCACCAGGAAGAAGATGAACTTTATGTTTCATTGGGGGTAAACGTTTATATCGGCTGAGAAAGAACCGATTGAAGTACTGATTAAGGAGCACAGATCTCACAATGACGGAAGCTTTTCCGCCGGGTTGTGAAATCTATGCTCCTTTGTTTCTTCATATGGCAGATTATTCTTTCCTTTGCACATTCTTTTCAATAAACAATATAATATAGCTATGAGAAGTTTTGCATCAGACAATAATTCCGGTGTGCATCCTTTGGTGATGGAAGCACTGAACCGGGCAAACCAGGACCATGCCGTAGGCTATGGTGATGATCCCTGGACAGAAGAAGCGGTGAATAAAATCCGGGAAGCGTTCACTCCCGATTGCGAACCGTTGTTTGTATTCAACGGAACAGGCAGCAATGCAGTGGCCCTGCAACTTTGTACGCGCCCCTATAACTCGATTATTTGTGCGGAGACGGCACATATCTATGTGGATGAATGCGGCTCTCCCGCCCGTATGACAGGTTGTCAGATACGCCCTGTCGCTACTCCTGACGGCAAGCTGACGCCCGACCTGATACGTCCTTATTTGTGCCACTTCGGGGAACAGCATCATTCGCAGCCCGGTGCCATTTACATCTCCCAATGCTCCGAGCTGGGTACTGTCTATAAGCCCGACGAACTTCGGGCGCTTACCGAACTGGCTCATCAGTACGGCATGTACGTCCACATGGACGGTGCCCGTCTGGCTAATGCCTGTGCCGCCTTGAACCTCAGCTTTAAGGAGTTGACGGTGGATTGTGGTATTGACGTTCTAAGCTTCGGCGGAACAAAGAACGGGTTGATGCTGGGCGAGAGTGTGGTTGTCTTTAATCCGGCACTGAAAAAAGAAGCCTATTTCGTGCGTAAGCAGTCGGCACAGCTTGCATCCAAACTGCGTTATCTGTCTTGCCAGTTCACTGCCTACTTGACGGACGATCTTTGGTTGAAGAACGCCACTCATGCCAACCGTATGGCAAAGATACTCTACGACGGACTGAAGGACTTGCCGGGGGTACGCTTCACGCAGAAGATGGAGAGCAACCAGCTTTTCCTTACGATGCCCCGCCCGGTGATTGACGAACTTCTGAAGAGTTACTTCTTCTACTTCTGGGATGAGGCGATCCATGAGATTCGCTTTGTGACTTCCTTTGATACTACGGAGAAGGACATCGAAGAACTGTTGCAATCGGTGAAGAAGCTATTGTAAAAAGTAAAAGCTCCGGACCTTCACAGGCAGGGAGCTTCTTTGAAACATTCCCCTCTTGGGGGTGAGGGGAGTGTTTACTGAAAACAAACCGATTGAATATTTACCTTAATACCTTTGCATGATAACCTTTTTAACTAACCTTTTTATATAAAGTCTTTGTCAGAGTAAGCTATATTCCAACTGCCTCGCGGACGGGTACGAATGTGTATCCTTTCCGTTTCAGTGTCTTTATCATCTTGTCCAGATAGCCGTTATAGAACTTGTCTGTACGTCGGTCGTCCGTTCCAAAGTGTATCAGCATCAGGTGTCCGTTCAGTCCGTCCTTCTTTTCCAATTCCATAATCCGGTCGTAGATGAACTGGCTGCTACGGTATTTCTTTCCCATATCCGGGGTGGTGTAATCTGCATTGCTCATGGTGCCGGGCGTGTAGTTGATGACTTGAATGCCCATACTCTTTGCCCAGGCGGCTATCTCCTTGTTGTAATATTCGTAAGGGGGGATGTAGACCGGTGCATCCTTGTATTCGATGCCCGCCTTACGCAGTGTTTCGTAACTCTTCAGCATATCCTGCTCAAACTCTTCGCGCGTCACTAATAGCGAGTCGCGGTTTTCCCACGGCATATAGAGCAGATGGCCGTAGCTGTGACTGCCTACGTAATGGCCTTCGGCGAGCAGGCGTTTCACTACGTCCGGGTAGAGTTCGTAGAACTCGCCGGTGAAGAAGAACCCGCCTTTGATGCCGTGTTTCTTCAGTGTACTGATGATGGCGTCGGCGCCGTCTGCCTTGTCGGCGGCAGTGAATACCAGCGTGATTTGCTTTTTCGACGGGTCGGTGCGAGTGATGCCGCCGTTGACGTATATGTTCTTGTCATTCCGGATGCCGGCTTGCTTCATTCCTTCCTTCTGCATGGCGGAGAGGTAGTAGGTGAGGCAGGCGGTACCGTCCATGGTCGGTTCGTTGGTCGAGTAATCGTGGATGGCATCATGATAGACCATCAGCTCCGGCTGGAAACGTTCGTAATCTTGTCCGGGAGTGCCGGGAATGCCCGTCATGTTCACACCGCGCAGACTCTCGAAGATGGTGCGGTAAACGGGGCCGTCCACCAGTCCGCCGGTGGTGTTGCCCACGCCTGCATTCAGCAGCGAGGAGTGGGGCTGGGAAGGGTAGTCGCCGTAGAGCGGCAGTTCTACAATCATGCTGGTTCCCCAAGGGTTGCAGCCGAACAGCCAGTCGCGTAGAGAGGCTTCCATTTCGGCATACGTGTTGTCGCCGGTTGCTTCGCGATACAGGCGGCATTGGGTCAGCATGGCGGTGGTCAGATTATTGGAACACCAGATGTAAGGGATGCCGTGCAGGAAAGGACTTTCCACAGCTTTCTCGTAGGTGCGTTCGATGCCCGTGCGCATATTGCGGATAAATTCTTTGCTGATGCGGCTGTTGCCTGCCTGGGTCAGATGGTAATGCCCCATGTTCATGAACGGGTACCATTGGTAATGGCGTGCACTGTCGGCTCCCATCCAGGGAGTCACCGGCTCGCGGCGTCCGTATTCCAGGGCTTGATTCAGGTATTTATTGTCGCCGGTTGCTTTGTACAGCTCTATAGCGCCCAACTCCATGTCGTCCACCCAGTTATCTTCTTCGTAAATATAGGGAGATTTGACAGAGGCGGTTTGGCATGCTCCCGGTTTCTTCACGCCTTCCTGATAGGCGGCATCTGCTTTAGCTTCAATTTCAGCGGCAAATTCCGGGTAGAAGTCTTTCAGTATCTTGGCACCCAGGGCAAAGCATGAAGCGAATTTGCCCGCCGTGCTTGCCACGCCGGTGGTGGCATTCTCAAACTGTCCGCGTACCTGCGGTTTGCCGCTACAGAAGTAAACGGGGCGTCCCTTGCCCGGACCATAACCATAGTCTACTTCGTCCTTATTGGGGAGACGCATTCCGGCATGGTCGCGGTCATCGGCAATCTGGTTGTACAGTTCTCCCGGAGCGGGATTCATGCGGTTCAGCCAGTCCAATCCCCACTTTATTTCGTCCACAATGTCGGGAATACCGTTGGCGCCGGGATGTCCGGCAGCGTCATACGCATCGCCGAAGGACTCCGGGTTTTCCTGATAGGCAAACAGCATCTGGTAGATGGCATTGGCGGAAGTGGTAGTATATTGCAGGTAATCGGTTGCATCGTGCCAACCGCCACGTACGTCGATGTGTTGTCCGGTCTTGGTGGGATGATATACAATATAGCCGTCGTGCACGTGGCAGCTATCCTTCAGGAAGGGGTTGTAGCCGCAACGTTGCTGGCGCATATAGTTCAGCAGAAAGTCCGCCGTACCATTATAAACATGTGCATTGATGGGGAAACGGGGCGAAATGGCTTTCCCTGCTTTCAGATAGTAAGTGCCGGGTTCTGTAAAGTCACTGAAATCCAGCCGGTAGGTTGTTTTCATTCCACCCATTTTACCGGTTGCCTTGGCTGCCTTGAAGGTATGCACTTCTTTTCCGGTAAAGGCATCCACCAATGTATAATTCTCTACATTCGTCCCTTCTTCGCTCATGAATACGGCTACTTTGATGGATTGCGGCAAGTAGCCGAGTTGATTGATTCTGATCCACTCACCTGCTTTGCCCGGCAAGGCAATGAAAGCTAATAGTACTGTTAGTAGCCAATGACTGTTCTTCATAAAGGGGCTTCTCGATTTGGGGGTTGGTATTTGTTATATAAATAACAGTTTTATTCACTACAAATAAAGCAGTTTCTATCAAGTTGAGGATGATTTGGAATGAATAATTAGATGATATTATACGTCGTTTACATTTATTTAGTATTTTATGAGTATGAAAGAAGGATATGTGGAGTAATAAAGACTTGTTTATCATTTGTTTGCATCTGTCTGTGATTCTTTTTAATTATCGTTTACGCATTTTAATGTTTGGGAAAACAAAATGGCGTGGTATTTGTTTTTATAATATTCAGGACAAAAAACAATGAACTATGGCTTATATTGATTACTATCAAGTCCTTGGAGTGGACAAAACGGCATCTCAGGCTGATATCAAAAAGGCGTACCGCAAGCTGGCGCGCAAGTATCATCCCGACTTGAATCCGAATGACGCTACTGCCAAGGATAAGTTTCAGGCTATCAACGAGGCAAACGAAGTGCTGAGTGACCCTGAAAAACGAAAGAAATATGATGAATACGGCGAGCACTGGAAGCATGCCGATGAATTTGAGGCACAGAAACGGGCGCAGCAACAAGCCGGGGCAGGGGGCTTCGGCGGGTTTGGCAACGGCGGTTTCGGTGGTTCCGGTGCGGGCTTTGGTACGGACGGTGGGGGTACTTATTGGTATTCTTCGGACGGACAGGAGTTCTCGGGCAGTAATGCGGGGGGCTTCTCGGACTTCTTTGAACAGATGTTCGGACATCGTACGCGCGGTGGTGGCGGCGCTAATGCCGGTTTCCGCGGGCAGGATTTCCATGCGGACCTGAGCTTGTCGCTTCGTGATGCCGCGCAAACCCATAAGCAGATATTGACTGTAAACGGGAAGAATGTCCGTATCACCATTCCTGCCGGTGTGGCGAACGGGCAGGTTATCAAACTGAAAGGATATGGTGGCGAAGGCGTGAACGGCGGTCCTGCGGGAGACCTGTACATAACCTTCGTCATCGGAGACGATCCCGTCTTCAAGCGTTTGGGCGATGACTTGTATGTGGATGTTTCCATCGACCTCTATACGGCACTCTTGGGTGGCGAACAGTTGGTAGATACGTTGGGCGGCCAGGTGAAGCTGAAAGTGAAACCCGAAACCCAGAACGGAACCAAAGTACGCCTGAAAGGCAAGGGATTTCCTGTATATAAGAAGGAAGGACAGTTCGGTGACCTTATTGTGACTTATTCCGTGAAGTTGCCGACGAACCTGACGGAGCAGCAGAAAGAGATGTTCCGCAAAATTCAAAGTATGAACTAAAAGAATCAGCACTATGCAGAACGAATTAATCATAATAAGTGAATATTGCAACAAATGTCATATAGAACCGTCGTTCATAGACAGGTTGCAGGAAGGTGGTCTGATTGATATTCGGACGGAGGATGGAGAACGCTATCTGCTGTTCTCCCAACTGCCGGATGTGGAGCGTTACAGCCGTATGTATTACGACTTATCCATCAATATGGAAGGTATCGATGCTATCCATCATCTACTGGAGCGGGTTGAAGATATGCAGAGGGAGATACATGCTTTGCGCAGCAGGTTGAGGCTGTTCGAGAATCTTTGATTAGAGCAAAGTGAATTAAAAACGAGAGGGTGCTTGAACGAATCGAGCACCCTCTTCTTGTATAGTAGCAAATCAATTACTTGCGATAGCTTTCCAACTCGTCTGCCTTGAACTTGCGGATGAAGTTGAAGTGCTTTTCTACTTCCGCTTCTGCATAGTTCAGATAAACTACGGCTGATTTGGCAAACATTTCGGGAGCTTTCGTTCCATCCTGGATAAGGAGATGGGACATGATGCAGACGGCGGCCATCTCGTAAAGACGACGGGCCACGAAGTCCAGCAACTCTTGGTTCTGAGCCTCTTTTACCGCATTGGTGCAAGCCTCGAATTTATTGGTCATTTCCTTTACGCGATCCATCAGCGACTGCATTTCGGCGCTGCACGGAATTGCTTCGTAGTCGCGCAGGGTAGCAGCATAAGAGCCGTTCGTAACGTAACGGATGGCGGCTACAGTCTGCAACTGAGTGGTACCTTCGTAGATAGAAGTGATACGTGCATCGCGATAGATGCGTTGGCAAGCATATTCCAGCATGAAACCGGAACCGCCATGAATCTGGATGCTGTCGTAAGCATTCTGGTTGGCATATTCGGAGTTCATACCCTTTGCCAGCGGAGTGAAGGAGTCTGCCAGCTTGGCATATTTCTTCTGTTCCTGGCGTTCTTCCGGAGTCAGTTTGCGTTCGCGGGAGATGTCATCCAATGCTTTGTAGACGTCTACGTAGCGGGAAGTTTGGTATAACAAGGCACGGCCTGCATCCAGTTTGGCTTTCATGATGGCCAGCATGTCATAAACTGCCGGGAATTCGATGATAGCCTTGCCGAACTGCTTGCGGTCTTTGGCATAAGTCAGACCTTCGTTGTAAGCAGCCTGCGAAAGACCTACCGACTGAGCGGCAATTCCCAGACGGGCACCGTTCATCAAAGCCATTACGTATTTTATCAGACCGAGTTTGCGGTCACCGCAAAGTTCGGCTTTTGCATTCTTGTAAACAAGTTCGCAGGTAGGAGAACCGTGGATACCCAATTTGTTCTCGATGCGGCGTACGTTTACGCCACCTTCGCGCTTGTCGTAGATGAACATGGAGAGGCCGCGGCCATCCTTCGTACCTTCTTCCGAGCGTGCCAGTACGAGGTGCAGGTCGGCATCACCGTTGGTGATGAAACGCTTCACACCGTTCAGGCGCCAGCAGTTGTTGGCTTCGTCGAAGGTTGCTTTCAGCATCACGCTTTGCAGGTCGGAGCCGGCATCGGGCTCGGTCAAGTCCATGGACATGGTTTCGCCCTGGCAGATGCGGGGGATGAAACGGCTGTGCTGGTCTTCGTTGCCGAACTCGTACAACGTCTCGATACAGTCCTGCAAAGACCAGATGTTGCCAAAGCCTGCATCAGCGGCAGCCACGATTTCGGCGCACATGGTATAAGGAGTGATCGGGAAGTTCAGACCACCGAAGCGGCGCGGCATGGTCATACCGTTCAAGCCGGCTTTCACCATAGCATCGAGGTTCTGCTTCGTGCCGCTGGCATATTCCACGCGACCGTCGGCACAGTGAGGACCTTCTTCGTCCACACCTTCTGCATTCGGTGCAATAATCTCTCCGGTAATCTCACCGGTGATTTCGAGCACCTTATCATAAGAGTCCATCGCATCCGCATAGTCCTGCGGAGCATAGTCAAACTTGTCTTTGTCTTCGTATCCGCGTTCTTTCAGTTCGCAGATACGTTCCATCATCGGGTTGTCCAGATGATACTTCAATTCGGGAACTTCGGTATAAAAGTTTGCCATAATTTTTTGTTTAATTAGGTATTCTAAAATATAGAGGTAAAGTAAATTTTACGCTGATAGCTTTTCCGTCTTTGTAGCCTGGTGACCACCGATAGACTTCACTGATATCCTTAAAAGCCCGTAAAGCTTCCTTGTCAATATCATAACGCACAGATTGAATCACTTCCGGGTAAGTCATCTTGCCTTCTTCATTTACAAAGAATTGTAGGATAACCCTTCCTTCTGCTTTCTTCTTCCAGGCATCTTCCGGATATTTGGTTACATTTGCCACTAGCTTTATCAGGTTTTCTATTCCGCCGGGAAATGCTGGTGGAATGAAATACGGTTGATGCTCAATTTCGGTTCCGTTTTCATCAAACAGTTTTCCATTGTTGCATTGGTTCTCTGAATAATATTCTTCTCTACGGAGTTTTCCATCAGGATAATATTGCAGGAACTTTCCGTCAAGTTTCCCATCTTTATAGCTTTGGGCAAAATGTAGGGTACCATCAGGGTAATGCACCATGGCTTGTCCTTCCAAGCGATTGTTTTTGTATACCTCTGTCAGACTGTCCTTGCCGTTTGTATAGAATACTGTATGTATACCTTCTCTTATCCTTTTGCGAGGCGCGCTTTTATATTCCGAGAAATGCCAAACGTCTTTCCTTTGCCCGTTCAGTGTGTATTCTTCTACCTCTATATGCTTTTTGTCTATTTGAGAAATAAAAGCATATCTGATTGCTTGAGTTGAGTCGGCAGTCCATTTGTAGTCTTTGTCTAACCAAATCTTCTCTTGAGCAATAGCAGAAGCTATACCTGAAAAAAGAACAAGTATAAGGATCAGTCCTTTCATGATTACCTTTATTGTTATTTACTGTTCTGTTTGTAATACTTAATCATCTTCGGGATAACCTCTTCTACCGTGCCATTGATGACGTAGTCGGCAATGGTGTTGATAGGAGCATTCTCGTCGTTGTTGATAGAGATGATGATACCGCTTTCCTGCATACCGGCGATGTGCTGGATTTGTCCTGAGATACCGCAAGCGATGTACAGTTTGGGGCGAACCGTTACACCTGTCTGACCAATCTGACGGTCGTGGTCGGCATAGCCTGCATCGACGGCGGCACGGCTGGCACCTACTTCGGCGTGGAGTTCCTTGGCGAGCTCGAACAGCATATTGAAGTTCTCGCGACTGCCCATGCCGTAACCACCGGAAATGACGATAGGAGCGCCTTTCAGATTGTGCTTGGCTTTCTCTACGTGGCGGTCGATGACTTTTACTACGTAGTCCGTCTCGGGCACGTACTTGGCAACGTCATGGTTGATGACTTCACCTTTATAGTTGGCATCGAGGATTTCTTTCTTCATCACACCCTCGCGCACGGTTGCCATTTGCGGGCGATGCTCGGGGTTTACAATCGTGGCAACGATGTTACCGCCGAATGCCGGACGTATCTGATACAACAGATTCTCGTACGTCTTACCTTCTTTCTTGTCTTCGTGCTCGCCTATTTCAAGGGAAGTACAGTCGGCCGTCAAGCCACTGGTCAGTGCCGAAGAAACACGCGGGCCGAGGTCGCGGCCGATAACGGTGGCGCCCATCAGGCAGATTTGCGGTTTCTCTTCCTTGAACAGGTTGATGAGAACAGAAGAGTGGGGAAGGGAAGTATAGGGGAACAAGCCCGGAGCGTCGAACACATGGAGTTTGTCTACGCCGAAGGGCAATACTTGTTTTTCAATGCCTGCCAGATTGCTACCGGCAGCAACAGCTTCCAGCTGGCAGCCCAACTGATTAGCCAATTTACGACCTTTGGTCAAGAGTTCGAGACTGACGTCGGCAACTGTGGTGCCTTCTATCTCTAAATATACAAATACATTATTCATAATCTTATCCTATCGTATGGTTAGCTAACAGTTCAACAATCAAATCTTCTACATCCTTGTCGCTGCCTGTCAGCGTCTTGCTTTCTTTGGCTTGGAAGGAGATGTTCTGAATGGTCTTCACCTTGGTGGGCGAACCGCTCAGACCGCATTGTGCGAGGTCACCGTTGACGTCGGCCACGCTCCATTCAGTGATGTTCAGATAGGGATATTTCTCATAAAGGTCGGCGTAAGCCAGCATCTCACCTTCTTTGGCGATGGCTGCTTTCTCCTGAGCGCCGAGGGCACGTTTGTACTTCTGCACCAGTTTGGCGTTGCGCGGACGACAGGGGGCTGCGCTTCCGTTTACGGTGATGACGATGGGCAGGGGAGCCTCTACGGTTTCTACACCGCCGTCGATATGACGTTTCACGGTGATTTTCCGAGCAGTTTTATCTACGTTCAGAATCTCTTCGGCATACGTCACCTGCGTCAATCCCAGTTTTTCGGCAATCTGCGGACCTACTTGTGCGGTATCCCCGTCGATGGCCTGGCGTCCGCCGATGATAACGTCGTAATCACCGATTTTGCGGATGGCGGTGGCAAGGGCATACGAAGTGGCAAGGGTATCTGCACCGGCAAATGCGCGGTCGGTCAGCAGATAGCCGTTGTCGGCACCACGGTAGAGTCCTTCACGAATGATTTCGGCTGCACGTCCCGGTCCCATAGTCAGAATGGTTACGGTGGAGCCCGGATGTTCATCTTTCAACCGGAGAGCTTGCTCAAGAGCATTCAGGTCTTCGGGGTTGAAGATGGCAGGGAGTGCCGCGCGGTTAATAGTTCCGTCGGCTTTCATGGCATCTTTCCCAACGTTGCGTGTGTCGGGAACTTGTT
>CAJKXC010000073.1 GCA_905203765.1 uncultured Bacteroides sp.
ATTATCCTGGCATTGCTCATTTCGAGTATCTGGGGAGACAAGTTCATCAACCTGCTGAAACGCAAACAGATTACCGAAACACAACGCGACGCAAGCATCGACCCCTTCGGAGTGAACAAGGTAGGCGTGCCCAGCATGGGTGGCGTTATTATCATCTTCGCGATTCTCATTCCCTGTTTGTTGCTGGGAAGGCTGGACAATATCTACATGATATTGATGCTGATAACAACCGTCTGGCTCGGCTCACTGGGTTTTGCCGACGATTACATCAAGATATTCAAGAAAGATAAAGAAGGATTGCACGGCAAGTTCAAGGTTATCGGCCAGGTAGGTTTGGGACTTATCGTAGGATTGACGCTCTTCCTCAGTCCGCAAGTGGTAATCCGCGAAAACATCGAGATACAAAAGCCGAACGGACAAATGGAAGTGGTGCATGCGGCGAAGGAAATCAAAGCTACGCAAACCACCATTCCGTTCTTCAAGAGCAATAACTTCGATTATTCCGACCTGGTAGGCTGGATGGGCGAACATGCACAGACGGCAGGATGGGTGTTGTTTGTCATCATCACCATCTTTGTAGTAACCGCCGTTTCCAACGGTGCCAATCTGAACGACGGGATGGACGGCATGGCCGCCGGCAACTCCGCCATCATCGGACTGACGTTGGGAATACTCGCCTACGTGTCCAGCCACATAGAATATGCCGGATACCTGAACATCATGTACATTCCGGGCTCGCAAGAACTGGTAATCTTCATCTGCGCCTTTATCGGTGCCCTTATCGGTTTCTTGTGGTACAATGCCTATCCGGCACAGGTGTTTATGGGAGATACCGGCAGCCTGACCATCGGCGGTATCATTGCCGTGTTTGCCATTATCATACACAAAGAACTGCTGATACCGATTCTTTGCGGGATATTCCTGGTAGAGAATCTGTCGGTAATTCTGCAACGCTTTTATTACAAAGCAGGCAAGCGGAAAGGAATGAAGCAACGGCTCTTTAAACGGACGCCGATACACGACCACTTCCGCACCGGCATGAACCTGGTAGAACCGGGATGCAAGGTGGTATTTACCAAGCCGGACCAGCTTTTCCACGAATCGAAGATTACCGTTCGCTTCTGGATTGTAACGATTGTACTGGCGGCAATAACGATTATAACGTTGAAAATAAGATAAGTAGAACATATGAGTAGAATTGTAATATTAGGAGCTGGAGAAAGCGGTGCAGGTGCTGCCGTACTCGCCAAAGTGAAAGGTTTCGACACGTTCGTTTCCGACATGTCTACCATTAAGAACAAATATAAAGAACTGCTGGACAAGTACGACATCGCCTGGGAAGAAGGCCGGCACACCGAAGAGCTGATACTGAATGCCGACGAAGTGGTGAAGAGCCCCGGCATCCCCAATGATGCCCCGCTTATTCTGAAACTGAAAGAGAAAGGTACGCCTATCATTTCCGAGATAGAGTTTGCCGGACGCTATACCGATGCGAAGATGGTTTGCATCACCGGTTCCAACGGAAAGACAACCACTACTTCGCTCATCTACCACATCTTCAAAAGTGCGGGACTGAACGTCGGTCTGGCAGGAAACATCGGCAAGAGCCTTGCCTTGCAGGTGGCTACCGAGGAACATGACTACTACGTCATCGAACTGAGCTCCTTCCAACTGGACAATATGTATAACTTCCGTGCCAACATCGCCGTGCTGATGAACATCACGCCCGACCACCTGGACCGCTACGACCACTGCATGCAGAAGTATGTAGACGCCAAGTTCCGCATCACCCGGAACCAGACCTCGGAAGATGCCTTTATCTACTGGAACGACGACCCCATCATCAAGCGCGAACTGGAGAAGCACGGACTGACAGCCCACCCCTATCCTTTCGCCGCCGTGAAAGAGGATGGAGCCATCGCCTACGTGGAAGACGGCGAAGTGGAAATCAACGCACCGATAGACTTCAATATGGAGCAGGAAAAACTGGCGTTGCAAGGTACGCACAACTTATATAACTCGCTCGCCGCCGGCATCTCTGCCAACCTTGCCGGCATACAGAAAGAGTATATCCGCAAGGCGTTGTCCGACTTCGAAGGAGTGGAGCACCGTCTGGAGAAAGTAGCTACCGTACGCGGCATAGAGTTCATCAACGACTCCAAAGCTACGAACGTCAACTCCTGCTGGTATGCCTTGCAGAGCATGAAAACGAAAGTCGTGCTTATCCTTGGCGGTAAGGACAAAGGCAACGATTACACGGAGATAGAAGACCTCGTACGTGAAAAGTGTTCGGCTCTGGTATATCTGGGACTGCACAACGAAAAACTGCACGAGTTCTTCGACCCGATGGGACTCCCCGTAGCCGATGTGCAAACCGGAATGAAGGATGCCGTAGATGCAGCCTACCGCCTGGCAAAGAAAGGTGAAACCGTATTACTTAGCCCCTGTTGCGCCAGCTTCGACCTCTTCAAGAGTTACGAGGACCGCGGCGACCAGTTCAAGGCATGTGTACGGGCGCTGTAAGCAACGGGTGACGTAGGTGGTCACCAACGGGTGGCATTGACGGTCACCAACGAGTGACGTAGGTGGTAAGCTACGGGGGACGTAGCAGTAAGCACCCTTTTATTATTAACTTTTAAAATTCGCGAAGCATTGGATTTATTAAGAAGCATATTCAAAGGCGACAAGGTTATCTGGATTATCTTCCTGTTCCTCTGTCTCATCTCCATTACGGAAGTGTTCAGTGCTGCCAGTACGCTGACTTATAAGAGCGGTGACCACTGGGGACCGATTACGCAGCACAGCATCCTGCTGATGGTGGGTGCCGTCATCGTGGTATTGGTGCACAACATACCTTATAAATGGTTCCAGGTATTCCCGGTATTCCTGCTGCCCCTCTCCATCGGGTTGCTTGCCTTCGTCATGCTGATGGGCTTTGTTACCGGCGACCGTGTGAATGGTGCCGCCCGCTGGATGACGTTCATGGGCATACAGTTCCAGCCCTCGGAGATAGCCAAAATGGCAGTCATCATCGTCACCGCCTTTATCCTTTCCAAAGGGCAGGATGAAGACGGGGCAAGTCCGAAGGCTTTCAAGCGTATCATGATTATCACCTGCCTTGTCTGCGCACTGATTCTGCCGGAGAACTATTCGACAGGAATGTTGCTTTTCGGCACGGTCTACCTGATGATGTTCATCGGGCGCATCTCTGCCAAGAAGCTGTTCATACTGGGCGGCGGCATTGTGGCATTCGTCGTGGTATTCGTCGTCTTTCTGCTCGCCACACCGGACAAAACGCTCGAGAAGATACCGATGGGACACCGCTTCACAACGGTGAAGGCGCGTATTGCAGACTTTGCCGGGAAAGAAGAAGTACCCGCAGCCAAGTTCGACATAGACGGAGACGGACAGGTGGCACATGCCCGCATTGCCGTAGCCACCAGCAACGTCATAGGCAAAGGCCCGGGCAACTCCGTGCAACGCGACTTTCTGAGCCAGGCATTCTCCGACTTTATTTATGCCATCATTATCGAAGAGCTCGGTTTGGTAGGCGGCATCGTGGTGGTATTCCTCTACATCTGCCTGCTGGTACGTGTGGGGCGCATCGCCAAGAAGTGCGACCGCACCTTCCCCGCCTTCCTTATTATAGGAATCGCCTTGCTGCTCGTCACGCAGGCACTGTTCAACATGATGGTTGCCGTAGGACTGGCACCCGTCACGGGACAACCGTTGCCGCTCATCAGTAAAGGCGGTACATCCACGTTTATCAACTGCGCCTATATCGGCATGATATTGAGCGTAAGCCGATATACAGCCAAACTGGAAGAACAACAGATGCACGATGCACAGATACCGATGCTGGTAGATGCCGCAGACCCGGAACACCCCGCCGAGAGCGATGCCCAGACAGCAAGCGAACCGACGGCAAAGGCACTGAACAGCGATGCGGAATTTGAATGACAGTATGCAGATTAACAAAAGAAACAGATAGAAATGAACAGTAAACCACGCATTATCATCAGCGGCGGCGGCACCGGCGGACATATATTCCCGGCAGTCTCCATCGCCAACGCCATAAAGGAGCTATGCCCCGATGCCGAAATCCTCTTCGTAGGCGCCGAAGGGAGAATGGAAATGCAACGTGTGCCCGATGCCGGATACAAAATCATCGGCCTGCCCATCGCCGGATTCGACCGCAAACACTTGTGGAAGAATATATCCGTGCTGGTAAAACTGGCACGCAGCCAGTGGAAAGCACGCAGCATCATCAAAGAATTCCGCCCGCAAGTAGCGGTAGGTGTAGGCGGCTATGCCAGCGGTCCCACACTGAAGACGGCAGGCATGATGGGCATCCCCACCCTGATACAGGAGCAGAACTCTTACGCCGGCGTCACCAACAAACTCCTTGCCCAGAAAGCCGACAAAATTTGTGTGGCTTACGAAGGCATGGAGAAGTTCTTCCCGGCAGAAAAGATTATCATGACCGGCAACCCGGTACGCCAAAACCTGCTCGGCCATTCCATCTCGCACGAGGAAGCCGTAAAGTTCTTCGGGCTGGACCCGGAGAAGAAAACCATCCTCATACTGGGTGGAAGTCTCGGTGCGCGTACCATCAACCAGACTTTGACCGACGGGCTGGAAGTGATCCGCACCAACCCCCATATACAGTTTATCTGGCAGACGGGAAAGATATACATCGAGCAGGTGAGGGAAGCCATCACCGCCGTTACGGGAGAAGCAGTGCGCCATCCGCACATTAATGCCATCCCCAATCTGTACGTTACCGATTTCATCAAGGACATGGCAAGCGCATACGCCGCCGCCGACCTGGTCATCTCGCGTGCAGGAGCCGGCTCCATCTCGGAATTCTGCCTGCTGCACAAACCGGTAATCCTGGTGCCTTCGCCCAACGTGGCAGAAGACCATCAGACCAAAAACGCCCTGGCGCTGGTAAACAAAGACGCTGCCATCTACGTGAAGGATGTGGAAGCCAAAGAAAAGTTGCTGCCGGTAGCATTGGAAACCATTGCCGATGCAGAGAAACTGAAAAGCCTGAGTGAGAACATCGCCAAGTTGGCATTGCCCGACTCGGCTACGATTATAGCAAAAGAAGTGTTGAAACTAATTGGATAATTGATGAAAGATTTAGAAACAATCCAGTCCGTATACTTCGTCGGTGCCGGCGGCATCGGTATGAGTGCCCTGATACGCTATTTCCTCTCCAAAGGAAAGACCGTAGCAGGCTACGACCGTACACCGAGCGAACTGACCGAACGCCTGATTGCGGAAGGTGCACAAATACATTACGAAGAGGACGTCAACCTCATCCCGCAGAACTGCAAGGAACAAGCTACCACCCTGGTTATCTACACCCCTGCCGTTCCCCAGGAACATGCCGAACTGACTTATTTCCGTGAAAACGGTTTCGAGATACATAAGCGTTCCCAAGTATTGGGCATCATCACCCGCAGCAGTAAAGGCCTCTGCGTGGCAGGTACTCATGGCAAGACTACCACCAGCACCATGGCGGCACACCTGCTGCACCAGTCACACGTAGGCTGTACCGCCTTCCTCGGTGGCATTTCGAAGAACTACGGCACCAACCTGCTGCTTTCACCCACCAGCCCTTACACCGTGATTGAAGCGGACGAGTTCGACCGTTCCTTCCACTGGCTGTCTCCCTGGATGAGCGTTATCACAGCCACCGACCCCGACCACCTGGACATCTACGGTACCAAAGAAGCCTACCTGGAAAGCTTCCGCCACTACACCACGCTGATTCAGCCGGGCGGCGCCCTCATCCTGCACAAAGGACTGGAAATGCAGCCCGACGTGCAACCAGGTGTAACGATCTACACCTATTCCCGCAACGAAGGCGACTTCCATGCCGAGAACATCCGCATCGGAAACGGTGAAATTTTCATCGACTTCGTAGCCCCCGATACCCACATCAACGACATCCAACTGGGCGTTCCCGTCAGCATCAACATAGAGAACGGCGTAGCCGCCATGGCACTCGCCCACCTCAGCGGTGCCACCGACGAGGAAATCCGACAAGGCATGGCGAGTTTCCGCGGAGTAGACCGCCGCTTCGACTTTAAGTTAAAGACGGACAAAATCGTATTCCTCAGCGACTATGCCCACCACCCGGCAGAAATCGCCCAGAGCGTGAAGTCCATCCGCGAGCTGTACCGGGACAAGAAGATAACCGCTATCTTCCAACCCCACCTCTACACCCGCACCCGCGACTTCTACCGGGACTTTGCCGAAAGCCTCTCCCTGGCAGATGAAGTAATCCTGACGGAAATCTATCCGGCACGCGAGCAACCCATCCCCGGTGTGACCAGCCAGCTGATTTATGACAATCTGCGCCCGGGCATCGAGAAGTGTATCTGCAAGAAGGAAGACGTGCTGAACCTGCTCTCCCGCAAGCACACCGAAGTACTGATAGTGCTGGGAGCGGGTGACCTGGATAACTATGTGCCCCAAATAACCGAACTATTATCAGAGAAGTACCATGATTAAGAGGATTCTACTTTCTATCGTCCTGTTGCTCGTCATCGCCTATCTGGCAGTGGCCATCACCGCCTTCAACCGGAAGCCGGCGGCGCAAGTGTGCCAAGACATGGAGTTAGTGATTAAAGACACGGTATATGCCGGCTTCATTACGAAAAAGGAAGTAGCTACCCTATTGGAGAAGAAGGGCATCAGCCCCGTCGGGAAAGAGTTGGAACGCGTCCGCACCAAAACCATAGAACGCGAACTCGCCAAGCATCCGCTCATCGACCAGGTGGAGTGCTACAAGACGCCCAGCGGCAAACTTTGCATCGAAGTAACCCAGCGCATCCCCATCCTGAGAGTGATGAGTGCCAACGGCGAAAACTATTATCTGGACAACAAAGGAACGGTGATGCCCCCCGATGCAAAATGCGTGGCACACCTCGCAGTTGTGACTGGAAATGTAGAAAAGTCCTTTGCCATGAGGGATTTATATAAGTTTGGTGTATTTTTGCAGAACAATTCGTTCTGGAATGCACAAGTGGAGCAAATCCATGTACTGTCCGGCAAGAACGTGGAACTGGTGCCGCGAGTAGGCGACCACCTCATCTACCTCGGCAAGCTGGACGGCTTTGAGAAAAAGCTCGAACGGGTAAAAGCATTCTACGAGAAAGCATTGAACCAGGTGGGCTGGAACAAATACTCCCGCATTAACGTTGAATTCAGTAATCAGATTATCTGCACGAAAAGGGAGTAAAGAATGTGATAATGTGGTAATGTGCCAATTGCAGAGTGTACATTGCCTGATTGAAAGAATAACAAGTAATTAACAATAAACGCGCCAGCCAATTGGCACATTACCACATTGGCATATTGGCTCATTAAAGAATTATGGCAACAACAGATTTTATCGCCGCTATCGAGTTGAGTTCTTCCAAGATTTCCGGAATCGCAGGAAAGAAGAACAGTGACGGAAGTCTCCAGGTGTTGGCTTATGCAAGCGAAGACGCATCCTCGTTTATCCACAAGGGTGCCATCTACAACATTGATAAGACCGCACAAGCGCTGACTACCATCATCAACAAGCTGGAAGGCCAGCTGAACAACTCCATTGCCAAAGTATATGTAGGCATCGGCGGACAGTCATTGCGTACGGTCAAGAATGCGGTAAGCCGCACGCTGGATGAAGAAGGCATCATCTCGCAGGAAGTGATAGACGCTATCTGCGACGAGAACCGCGACGTACCTTTGATAGACATGTGCATGCTGGATGTCGCCCCGCAAGAATATAAGATAGACAATAACCTGCAAGTAGACCCCGTAGGCGTTGCAGGGCAGCACGTCACCGGACAGTTCCTGAACATCGTGGCACGCGCCGCACTCAAGAAGAACCTCGAGCACAGCTTTGAGCAAGCCCGGGTAGAGATAGCCGATGACCTGCTCGTTGCCCCCACAGCCTTGTCGCAAGTGGTACTGACCGAAAGCGAGATGCGCTCCGGTTGCGCCCTGGTGGACTTCGGTGCCGACACCACCACCATCCTGGTCTACAAGAACAACATCCTGCGCTACCTCAGCGTACTGCCATTAGGCGGAAGCAACATCACCCACGACATCACTTCCCTGCAAATGGAAGAAGAAGATGCCGAAAGACTGAAACTGCAATACGGAGACGCCCTCTACGAAGAAGAGGAAACCGAAACACCCGCCGTATGCACGCTGGAAGACGGACGCACCATCGAACTGGCATTGCTGAACAACATCATCGGAGCACGCGCCGAAGAGATTCTTGCCAACGTATGGAACCAGTTGCAACTCTCCGGCTATGCCGACAAACTCTTCTCCGGCGTTATATTCACCGGTGGCGGTGCCAATCTGAAGAATCTCGAGAAAGCCTTCCAGAAGCAGAGCAAGATAGAGAAACTAAAGACCGCGAAGTTTGTGCACAACACCGTTCACGGTTACAGCGACGTGCTGAAGAAGGACGGCATGCAGAACACCCTGCTCGGCCTGCTTGCCGCCGGTAATGAGAACTGCTGCCTGCAAGAAGTGAAGCCGACGCAACCCGTCACTTCCACTCCCAACAAGCCCGCCGATATGTTCGGTGACGACGAAGCCCTAAAAGAACAGGAAGCCGCCGCCCGTGCCGCCAAAGCGCAACGCGAGAAAGAGGAGAAAGAGCGCAAAGAACGTGAGCGTAAAGAGAGAGAACAACGCGAGAAAGAAGAAAAGAAGCGGAAGAAGAAAGAAGGCCCAAGCTGGTTCGAAAAGACTTTCAACAAGCTCTCCAACGAAATCTTCTCGGACGACGACATGAAGTAATCAAATGTATAACCCTTTAATTGTCAATTATCAATTGTCAATTATCAATTAATAAAGCTATGGACGATATAGTAGAATTCGATTTCCCGACCGATTCCCCGAAGATTATCAAAGTAATCGGCGTAGGTGGCGGTGGCGGTAACGCCGTGAACCACATGTACCGGGAAGGCATACATGACGTGACGTTCGTGCTGTGCAACACAGATAACCAAGCGCTGAAGGACTCCCCCGTACCGGTAAAGTTGCAACTCGGCAAAGAAGGCCTCGGCGCCGGCAACCGTCCTGCACGTGCCCGTAAAGCTGCCGAAGAGAGCATCGAAGACATCAAAGCCATGCTGAATGACGGCACCAAGATGGTATTCATCACCGCCGGAATGGGCGGCGGCACAGGTACCGGAGCCGCACCTATCATCGCACAGACCGCCAAGGAAATGGACATCCTGACTATCGGCATCGTCACCATCCCGTTCCGTTGGGAAGGCGACAAGAAGATAGACCAGGCGCTGGACGGTGTAGAAGAAGTCAGCAAGCACGTAGACGCGCTGCTGGTCATCAACAACGAAAAACTGAGCGAGATATATAGCGAACTCTCCGTAGACGACGCCTTCGACAAAGCAGACGACACCCTCTCGGTAGCCGCCAAGAGCATTGCCGAAATCATCACCCTGCACGGAAAGGTAAACCTCGACTTCAACGACGTGAAAACAGTGCTGAAGGACGGCGGTGTAGCCATCATGAGTACCGGCTACGGCGAAGGCGACAACCGCGTGAGCGAAGCCATCAAGAACGCCCAGCACTCTCCGCTGCTGAACAACAACGACATCTTCAATTCCAAGAAAGTGTTGCTCAATATCTCCTACAGCTCACAGCACAAGCTGATGATGAGCGAAATGGACGAAGTGAAAGAGTTCATGAACCGCTTCAGCCGCGACTTCGAAACGAAGTTCGGTATGGCGATAGACGACAAACTGGAGCAGAAAGTAAAGATTACCCTGCTCGCCACCGGCTTCGGCATCCAGGACATCCACATGAAGGAGATGGACGACCGCATCACCCAGCGCACCGCCGAAGAGCAACAACGCCTTGCCGAGTTGGAAGAGGAAGAAGAACAGAAGCGCAGCCGCCGTGAAGAGTATTACGGCAAGGATGCCAACAACAGGAGCCAGCGCTCCCGCCGTCGCCACATCTACATCTTCAATCCCGAAGACCTGGATAACGCCGACATCATCAGCATGGTAGAGAACTCCCCCACTTACTCCCGCGACAAGAGCACACTGACCAACATCCGCGTGAAAGCCGAAACAGAAGGTATGCTCGCCACCGAAGCCGCACAGGAGAGTGAAGCGAACGAGGGTGGAGTGATTAACTTTTAAACAGAACTAAAACAAAATAGCCTTATGGATTTATTTGAAAGAGTCAGCGAAGACATTAAAACCGCAATGAAAGCCAAAGACAAAGTGGCGCTCGAAACTCTGAGAAACGTAAAGAAAGTATTTCTGGAAGCCAAGACCGCTCCCGGAGCCAACGATACCCTGAGCGATGCCGATGCACTGAAAATTATTCAGAAGTTGACTAAGCAAGGCAAGGACGCCGCCGAAATCTACATACAGCAAGGACGCCAAGACCTGGCAGATGCAGAACTGGCACAGGTGAAAGTAATGGAAACCTACCTGCCCAAGCAGATGACTCCCGAAGAACTGGAAGCCGCCTTAAAGGAAATCATTGCCGAAGTAGGTGCCACCAGCGGCAAGGACATGGGCAAAGTAATGGGCGCCGCCAACAAAAAACTGGCAGGACTTGCCGAAGGCCGTGCCATTTCAGCCAAAGTAAAGGAACTGTTGGGATAATCAGCACCCGCTTTTCTTGTTATAAAGACCGTGCTTCACGTCTTTCTCCCTTTCTTTCAGAGGGGGAAAAGGTGTGAAGCACGGTTCATTTTACCCCTGAAACTATCTTGCCCCTCACCCGAAACACCCTTGCCCTTCATCTGAAACACTATTCCCTTTCATGCACAAGATGGCATCTTGTGTAGCATAAGATGCCATCTTGAGCAACATAAGATGCCATCTTGTGCAAGGAAACAATAAGAGTTTCGGAAGATAACAAAGAGTGTTTCAGAGGAAAGGATAGTATGTTTCAGAGGAAAAGGTAGTATGTTCCGGTCATTGGCAAGCTATCAGCAAACTTCCCGGCACAGTATACACAACTCAATCAAACAGTTCTTTCAAGACTTCAAGTGATTTCAATGCCGGGAAGTCCGGCAAGTGCAGGCGGTAGTAGTCATTCATAATCGTCAGGCAGCGGGTGCGCTCCGTCCGGTTCATGGCAAAGAGGTGCATCGTTTCATAGTTCATGCGCATCAGTTGCGTCAGGCGGGCAGCTTCCTGCGGAGCTATGTAATTGGAGTGAAGTTGCGGACGAAGCGGGGTGAAACAGGCATTCTGCAAATCGAAATAATCGCCTTCGTGATAATCTTCCAAATTAGGATAGAGCCCCAGAAAGCGGGAAAGGCGCATCAGGAAAACCAGGTGGAAATTGGCAAATCCTGCCCGGCACTCGTCCAACCAGACAATGGAATGCTGCAAATAAGCAAACAACGGGCGGTTCTCCGCTTCCTCACGCACGGCACGATAGAGGAACTCGGACAGGAAAAGAGCAATGGCAGACTTGTAAGGATCAAAAGGAAGCGTGGAAAAAGGATAGAAAGACTTCGCTTCCTTTACCTTATATATAGTAGCGTTGGGACGGAAATCCACCTCTAACTCCACCAACGCCAACGGCTGGAAGAGCACCGACTTCACCGCCGCCTTACGCGAACGGGGCACCGAAACAAGGAACGACGCCCTGCCCACCACCTCGGTATAGATGTCCGCAATGAGTGAAGTATCCTTATATTTCAGGGTGTGCAACACAATCCCCAGCGTTTTTTGCAACATTCCTATTTACTGTTTTGGTTTCAATCCGATAACAAAGCTACGAAAAAAGCCCGAAAGAACAGGAATCTGACAAGGAATAATAAAAAAAGAATAGCAGATGAGTAAAAAAATGAAAGCTACTATCATACTGATTATCAAATAATAAAATATGAACAAAAGGGAAATGAAGCAGAGATGCTTTATTTTTTTCTTGAGAATATTTTGCCAATTCAAAAAGAGTTTCTACCTTTGCATCCGCAAACAAAAGGAAATGCGTTTGCAAGAGCGGAAACGCTCAACAAAGGATGGCCCGTTCGTCTATCGGTTAGGACGCAAGATTTTCATTCTTGAAA
>CAJKXC010000074.1 GCA_905203765.1 uncultured Bacteroides sp.
ACAGTGGGAGAGTAGGTAGTCGCCGTTTTAGAGAGAAGCCTCCATATCGAAAGATATGGGGGCTTTCTTCGTTTATAAAATAATGCAATCTGTAGTAGGCAATTTGTTATCTTCTTGTCATCGTTACTGTTCATTTATAGTTTAAAATGCTGTTTTTTTGGAAAAGTAAGAACTTTTATTTCTTTGTTTCTATCCAATATCAAATGTATTTTTGTATTTTTGGCGTAAATCTAATTAGTAGGAGAAAACACGTATAGCTAAATTGTAATATAAATCATATAATAACTCCCGTAAATATGGAAAACAAAATTCAAGAGTTGACCGATAAGATCTACCGTGAAGGAGTAGAGAAAGGTAATGAAGAAGCCCAAAAACTTATCGCTAAAGCTCAGGAAGAAGCCAAGAAAATTGTAGAAGATGCTCGTAAAGAAGCTGATACAATCAAGGCTACTGCTCACAAATCTGCTGATGAATTGGCAGAAAATACTAAATCTGAATTAAAACTGTTTGCCGGTCAGGCTGTGAATGCCCTGAAATCTGAAATCGCCACTTTGGTGACGGATAAGATTGTGAATGCTGATGTGAAAGCATTTGCAGCAGACAAGAATTACCTCAATGCATTCATTGTAGCTTTGGCATCTAAATGGAGTGTAAACGAGCCTATCGTTATTTCTACTGCTGATGCTGAAGGTTTGAAAAAGTATTTTGCTGCTCAGGCAAAGGGCTTGTTGGATAAAGGGGTGAAGATTGAACAAGTGAATGGTATCAAGACGCTGTTCTCTGTATCGCCTGCCGATGGTTCGTACAAGGTGAACTTCGGTGAAGAAGAATTTATGAACTACTTCAAAGAATTCCTGCGTCCACAATTAGTGGAAATGCTGTTTTAAACTCCCACAGGATTATGAGTAAATATTATTACTTGGTAGCCGGTTTGCCTGAACTCACTCTGGAGGACAACAAACTGAGCTATACGGTAGCAGATTTCAAAACTGAGCTTTATCCATTCTTATCTGAAGATGATAAAAAGCTGATAGGCTTGTTTTACCTTCAGTACGATAATGCTAATGTCTTGAAACTGTTGAAAGATAAGGAAGCAGCTGTCGATCCCCGCGGAAATTATTCTGCAGAGGAACTGACAGAGTACATCTTGGCACTGAAAGAAGGTGATAAGGTGTCCGATCGTGTGTTTCCGTCTTATCTGTCCACTTTCATTTCCGAGTATTTCAGTACTCCTGCCGAAGATAACTTCTTGCAGGAAGACCGTCTGGCAGCACTTTATTATACCTATTGCATGAAGTGTAATAATGAGTTTGTGGCAGAATGGTTTGCTTTCAACCTCATTATTAAAAATGTATTGGTAGCACTTACAGCACGGAAATTCAAAATGGATATTGCCCCGCTGATTGTAGGTAATACCGAAATATGCGATGCCTTGCGTACATCCAGTGCCCGTGACTTCGGTTTGAGCAGTGAAGTGGAATGTTTGGAACAGCTGGTGAAGATTAGTGAAACAGAGGAACTTGTAGAACGCGAAAAAAAGATAGACCAACTCCGCTGGAACTGGATGGAAGAGGCTACTTTCTTCGATTACTTTACAGTAGAGCGCCTGTTCGTCTTCCTGTTGCAACTGGAGATGATAGAACGATGGATTTCATTGGATAAGGAAAAGGGTAGCCAGATGTTCCGCAGTATCATTGCTGCATTGAAGGACGAGGTACAGATACCCGCAGAATTCAGATAAAATAAACTACATAATTATATGGCAACAAAAGGAACTGTTAGTGGCGTAATAGCCAACATGGTGACCCTCGTCGTTGACGGACCGGTAGCTCAGAATGAGATTTGTTATATCTCGACTGGTGGAGACAAGTTGATGGCGGAGGTGATTAAGGTGGTAGGCACCCAGGTCTATGTGCAGGTGTTTGAAAGCACCCGTGGACTGAAGGTAGGATCCGAAGCCGAGTTTACCGGACACATGCTCGAAGTGACGCTGGGACCGGGTATGCTTTCAAAGAACTACGATGGTCTGCAAAACGACCTCGACAAAATGGATGGTGTTTTCTTGAAACGCGGACAATATACTTATCCGTTGGACAAGGAAAGCAAGTGGCATTTCGTGCCTTTGGCAAAGGCAGGCGATCAAGTGGAAGCTGCCGCCTGGCTGGGACAAGTGGATGAAAACTTTCAGCCGCTGAAGATTATGGTGCCTTTCGAACAGAAAGGCGTATGTACCGTGAAATCCATCGCAGCCGAAGGCGATTACGGTATTGAAGATACCATTGCCGTGCTGACTGATGCGGAAGGCAATGATGTCAATGTGAACATGATACAACGGTGGCCTGTAAAACGTGCCATGACTAATTATAAAGAAAAACCGCGTCCCTTTAAACTTCTGGAAACGGGCGTGCGTGTAATCGATACGGTGAATCCCATCGTGGAAGGTGGTACGGGATTTATCCCCGGTCCGTTCGGTACAGGTAAAACGGTGCTTCAGCACGCCATCTCCAAACAGGCGGAAGCGGATATCGTAATTATCGCTGCCTGCGGTGAGCGTGCCAACGAGGTTGTGGAAATCTTCACCGAATTCCCCGAATTGGTGGACCCGCATACAGGACGTAAGTTGATGGAACGTACCATCATCATCGCCAACACTTCTAACATGCCGGTAGCTGCCCGTGAAGCATCTGTTTACACTGCTATGACTATTGCAGAGTATTACCGTAGCATGGGCTTGAAGGTATTGTTGATGGCTGACTCTACTTCCCGTTGGGCACAGGCATTGCGCGAGATGTCCAACCGTATGGAAGAATTGCCTGGCCCTGATGCATTCCCGATGGACCTGTCATCTATTATCTCCAACTTCTACGGACGTGCCGGATATGTGAAACTGAATAACGGTGAAAGCGGTTCTATTACCTTCATCGGTACTGTATCTCCTGCCGGTGGTAACTTGAAAGAGCCGGTAACCGAGAATACAAAGAAAGTGGCGCGCTGCTTCTATGCCCTTGAACAAGACCGTGCGGACAGGAAACGTTATCCTGCCGTGAATCCGATTGACTCTTATTCCAAATACATCGAATATCCGGAATTTGAGGACTACATCGCCAAACACATCAACGGTGAATGGATTGGCAAGGTGAACGAAATCAAAACCCGCCTGCAACGCGGTAAGGAAATTGCCGAGCAGATTAACATCTTAGGTGATGACGGTGTACCTGTAGAATATCACGTAACCTTCTGGAAATCCGAACTGATTGACTTCGTCATCTTGCAGCAGGATGCCTTTGACGACATTGATGCCGTGACTCCGATGGAACGTCAGGAAGAAATTCTGAATATGGTGATTGACATCTGCCACACGGAATTTGAGTTCGACAACTTCAACGAGGTAATGGATTACTTCAAGAAGATGATCAACATCTGTAAGCAGATGAACTACTCGAAGTTCAAGTCAGAAGAATATGACAAGTTCCGCAAACAATTGCAGGAATTGATTGAAGAACGTAAATCATAAATATAAGATGGCAACAAAAGCATTTCAAAAGATATATACCAAGATTACTCAGATTACGAAAGCCACGTGTTCGCTCAAGGCAACTGGGGTAGGATATGATGAGTTGGCAACCGTCAACGGCAAGCTTGCCCAGGTGGTAAAGATAGCCGGTGACGATGTGACTTTGCAGGTGTTCGAGGGTACGGAAGGTATTCCCACCAATGCAGAGGTAGTGTTCTTGGGCAAGGCTCCTACGATTAAAGTGAGCGAGCAGCTTGCCGGACGTTTCTTCAACGCCTTTGGCGACCCTATCGACGGCGGTCCTGCCATTGAGGGCGAAGAAGTGGAAATCGGCGGTCCTTCCGTGAACCCGGTACGCCGTAAACAACCTTCGGAACTGATTGCAACCGGTATTGCAGGTATCGACTTGAACAATACACTGGTATCAGGACAGAAGATTCCGTTCTTTGCAGACCCTGACCAACCTTTCAACCAGGTAATGGCGAACGTGGCGCTGCGTGCAGAGACAGATAAGATTATCCTCGGCGGTATGGGTATGACGAACGATGACTACCTGTACTTCAAGAATGTATTCTCCAATGCCGGTGCGCTCGACCGTATCGTCAGCTTCATGAATACCACCGAAAATCCTCCGGTAGAACGTCTGTTGATTCCGGATATGGCACTGACGGCTGCCGAATATTTCGCTGTGAACAATAATGAAAAGGTATTGGTACTGTTGACGGATATGACCTCTTATGCCGATGCATTGGCTATCGTGTCTAACCGTATGGACCAGATTCCTTCGAAAGACTCTATGCCGGGTTCTCTTTACTCGGATTTGGCAAAGATTTACGAGAAGGCGGTACAGTTCCCGAGTGGCGGTTCCATCACGATTATTGCGGTGACTACGCTGTCCGGTGGCGATATTACGCACGCTGTGCCTGATAATACGGGTTATATCACCGAAGGTCAGTTGTTCCTTCGTCGCGACAGTGACATCGGTAAGGTTATTGTTGACCCGTTCCGTTCATTGTCCCGTTTGAAACAGCTTGTTACGGGTAAGAAGACGCGTAAGGACCATCCGCAGGTTATGAATGCCGCCGTACGTCTGTACGCCGATGCTGCCAACGCCAAGACCAAACTTGAAAACGGTTTCGACCTGACGAACTACGACGAACGTACCCTTGCCTTTGCCAAAGACTACTCCAACCAACTGCTGGCTATCGACGTCAACCTCGATACCACCGAAATGCTTGATGTAGCTTGGAGTTTGTTCGGCAAGTATTTCCGTCCGGAAGAAGTGAATATCAAGAAAGAGCTGGTAGATGAATTCTGGCCGAAAGCAAGTAACTAATCACTAATAACTAAAAGAAGTGGCTATTAAGTTTCAATATAACAAGACCTCCCTCCAGCAGTTGGAAAAGCAACTGAAGGTGCGCGTGCGTACACTCCCCATCATTAAGAACAAGGAGAGTGCCCTGCGTATGGAAGTGAAGCGCTGCAAGGAAGATGCTGCCGCGCTGGACGAGAGGTTGGAAAAGGAAATCCAAGCTTACGAAGCCATGTTCGCCCTTTGGAATGAGTTCGACGCTTCATTGATAAAGGTCAGCGATGTTCATCTCGGTGTAAAGAAGATTGCCGGTGTACGGGTGCCGTTGCTCGAGAATGTAGATTTCGAGATACGCCCTTACAGCTTGTTCAATGCGCCCAAATGGTATGCAGACGGGCTGCATTTGCTTAAGTCACTGGCACATACTGCCATCGAGCGTGAATTTACTGTTGCCAAGTTGAACTTGTTGGAACATGCGCGTAAAAAGACCACCCAGAAGGTGAATCTTTTTGAGAAAGTACAGATTCCGGGTTATCAGGATGCTCTGCGCAAAATCAAGCGGTTTATGGAAGACGAGGAGAACCTCTCCAAGTCATCGCAGAAGATCATGAAATCCCATCAAGAGAAAAGGAAGGAGACAGAGGCATGATTACAAGAATGAAGAAACTCACGTTCCTTGTATATCATAAGGAGTACGAATCATTCCTGGATCAGATCCGGGAGTTGGGAGTAGTTCACATTGTGGAAAAGCAGTGTGGCGAAATGGACGATACTCTGCAACAATTCATGCAGAAGCGTGCGCTCTATAAAAGTATGCTCCTGAGTATGTACGGTTTGGCAGAAAAGCAGCCGGAAGAAACGGTGCATGACGAATTGTCTGCCGATGCTTTGGTGAAGGCTTACGAAGACTTGCAGGCGCGGATACAAGACCTCAACCAACAGATTCCTGCTATCAATAAGGATATTGATCAGCTGGAAGTTTGGGGAGATTTTGATTGGAATGCTGTCAGCAAGTTGAAAGATGCCGGCTGGTACGTGCAGTTCTACATGTGTTCGGAAAAAGACTATAACGAAGCATGGGCAGAGGACTACAATGCCATCACTGTGAATGAGAATGGCGGTTACATCTATTTTGTGACGGTCACTCCCAAGCCGATAACAGACATGGACATCGAACCGCTCCGTCTGCCTTCATTGAGCCTTTCGGAGTTGAACCGTAAGAAAGCGGCTACAGAAGAAGCCCTTGTGCAGGCGAATGCCGAACTGAAAGACTTCTGCAAAGCCAACTACCGTACACTGGAAAACAGCAATCTCTACCTCGAAGGCGAGATAGACCTGCTGAAAGTGAAGCTGAACAGCGAACAGATGGCGGAAGGTTCCGTCGTATTGCTGGAAGGTTGGATACCCGAAGACAGAGAAGTGGAAGTGAAGCAACTCCTTGATGACAGCGGTGTATATTATGAAATAAGAAAAGCTACCCGGGAAGACAATGCCCCCATCAAGCTGAAGAACAACGGATTTGTCCGCATGTACGAGGTACTTACCAAGATGTACGGTATGCCGGACTATGCCGAGTTTGACCCGACGCCGATACTGGCACCGTTCTTCTCGCTGTTCTTTGCATTCTGTATGGGCGATGCAGGCTATGGTCTGGTACTGATTATACTGGGCTTTATCCTGAAGAAGAAGTTGTCGAAGTCATTGAAAGGCATGATGAATCTGGTGATTACGCTGGGTATCTTCACGGCTGTATTCGGTGCAGTTTTGGGAACCTTCTTCGGCGTCAGCCTTTTCGACCTCGAACTGCCCGAAAACTTGAAGCAGTTTATGGTAGTAGGCAAGATAGGCGAAACTACTTATGACAAGCAGATGTTGCTGGCACTGATTATCGGTGTGGTACATATCAGCATTGCCATGACGGTGAAGGCTGTCGGACAAACCGTGCGTTACGGCTTCAAGGAGTCGCTCAGTGCGTGGTGCTGGCTGCTGCTGGTGGTAGGATTCATCTGTACAGGCGGTCTTTCGTTCTTCAAGGTCATCTCGGAAGATGTTTCGACGTGGGCATTTATCGTGATTGGCGGGGTGTCTGCCATCGGCATTTACCTGCTGAACAATATCCATCGGAATGTATTCGTCAACATCGGTGCCGGCGTGTGGGATACCTACAACATGGCTACCGGATTGATGGGCGACGTACTCTCTTACATTCGTCTGTACGCATTGGGCTTGGCAGGCGGTATGTTGGGTGGTGTGTTCAACCAGCTTGCCTTTATGGTGAACGATGCGGCAGGTCCGGCTATCGGCTGGTTGTTCTGCGGATTGATATTGGTTTTCGGCCATACGCTGAACATAGCGATGTCCTGTCTGAGTGCCTTTGTGCATCCGCTTCGTTTGACGTTTGTAGAATACTTTAAGAATTCCGGTTACGACGGCAAGGGTGAAACCTATAAGCCGTTCACCGTGGTGAAGAAATAAATAAATTAAAAACAAATAAATTAGAAAAACATTATGAATGAAATTTTAGGTTATCTCGGTTTGGGCCTGATGCTGGGTCTTGCCGGTATTGGTAGTTGTTTTGGTACGACAATCGCGGGAAATGCAGCCGAAGGTGCTTTGAAGAAAGATCCTTCCAAATCAGCCAGTTATATGATTCTGTCTGCTCTTCCGGCTACTCAGGGACTTTATGGTTTCGTGGCTTTCTTGATGTCGATGGGCAGAAACTTTGCTACGGATGGTCCGTTGATGCTGGGTATCGGTCTGGGGGTAGGTCTTGTATGTTTGTTCTCTGCTATCCGTCAGGGCCAGGTTTGTGCTAACGGTATTGCCGGTATTGCCCAAGGTCACGACGTGCAAACTAATACGATGATTTATGCGGCTCTTCCTGAGTTCTACGCTATCTTGGCGTTGGTGGCTGCATTGATGGTCTAAAAGAGTCTGAATCTTTTTATAATAAAGCCTCGATGGTAGAGAAAATCATCGGGGCTTATTTTTCTGCAATCGTTTGTTTATGTATCTTTAATCAGTTTTTCCGATTAAAAGGCTATTTTTCAAAGAATAATGCGTACTTTTGCAGCGGTATTAAGATAAAGAGATTATAACATAGTATGATTAAAGAACTACTTACCCCCGATTACATCTTTGAAGCGAGCTGGGAAGTGTGTAATAAAGTAGGCGGTATCTATACGGTTTTGTCCACCAGGGCAAACACCTTGCAGACCAAATTTCGCGATAGACTATTTTTTATTGGACCGGATTTTTGGCAAGGGAAAGAGAATCCTTTGTTCATTGAGTCAGATAACCTCTGTGCAGCGTGGAAGAAGCATGCTGCTGTAAAAGATAACCTCTCTGTCCGTGTAGGGCGTTGGAATATTCCGGGCGAGCCTATCGTTATATTGGTTGATTTCCAACCATTCTTCGAACAAAAAAATGAGATTTATACCGAGATGTGGGAACACTACCAAGTGGATTCACTGCACGGCTATGGCGATTATGACGAAGCGTCCATGTTTGCATATGCCACCGGCAAGGTGGTGGAGAGCTTCTATCGCTATAACCTGACGGAAACAGATAAAGTCGTATTCCAGGCACACGAGTGGATGACGGGTATGGCAGCATTGTATCTTCAGACGGCTGTTCCGGAGATTGCTACCATATTTACTACGCACGCCACTTCCATCGGCCGTTCCATTGCCGGCAACAACAAGCCGCTGTACGACTATCTCTTCGCTTACAACGGCGACCAGATGGCGCAGGAACTGAACATGGAGTCCAAGCATTCCATTGAAAAACAGACGGCGCACTATGTAGATTGCTTCACCACTGTGAGCGAAATCACGAATAATGAGTGCAAGGAACTGTTGGACAAACCTGCCGATGTAGTACTGATGAACGGTTTTGAGGATGATTTCGTCCCTAAAGGCTCTACCTTTACCGGTAAGCGCAAACGTGCACGCGCTGCATTCTTGCGTGTGGCAAACTGCCTGCTGGGCGAAGACCTGGGAGACGATACCCTTATTGTAGGCACCAGCGGCCGTTATGAGTTCAAGAACAAAGGCATCGATGTATTCCTGGAATCACTGAACCGCCTGAATCGCGACAAGGATTTAAAGAAGAAAGTCCTGGCTATTGTCAGCGTGCCCAGTTGGGTAGGCGATCCCCGCGAGGACTTGAAGGAACGCTTGAAGAAGAAAGACGAGAAGTACACAACTCCGCTCGAAGTGCCTTTCATCACCCACTGGCTGCATAACATGACGCACGACCAGGTGCTGGATATGCTGAAGTATATGGGTATGGGCAACCGTCCGGAAGATAAAGTGAAAATCATTTTCGTTCCTTGCTACCTCGATGGCAAGGACGGCATTCTCGATAAACATTATTACGATTTGATATTGGGAGAAGACCTCAGCGTCTATCCTTCCTATTACGAACCGTGGGGATATACCCCGCTGGAGAGCGTAGCTTTCCGTGTACCGACCATCACCACCGACCTTGCAGGCTTCGGACTTTGGGTGAACAGCCTGAAGAATCAGCATGGCATTGACGATGGGGTAGAGGTGTTGCACCGTTCGGACTACAACTACTCTGAAGTGGCAGACGGCATCAAGGACACCATCGCCCTGTTCTCTACCAAGACAGATGCAGAAGTCAAAGAAATACGCAAGCGTGCAGGCCAGGTGGCGGAGCAGGCTTTGTGGAAGTATTTTATACAATATTATTATGAAGCCTATGACATTGCTTTGCGCAATGCAATGAAGCGTCAATTAGGTTAACGAATTATTAATCAATCAAGTTATCATACAATGAAGATTAAAGTTAGTAATGTAAACACTCCAAACTGGATGGATGTGAATGTGAAATCGCAGATTCCAGGTGACTTAGAGAAATTATCTGAACTGGCACGTAACATTTGGTGGTCGTGGAATTATGAAGCCACTGAACTGTTCAGAGACCTTGATCCTGCTCTTTGGAAAGAAGTAGGGCAGAATCCTGTACTTCTGCTGGAACGTATGAGCTATGCCCAACTCGAAGCTCTTGCAAATGACAAGGTTATTTTGCGCAGAATGGAAGATGTATACTCTAAGTTCCGTGCATACATGGACGTGAAACCCGACAGCACTCGTCCGTCTGTGGCATATTTCAGTATGGAGTATGGTTTGAACCATGTACTAAAGATATACTCCGGCGGTCTGGGTGTACTTGCCGGTGACTACTTGAAGGAAGCATCCGACAGCAACGTGGATTTGTGTGCAGTCGGCTTCTTATACCGTTATGGCTATTTCACTCAAACTTTGTCTATGGACGGACAGCAGCTTGCCAACTACGAAGCACAGAACTTCGGCCAGTTGCCCATTGACCGTGTATTGGACGAAAACGGCAACCAGGTAATTGTAGATGTTCCTTATCTCGATTACTTCGTACATGCTTATGTATGGAAAGTCAACGTAGGCCGCATCTCCCTCTATCTGCTCGATACGGACAATGAGTTGAACAGCGAGTTCGACCGTCCTATCACTCACCAGCTTTACGGCGGTGACTGGGAAAACCGCCTGAAGCAGGAGATTCTGCTCGGTATCGGTGGTATCCTGACGCTGAATAAACTGGGCATCAAGAAAGATATTTATCATTGCAACGAAGGACACGCAGCCTTGATCAACGTACAGCGCATCTGCGACTACGTGGCCGAAGGCTTGACATACGACCAGGCTATCGAGCTGGTGCGTGCTTCTTCACTGTATACCGTACATACTCCGGTACCTGCCGGTCACGACTACTTCGACGAAGGCCTCTTCGGCAAGTATATGGGTGGTTATCCTGCCCGTATGGGTATCAGCTGGGACGACCTTATGGACCTCGGACGTAACAATCCGGGCGACAAGGGCGAACGCTTCTGTATGTCTGTATTTGCCTGCAACACTTCTCAGGAAGTGAACGGTGTGAGCTGGTTGCACGGCAAGGTATCCCAGGAAATGTTCTCTTCTATCTGGAAGGGTTACTTCCCTGAAGAAAACCATGTAGGCTATGTCACCAACGGTGTACACTTCCCCACTTGGAGCGCTACGGAATGGAAACAGCTTTATGCTGCACATTTCGACGAAAACTTCTTGTACGACCAATCCAATCCTAAGATTTGGGAAGCTATCTATAACGTATCCGACGAAGAAATCTGGAAGACGCGTATGGCGATGAAGAACAAGTTGATAGACTATGTTCGCAAGCAATACCGCGAAACCTGGCTGAAGAACCAGGGCGATCCTTCACGCATCGTTTCTCTGCTGGATAAGATTAATCCTAACGCGCTGTTGATCGGTTTCGGACGCCGCTTCGCTACTTACAAGCGTGCACATTTGCTGTTCACCGACCTGGACCGCTTGGCTAAGATCGTGAACAACCCCGACTATCCGGTACAGTTCCTGTTCACCGGTAAGGCTCACCCGCACGATGGCGCAGGTCAGGGTCTGATTAAGAGAATCATCGAAATCTCCCGTCGTCCCGAGTTCCTCGGCAAGATTATCTTCCTGGAGAACTATGATATGCAGCTGGCACGCCGCCTCGTTTCCGGTGTGGATATCTGGCTGAACACTCCGACTCGTCCGCTCGAGGCATCCGGTACATCGGGTGAGAAGGCGTTGATGAACGGTGTTGTAAACTTCTCCGTGCTCGACGGCTGGTGGCTCGAAGGCTACCGCGAAGGTGCAGGTTGGGCGCTGACTGAAAAGCGCACTTACCAGAACCAGGATCACCAAGACCAACTCGATGCTGCTACTATCTACAGCCTTCTCGAACAGGAAATCCTGCCGTTGTACTATGCACGCAACAAGAAGGGATATTCCG
>CAJKXC010000075.1 GCA_905203765.1 uncultured Bacteroides sp.
GACAAGAAGAAACAAGAAGACTTCACAACAGATATTATGGCAAGACCATGAGAAATGCTGTTCGTAAACTTCGCGGTACTACAGACAAAGCTGAAGCATCAGCTATGTATCCCGGCATTACTAAGTTGTTGGACAAATTGGCTAAAACCAATGTTATTCATAAGAATAAAGCTAACAACTTGAAGTCTAAGTTGGCTATCTATATCAACAAGCTGGCTTAAGTCGATTGTTACACAAAAGTTATCGAGAGGCTGAACTTTTTAGTTCGGCCTTTTTGCTTTTCCCCTACTCCTCTCTCATTTCTCCAAAGGTTTGGCTTCTGTGCTAAAAAGCTGTAAACTACCCGAATTTATCTCCCGGTTTGGTTCTATATCTCAAGGATTTTCACTATATTTGCTCTGTTATTACAATTAGGAAAAAACATTATGACCGAAGAACAGATTCACTCTGAAAACGGGAACTATTCTGCCGAGAACATCCAGGTACTGGAAGGTTTGGAAGCGGTAAGAAAGCGTCCCGCGATGTATATTGGAGACATTAGTGTCAAAGGACTCCACCATTTGGTTTATGAAGTTGTGGACAACTCTATCGACGAAGCGCTCGCCGGTTATTGCGACCACATCGAAGTGACCATCAACGAAGATAATTCCATTACCGTACAGGACAACGGACGCGGTATTCCGGTAGACTATCACGAAAAGGAAAAGAAGTCCGCACTGGAAGTCGTTATGACCGTATTGCACGCCGGTGGTAAGTTCGACAAAGGTTCTTACAAAGTTTCCGGTGGTTTGCACGGTGTAGGTGTGTCTTGTGTAAACGCCCTGTCTACACACATGACGACACAGGTTTTCCGTGACGGCAAAATCTATCAGCAAGAATACTCATGCGGCCATCCGCTGTACTCCGTGAAGGAAGTCGGCACCACCGACATTACCGGTACACGCCAGCAGTTCTGGCCGGACGATACCATTTTCACCGAAACGGTTTATCATTACGATATCCTGGCAACCCGTATGCGCGAGTTGGCATACCTCAACGCAGGTATCAAGATTTCGCTGACCGACCGTCGCGAAACGGACGAAGAAGGCAACTTCAAGCAGGAAGTATTCTACTCGGAAGAAGGTTTGAAAGAGTTTGTCCGCTATGTGGACTCTTCACGCGAACACTTCATGAACGATGTAATCTACATCAATACCGAGAAGCAAGGCACGCCGGTGGAAGTGGCCATCATGTACAACACCTCTTATAATGAGAACGTTCACTCTTACGTAAACAATATCAATACCATCGAAGGTGGTACGCACCTTGCCGGTTTCCGCCGTGCGCTGACCCGTACACTGAAAAAGTATGCCGAGGACAACAAGATGCTGGAGAAAGCCAAAGTCGAAATTGCCGGTGATGACTTCCGCGAAGGACTGACCGCTGTAATCTCCATCAAGGTGGCAGAACCGCAGTTCGAGGGACAGACCAAGACGAAGCTCGGAAACAACGAGGTGATGGGCGCTGTAGACCAGGCCGTAGGCGAAGCACTCTCCTACTATCTGGAAGAGCATCCGAAGGAAGCCAAGTTGATTGTAGACAAAGTGATACTGGCTGCACAAGCACGTATCGCCGCACGCAAGGCACGCGAGTCCGTACAACGCAAATCACCGATGTCCGGTGGCGGCATGCCGGGTAAACTGGCGGACTGCTCCAGCAAGGACCCGGACGAATGCGAATTGTTCCTCGTCGAGGGTGACTCCGCCGGTGGTTCCGCCAAGCAAGGCCGTAACCGTTCTTTCCAGGCTATCCTGCCGTTGCGCGGTAAGATTCTGAATGTGGAGAAAGCCATGTGGCACAAGGCATTCGAGAGTGACGAAGTAAACAATATCATCCAGGCGCTGGGTATCCGTTTCGGTGTAGACGGAGAGGACAGCAAAGAAGCCAATATAGACAAGTTGCGCTACAAGAAGGTAATCATCATGACCGATGCCGACGTCGATGGTTCGCACATCGACACGCTGATTATGACGCTCTTCTTCCGCTACTTCCCGCAAGTGATTCAGCAGGGTTACCTGTACATCGCTACTCCACCGCTTTATCTTTGTACCAAAGGCAAGGTGAAAGAGTATTGCTGGACCGACCAACAGCGCCAAAAGTTTATCGACACCTACGGTGGCGGCTCTGAGAACGCCGTACACACCCAGCGCTACAAAGGTTTGGGTGAAATGAACCCGGAACAGTTGTGGGAAACAACCATGAACCCGGAAAACCGTATGTTGAAACAAGTACATCTTGAAAACGCAGCCGAAGCCGACTTCATTTTCTCCATGTTGATGGGTGAAGACGTAGGCCCACGTCGCGATTTCATTGAAAAGAATGCAACGTATGCAAATATCGATGCATAAGATCGGTGGTTAATGATTAGTTGTTAATAATTAGTTTTAGTATTTAACCACTGAGCAATACGTTTTTTATTAACCAACCTCACATCTTACAACGAAGAAGCCCCGGATGGGCAGGATACTCCTGCCGACCGGGGCTTTTCTTTATTCAAACTCATCTATCGGCTCGAATAGGCCCGGAGCGAAGTCCAACCGGACACCACCGTCCTTATATTCCAGAACCAGAGCATAATCGCCCACCCAATACATATGGATGAACTGAAGAGGGTGCGGCGCGGTGTATTCGAAAACGGGGGTGAAATACACTCCGTCACCTTCCGAAAAGCATCTATAAAAAACCAGTTCGTCTTCACCATCAAACAGCCGCTTTGCGGTGACAATCGTTCCCACATCGCCATTCACAGCTACCTGGTCAACCGGAAGAGACAAGCTTACCCCATCGTCATGCACAACATAATAACAAACATTATAGAAATCGCCCTTACTCGAAAAGGCAAGGTGAAGCATCTGCTTCGGATCATAGCCATAGTATTCGTATCTCCGGCCTTCATCATCGGACACATTGAGAATTTCGTCACCAAACCGGTTACGGATAATGAGCGGACGTCTGTCATCACCCTCTCCAAAGTACTTGGAGTTACGCGATTGCTGTTTAAGGTCGGCACACATAGCCGGTGTGAGTGATGTTTGTTCCATATCTGTCTGCGGTTCGGAGTCGTAATAAACCTCGGCCACTACTTTGCCCCACTCATAACGTTTTCTTGATGCAATTCCACCACCATCAAAATCATAGTAAGTTTCGAAAACGCCGTGAGGCGTCCAATCATAGGTGAAACGCTCTACTGACAGCAGTTTGCCCTGCTTATAATCGCGTATCTCGATAACATCTTCCAAACTATCGACGCAGGTAGAATCACATCCATCTTTAAGGGCCGAATATATCTCCCCCGACTGGTCAAAGACAGTACGCTTGACCAAAGACCTTGGCTCTACGTCAAGCGCGTAGCATTCCTCAACCACAGGTGACCCGCCTTCTTTATAGAGACTGCACACCATTTCAATGGCGCTGACATTGGTCATTGTTTCTTCGTATATCCAAGATGTCGACCAGCCATCCTGCAAATTATCTTTATACCTCAGGACTTCTATAAGCCTGCCGTCATCTTCCCAATAAGAACTGTTTCCATTGAGCATTCCGTCAGCGTACTCGCACCTTCTACGCAAATTACCGTTCTTATACCATTCTTCATAAATGCCTTCTCTTCCTTTGCTTGTAGTACGGTACTCCTCAAAAAGACTGCCATCAAAGAAAAACTTCCGATGAAGAGTCTCACGATTATTCAAGCGAATGTCCTCATTCAGAAGAGCGTCACTTTTCGTATCATAGTGGCGGATAGTATCTCCTTGCACCCCGTCCTTAAAATTGGCGATGTAGTAACGCGCTACAAAGTTATCGGTAAAGTAGCTTACTTTGTAGCAGCCATCCAGCGGCTTTCCGTTATGAAGGTATCTATTTCCTTCTTTCTGATACTCCAAACTGACCTCGGCCAGTGGCTGCTGTGCACTAACCAATGTTGCAAACAGCAGAAAGGACAGTATCAATATAGTTCTGAGCATTTGTGTTTTCTTATACATGTCGCGTTTCATATTTAAAATTCATTGAATAGGGTAATCTGTTTATAGCATATTCTGCTTTTTCATCTCTTCCGCCACCAGTTCCAGTTCCGCATACCAGTCCTCGCCGAACTTGCGAATCAGCGGTTCTTTCAGAAACTTATAAACCGGAAGATTCTCTTTCTGACCGAGTAGCACGGCAGCCTTGCAGACATCCCACCGGTTGTAGTTGACGGCTTTATAGACGCCATAGTCTCCCACCCTTATCGGATAGAGGTGGCAGGATACGGGTTTATAGAAGTTCACTTTCCCTTCCCGGTAGGCTTTCTCGATAGCGCAGTAGCAGCAGCCTTTCTCATCGTAGCAGGTAAAGACGCAATCTTTGTTATTGACGATAGAAGTCACCAGGTCTCCTTCCCTGTCGGTATAAACCACCCCCTGTTTATCTATGACGGCACGCGCTTCGGGCGCAAGCTCGTCCCAAATAACGGGCAATACTTCTTCCAACTTCTCTATTTCATCCAACTCCACCGGCGCTCCGGCATCTCCTTCAATGCAACACGCACCTTTGCAAGCGCCAAGGTCGCAAAGAAACTTCTCGCGCAGCACATCAAGGCTTACGACTGTGTCGCCAATTTGCAGCATAACTCTCTGAATATTAAAAAGGCACGGATTACACGGATTTCACTGACTTTACAAAAAGAATCCGTGAAACCTGCGTAATCCGTGCCTAAGAATAATTATTTACTTACTTTATCAAGTCTTTTCCCGTCATATCAGCCGGCTGCTTCATTCCCAGGATATGCAGAATAGAAGGAGCAACGTCTGCCAATACACCGTTTTCAACCTTGGCATCCTTGTTCGCTGTTACATAAACAAAGGGAACAGGGTTCAGCGAGTGAGCGGTGTTCGGAGTACCGTCTTCGTTCAAAGCGTGGTCGGCATTGCCGTGGTCGGCGATGATGATAACTTCGTAATCGTTGGCCTTGGCTGCTTCTACGGTATCTTTCACACATTCGTCGATGGCTTTTACAGCTTTCTCGATGGCTTCGTAGATACCGGTATGGCCTACCATATCACCGTTGGCATAGTTCACAACGATGAAGTCGAACTTCTTGGTATTGATAGCCTCAACCAGTTTGTCTTTCACTTCGTAAGCGCTCATTTCCGGCTTCAAGTCGTAAGTAGCCACCTTGGGAGAGGGAACCAGGATACGCTCCTCTGCATCGTACGGAGTCTCGCGACCGCCGTTGAAGAAGAATGTAACGTGAGCATACTTCTCTGTCTCGGCAATGTGAAGCTGAGTCTTGCCATTGGCAGCCAGATACTCGCCCAAAGTATTCTGAACATTTTCCTTGTCGAAGAGGATATGAACACCCTTGAAAGATGCGTCGTACGGAGTCATACAATAGTACTGCAAGCCCGGGATAGTATGCATGCCCTGTTCCGGCATATCTTGCTGAGTCAGGACTACGGTCAATTCCTTGGCACGGTCGTTACGGTAGTTGAAGAAGATTACCACATCACCTTCCTTGATAGTACCGTCGCAGTTCGCATTGACTATCGGCTTGATGAACTCATCCGTAACGCCTTCATCATAAGACTCCTGCATAGCCTGAACCATATCCGAAGCAACCTTGCCCTCACCGTTCACCAGCAGATCGTAAGCCACCTTCACGCGTTCCCAACGCTTGTCGCGGTCCATTGCATAGAAACGGCCTACGATGGAAGCAATCTTGCCGGCTGACTTCTCGCAATGAGCGGTCAGTTGTTCGATAAAGCCTTTACCGCTCTTCGGGTCGGTATCACGGCCATCCATGAAACAGTGAATAAAAGTATTCTCGATGCCATACTCCTTGGAGATATCGCAAAGTTTAAACAAATGGTCGAAAGAACTGTGTACACCACCGTTGGAAGTCAATCCCATGAAGTGGATATTCTTGCCGTTTTCTTTGGCATAAGAGAAAGCAGAAACGATTTCCTTGTTCTTCAGGATGCTGCCGTCGGCACAAGCGCGGTTAATCTTCACCAGATCCTGGTAAACGATGCGTCCGGCACCGATATTGAGGTGGCCTACTTCGGAGTTACCCATCTGTCCGTCGGGCAAACCAACGTTCTCACCGCTTGCCTGAAGTTCGGAGTGCGGATAAGTAGCCAACAGGCTGTCCCAGTACGGAGTAGGCGTATTGAAAATCACATCATCTTTGCCTTGATCGCCGACACCCCAGCCATCAAGAATCATTAAAAGGGCTTTCTTACTCATAATATTCATTGAATTTAATTGTACAATCTTTTTCTACCGCGAAAACGTTCTATATGAGAGGGAACTATTTTCGCGGTGCAAAGTTACAAAAAACGACGGTTAAAGCGTAGTCTTTCAAATGATTTATGTACTTTTGCCTCGCTTTATAAACAAAAAATAGGAAATATGGACGATTCAATCCCGCGAACGTGCAATAGTATTCACCATTAAAGCGAACGGAGCCGTTGGTCGCAATGCCTCTGTCCGCACTAAAGAAAGGAGGCTAAACATGAGAAAGTATCTCTACAGCGAAAACGGCTTTATCGAAAAAAACGAGTGGCAACCCAACTGCTGGGTAAACGTAGAATGCCCTGACGACAACGATTTTCAATTCCTCACCCAAGAACTGGGAGTTCCCGAATCATTTCTGGAAGACATTGCCGACGTGGACGAACGCCCGCGTACGGAAACCGAAGACAACTGGCTGCTCACCATCCTGCGTATTCCGATGCAGAGCAACCAAAGCGGCGTTCCCTTCATCACCGTACCCATCGGTATCATCACCAACGACGGGATTATCGTTTCGGTATGTTACCATCACACGGAAATGATTTCAGACTTCATCCAGCACACCCGCCGGAAAAGTATCGTGGTTGGCAACAAACTGGACCTGATCCTGCGGCTTATCTATTCTTCCGCCGCCTGGTTCCTGAAGTATCTGAAACAAATCAACAACGACGTAGCCACTGCCGAAAAGGAACTGGAAAAAAGCATCCGCAACGAGGATCTGCTCCAACTGATGAAACTGCAAAAGACGCTGGTTTACTTCAACACTTCCATCCGTGGCAACGAAGTAATGATAGGACGACTGAAGAAAATCTTCCAGGACACCAACTACCTCGACATGGAACTGCTCGAGGACGTAGTCATCGAACTAAAGCAAGCATACAACACCGTCAATATTTACAGCGACATCCTCACGGGAACCATGGATGCCTTCGCTTCCATCATCTCCAACAATGTGAATGCCATCATGAAACGCATGACGAGTCTTTCCATTACCCTGATGATCCCTACGTTGATTGCCAGCTTCTACGGCATGAATGTAGATATTCATCTGGAAGGTTTCCCACATGCATTCGTACTGATTATTCTCCTCTCGGCAGTATTATCGGCACTGACGTTTGTATGGTTCAGGAAGATCAAGTGGTTCTAAAGGCAGAGGTTTGTATTCTGTAAAAAACAAAATCCTGTTCTTTTTGTATTTTACAGAATACAAACTATCTTTGCATTAGAGAACCAATACTTAGAACCATGAGACAATTATTCGAAATCTTCTATCAACTTATCGAACGCACTTCGACTGATTTCATACGTTATCTATACAACGAAATCCATTGGGAAAGCCGACTGATTGCTATTACCGGAGCGCGGGGCACTGGTAAAACGACTCTCGTACTACAATATATCAAGAATAACTATACGGCTTACAGCAGTGAAGCTCTTTACGCTTCTTTGGATAACATATGGTTTACTACTCATTCCTTACTCGACCTGGCCGACGAGTTTCACAAGATGGGAGGAAAAGCATTGTTCCTTGACGAAGTGCACAAATACCCCACGTGGTCTATTGAGATAAAGAATATATACGACAGCTATCCGGACATGAAAATAGTATTCACAGGCTCTTCCATGCTCGAGATACATAAAGGCGAGGCGGATCTGTCAAGACGAGCTGCTGTATTCCATTTACCGGGATTGTCCTTCAGAGAGTTTCTAGACTTCGAATACGGCTATAAAACAGCAAGTTTTCCATTGACAGAGCTCCTGTCCCGTCATGTAGAGATAGCCATTAACATAGGTAAGTCGCTCAAACCGCTCGTAGCATTCAAAGAATATCTGTCATTCGGATACTTCCCTTTCTACAAAGAAGACAAGCAACTGTACCACGAAAAGCTGCTCGCTACACTCAATACAATTCTGGATGTCGACTTGCCCGCGACCGAAAGAATCGATTACTACTCCATAGGCAGGATAAAGAAGCTATTCGCTATACTTTCCCAACTTGTACCGTGCATACCGAATATATCGGCCTTGAGCAAAGAACTGGGAGTCACCCGCATCAGTTTGTTGAACTATCTGTTTTACCTGAAGAAAGCACAAGCCTTGCTTTTACTCGACAAAGAAGCATCCGGCATCAAGCAATTGGCAAAACCTGAGAAGATATACTTAGGAAATACAAACTATGCATACGCTCTGGGAGGCGACAAAACAGATATAGGGAATGTTAGAGAGACATTTTTCTTCAATCAGATGCAAGTGAAGCATAACATCACTTATTCTTCCAAAGTAGATTTCACTGTAGACGAAACCTACCATTTTGAAGTAGGCGGTAAAAACAAAACCAAACAACAATTGTCAGGAGTCAACAACGGTTATTTGGCTTTGGATAGCATTGAAATCGGTTTTGGAAATGAAATTCCGCTATGGATATTCGGGCTGGCATACTAAATCCCACACTTGAATACACGCAAAGAAAGCATATAAAGGATGTAATCAATCAATTTCAAATCAAATGATTTCAAATTGATTGATTACATCCTTATACTTAATGCTTATATGTATATTAAGGCTATTTATCCGAAATCCAGCGTCAGCTGTCCGTCCCCCAGCAGATTGAACGTCATGCGGTGATAGGGGGTAGTTCCCCGCTCTGCAATGGCGGCGCGATGCTTTCTGGTGGGGTATCCCTTGTTATGATTCCAGTCGTAATAAGGGAATTCTTCGTGCAGACGGTTCATATAGTCGTCACGATAAGTCTTGGCAAGGACGGAAGCGGCAGCAATGGAGAGATATTTTCCATCTCCTTTTATGACGGTGGTATGCGGCACATCCCGGTACTTCTTGAAGCGGTTGCCGTCGATGAGCAGATGTTGCGGACGCAGCTGCAACTGGTCCACGGCGCGGTGCATGGCAAGAATGGAAGCATTGAGGATGTTTATCTTATCTATTTCTTCCGGAGAGACAATGCCTACCGCCCATGCCAGGGCTTCCTTTTCTATCACTTCGCGCAAGGCATAGCGTTGCTTTTCGGTCAGTTGCTTGGAATCGTTCAACAGTTAGTTCTCGAAATCTTTAGACAGGATGACAGCAGCAGCATACACCGCACCCGCCAGACAGCCACGACCGGCCTCATCGCAACCGGCCTCTATTAAATCTTTATTCAGATAGGGTAATAACATATATATTGTTATAATTGAGCAGCAAAGATAAATCTTTCCGAAGGTAAAACAGAGTTTTGAGGAAAAATAATTAGATTTGCAGAAACATACAATACCATGAAGAAAACACTATATCTACTACTTGCCAGTTTCTTGCTGACAGCATCCTTCCTACAAGCCCAAGATATAAAACAAGCCCAATCGCTGATTGGGCAGGCTCAACGGTATTTGTATAACAACCCCAAACAAGCGTCCTACTATGCTTCCCAAGCTGCTGCCCTCTTTCCCGAAGATAAGCCCAACGAAACCCGCGCCCAAGCCATGCTGCTCTACTGCCAAGCCGAACAGTTATTAGGCAACTTCGACCTAAGCATCAAAAATTTATACGATACCCAAAAATACATCAATCCTGCCAACAAGAAACAGAACGCCCAACTCTACTCCCTCATGGGACGCGTATACAGCAAACTGGGCGACTACAACAAAGCCATCGAACTGAACGACAAGGCAACCTCCATCTTCAAAGCCGTCGGCGACTCCACCGCCATAGCCGGCTGCTACAACGAGCGCGGAGTGATGCACCACTTCCTCAACGAGTTTGTAGTTGCCGAACGATTCTTCCAGCGTGCCCTCGCCATCAACCGTGCCCAACGGAATCTGAAAGAGATTGCCACCAACCTGAACAATCTCTGCTTGTACCAGGGGAATACGGAAGAGAAATTATCTTTCATCCGCGAAGCCATCACCATCAACAAGAACCTGGACGCACAGTGGTCACTGGGCGAGAACTACAACAATATGGGAAAGCAGTATTATTACGGCAAGCAATACCCCCAAGCCCTGGAAGCCTTGCACAAAGCCCACGAATACGCCCATAACATCGGTGCCCGCGAACTGATATGCGACAATTACGAGTATTCCGCCATGGTATATGCCGCCATAGGCGACTACACCCAAGCGTATAAGTACCTCGAAAAGATGTACAACCTGAGCAAGGACTTGCAAAGCAGCAACAAACTGCGCAACATCGAGCAAGAAATCTCTTACAAAAGATACCAAGACCAGAAGTATGCCACTGAAATGCAGGAACAGACCTACAAGATTGAGATACTGAAACGCAACCAGTGGCTTCTGGGCAGTGTGCTGGTGCTTGGCATAGCCGTCAGCATCTTCCTGTATAAGTGGTACAAACGCCGGAAAGACGTCCAATTGGTAGAAGCCCGCTACCAACTGGAAATGTCCGAACGCGAAGTCTCGGAGTTAAAACTGCACCAGCAAGAACTGGAGTTGCAGAATGTACAGAACGCTTTGCATTCCAGCCGCCAGGAAGCCACCAGCTTCGCCGTCTTCCTGCGTAGCCGCAACGAACTGCTGGACAAAATACGTGAAATGATAAAAGAAGGCTATAAGATGGATGCCCAGGGCCTCGTCCCCCATCTGAAAAGAATCAATACCTTTATCAGCCAATGCCAAAGCGGCGACAAGACCAACAGCACCCTACTGACGAACATCGAGGATAAAAACAACGAATTCCTGCAAAGGTTAGTAGCCCTCCACCCCAAACTGACACAGGGCGAAAAGTACCTTGCCACCCTGCTAAGAGTAAACCTGTCCACCAAAGAGATTTCCATGCTGACCGGTACCACTCCCAAAACCATCAACATGAACCGCTACCGTCTGCGCAAGTCCTTGAACCTCTCCTCAGAAGAAGACCTGACGGACTACTTGCAGAACATCTAAATTTATAGTTTTCAAAAGGGGGTTCACCTCTTCACCGCCCTCTACAACCGCCTGCTGGCAGGCAATAGTGGTGAAGGCGGGGAATAAATCCAATTTCAAGCCTTCACCTTGTACTGTCCTGACTTTAGTTGACTGGATTAATGTTTAGTCCTA
>CAJKXC010000076.1 GCA_905203765.1 uncultured Bacteroides sp.
TCGACACAACGCTCCGCGATGGCGAGCAGGTTCCGGGATGCCAGTTGAATACAGTAGAGAAAATCCAGGTAGCCAAGCAACTGGAAGCGCTGGGTGTGGACGTGATTGAGGCCGGATTCCCGATTTCGAGCCCGGGAGACTTCAATTCGGTAATTGAAATATCGAAGGCTGTGACATGGCCTACGATCTGCGCCCTGACACGTGCCGTACAGAAAGATATCGATGTAGCTGCGGATGCCTTGAAGTTTGCCAAACATAAACGTATCCATACCGGTATCGGTACTTCCGATTCGCATATCAAGTATAAATTCAATTCCAACCGGGAAGAGATTATAGAGCGTGCCGTAGCTGCCGTGAAGTATGCCCGCCGGTTTGTGGACGATGTGGAGTTCTATGCCGAAGATGCCGGACGTACGGACAACGAATACCTGGCACGCGTAGTGGAAGCCGTTATCAAAGCAGGCGCTACGGTAGTGAACATCCCCGATACAACGGGATATTGCCTGCCTTCCGAGTATGGCGAGAAAATAAAATATCTGATGGAACACGTAGACGGCGTTCATAATGCCATCCTCTCCACCCACTGCCACAACGACCTGGGCATGGCTACTGCCAACACAATGGCAGGCGTGCTGAACGGTGCCCGCCAGGTGGAAGTTACCATCAACGGTATCGGCGAGCGTGCCGGAAACACTTCTCTGGAAGAAATCGCGATGATAATCAAGTGTCACAAAGACATCGACATCGAAACCAATATCAATACACAGAAGATTTATCCTACCAGCCGCATGGTGTCCAGCCTGATGAATATGCCGGTGCAGCCCAACAAGGCGATTGTAGGCCGTAATGCCTTTGCGCATTCATCGGGCATCCATCAGGACGGTGTGCTGAAGAATGTGCAGACCTACGAAATCATCGACCCGCACGATGTGGGTATCGATGACAACTCCATCGTATTGACGGCACGCAGCGGACGTGCAGCCTTGAAGAACCGCCTGTCGGTATTGGGCGTGAATCTGGATCAGGAGAATCTGGACAAGGTGTACGAGGAATTCCTGAAACTGGCGGATAAGAAGAAAGACATCAACGATGATGATATCCTGGTATTGGCTGGGGTAGACCGGACACAGAACCACCGCATCAAACTGGAATACCTGCAGGTGACCAGTGGAGTGGGAGTCCGTTCGGTAGCCAGCCTGGGACTGAATATCTCCGGTGAGAAGTTTGAAGCGGCAGCCAGCGGAAACGGTCCGGTAGACGCGGCTATCAAGGCTTTGAAGAAGATTATCGACCGCCACATGACACTGAAAGAATTTACAATCCAGGCTATCAGCAAGGGTAGTGACGATATGGGTAAGGTGCACATGCAGGTGGAATACGACAACCATATCTATTACGGATTCGGTGCCAATACCGATATCATTGCGGCATCAGTAGAAGCGTATATCGACTGTATTAATAAGTTTTGACAAGCTAATAAACTAAAAAAGATGAATACATTATTTGATAAAATCTGGGATGCCCACGTGGTGCAGAAAGTGGAAGACGGTCCCACACAGCTTTATATAGACAGACTTTATTGTCATGAAGTAACCAGCCCGCAGGCTTTTGCCGGAATGCGCGAACGCGGAATCAAGTGTTTCCGTCCGGAGAAGATTTTCTGCATGCCCGACCACAATACGCCGACGCATGACCAGGACAAACCGATCGAGGATCCGATCTCAAAGACACAGGTGGATACACTGGCCAAGAATGCGGCTGACTTTGGGCTGACGCACTTCGGCATGCTGAATAAGAAGAACGGTATTATCCATGTGGTAGGTCCCGAACGCGGTCTGACCCTGCCGGGCATGACCATTGTTTGCGGTGACTCGCACACCTCTACCCACGGTGCGATGGGAGCGGTAGCTTTCGGTATCGGAACGAGTGAGGTGGAGATGGTGATGGCTTCGCAATGTATTCTTCAGACCCGCCCCAAGACAATGCGTATGACAGTGGACGGTAAACTGAAAAAGGGCGTGACTGCCAAGGATGTGGCGCTGTACATGATGTCGAAGATGACGACCAGCGGCGCTACGGGTTACTTTGTGGAATATGCCGGAGAAGCCGTCCGCAGTTTGTCGATGGAAGGCAGACTGACACTGTGCAACCTGAGTATCGAGATGGGGGCGCGCGGCGGTATGGTGGCTCCTGATGAAAAGACTTTCGAGTATATCAAGGGACGTGAATATGCTCCGAAGGGCGAAGCATGGGACAAGGCGCTGGCTTACTGGAAGACGCTGAAGAGTGACGAGGATGCCGTGTTCGACAAAGAGGTGCGCTTTGCTGCTGAGGATATCGAACCGATGATTACCTACGGAACCAATCCGGGTATGGGTATGGGCATCACGCAGCATATCCCGACTACAGAGGGTATGGGCGAGGCTGCCCGGGCTTCTTTCAAGAAGTCTTTGGACTATATGGGCTTTCAGCCGGGTGAGGGATTGCTTGGCAAGAAGATAGACTACGTGTTCCTGGGTGCCTGTACGAACGGGCGCATCGAGGACTTCCGCGCTTTTGCATCCCTTGTGAAGGGGCGCAAGAAAGCGGAAGGGGTAGTGGCATGGCTGGTTCCGGGTTCCTGGATGGTGGACGAGCAAATCCGCGAAGAAGGTCTGGACAAGATCTTGACGGAAGCAGGCTTTGCCATCCGTCAGCCGGGATGTTCCGCTTGCCTGGCAATGAATGATGATAAGGTGCCGGCAGGCAAGTATGCGGTATCGACCAGCAACCGTAATTTTGAAGGACGCCAGGGGCCGGGTTCGCGCACTTTGCTTGCCAGTCCGCTGGTAGCGGCTGCGGCTGCGGTGACGGGTGTCATTACGGACCCAAGAGAATTAATGTAAACGATTAAAAGCAAGAAGACAATGAAACAGAAATTCAATATCATCACCAGTACTTGTGTACCTCTTCCTTTGGAGAATGTAGATACGGACCAGATAATCCCTGCACGTTTCCTGAAAGCCACTACCCGCGAAGAAAAGTTCTTCGGAGACAATTTGTTCCGCGACTGGCGCTATAATCCGGATGGTTCGCTGAACAAGGATTTTGTTTTGAACAACCCCACTTACAGCGGGCAGGTGCTTGTGGCAGGCAAGAACTTCGGTTCCGGTTCCAGCCGTGAACATGCCGCATGGGCTATTGCCGGTTACGGGTTCCGTGTTGTGGTATCCAGCTTCTTTGCCGATATCCACAAGAACAATGAACTGAACAACTTTGTGCTTCCGGTAGTAGTGAGCGAACCTTTCCTGAAAGAACTGTTCGACTCCATCGCTGCCAATCCTAAAATGGAAGTGGAAGTGAACCTGCCCGAACAGACCATCACCAACAAGGCCACGGGCAAGAGCGAGACTTTTGAAATCAATGCCTACAAGAAGCATTGTCTGATGAACGGCTTGGACGACATCGATTTCCTGGTAGAAAACAAAGATAAAATAGAAGCTTGGGAGAAAGAAAATGAAGCATAATCATCCGAAGATAGAAATCATGGACACCACGCTCCGCGATGGCGAACAGACCAGCGGAGTCTCCTTTGTGCCCCATGAGAAGCTGATGATTGCCCGTTTATTGCTGGAAGAATTGAAGGTAGACCGGGTGGAAGTGGCTTCTGCACGGGTATCCGAAGGAGAGTTTGATGCCGTGAAAATGATTTGTGACTGGGCAGCCCGCCGCAACCTGCTGCCAAAGGTCGAAGTGCTGGGCTTTGTGGACGGTCATACCTCGGTGGACTGGATACATGCCACCGGCTGCCGTGTCGTCAACCTCTTGTGCAAAGGCTCGTTGAAGCATTGCACTTATCAACTGAAAAAGACCCCTGAAGAGCATCTGGAAGATATCCTGACCGTAGTGAACTACGCCAACGAACAGGATATGGAAGTGAATATCTATCTGGAAGACTGGAGCAACGGCATGAAAGACTCACCGGAATATGTTTTCCAGTTGATGGATGCGCTCATACAAACCAATATACAGCGCTATATGCTGCCCGATACGTTGGGCGTGCTGAACCCCTTGCAAGTCATCGAGTTCATGCGGAAGATGGTGAAGCGCTATCCCGACGCACACTTCGACTTCCACGCGCACAACGATTACGATCTTGCCGTGAGCAATGTGCTGGCTGCCGTACTGAGTGGGTGCAAAGGTCTGCATACCACGATAAACGGACTGGGAGAGCGTGCCGGCAATGCCCCGCTCTCGAGCGTGCAAGCTATCTTGAAAGATCACTTCGATGCTGTCACACATATTGACGAAAGCCGCCTGAACGATGTGAGCCGCGTAGTGGAATCCTATTCGGGTATCGTGATTCCCGCCAATAAACCGATTGTCGGTGAAAATGTATTCACGCAAGTGGCGGGGGTGCACGCCGATGGCGATAATAAAAGTAACCTTTATTGTAATGACTTGTTGCCCGAACGCTTCGGGCGCAAGCGCGAATACGCCTTGGGTAAGAACAGCGGCAAAGCTAATATTCGTAAAAATCTGGAAGACCTGGGCTTGCAGTTGGACGAGGATGCGATGCGCAAAGTTACCGAACGGATCATCGAGTTGGGCGACAAAAAGGAACTGGTAACCCAGGAAGATTTGCCGTATATTGTTTCCGACGTTCTGAAACATGATATGATGGAAGAGCGCGTCAGCCTCAAAAGTTATATCCTGAACCTGGCTTACGGGCTGAAGCCGATGGCTACCTTGAAAATAGAAATCAACGGTAAGGAGTACGAAGAGACTTCCAGCGGAGACGGTCAGTACGATGCCTTTGTACGCGCTTTGCGGAAGATCTATAAGGTGACACTGGGGCGTAAATTCCCGATGCTGACCAACTATGCCGTAACCATTCCACCCGGCGGACGTACCGATGCCTTTGTGCAGACGGTAATCACCTGGAGTTTTGAAGGTACGGTATTCCGTACCCGTGGGCTGGATGCCGACCAGACAGAGGCAGCCATCAAGGCGACGGTGAAGATGCTGAATATAATAGAAAGCGAATATGAAAGAGTGGATTAGATGAAAGAAAAATCAGGCTCAAAAAGAAAGAATAAACAAATACTTAAATAAGAAAGAAGATGGATTTTAAAGTTGCAGTATTGGCCGGTGACGGTATCGGCCCCGAGATTTCTGCCGTAGGTGTGGATGTAATGACCGCCGTTTGTGAGAAATTCGGACACAAAGTGAACTATGAATATGCTATCTGCGGTGCAGATGCTATCGACAAAGTGGGCAATCCGTTCCCCGAAGCTACTTATGAAGCTTGTAAGAATGCAGATGCAGTGCTTTTCTCTGCGGTAGGTGATCCGAAGTTTGATAATGACCCGACTGCCAAAGTACGCCCCGAGCAGGGCTTGCTGGCTATGCGCAAGAAACTCGGACTGTTTGCCAATATCCGTCCGGTGCAGACTTTCAAATGTCTGCTCCACAAATCTCCGCTTCGTGCGGAACTGGTTGACGGTGCGGACTTCCTTTGCATCCGTGAGCTGACGGGCGGTATGTACTTCGGCGAGAAATATCAGGACAACGACAAGGCGTATGATACGAATATGTACACCCGTCCGGAGATTGAGCGTATTCTGAAAGTAGGCTTTGAATATGCTTTGAAGCGTAACAAGCACCTCACGGTAGTAGATAAGGCCAACGTGCTGGCTTCTTCTCGCCTGTGGAGACAGATTGCCCAGGAAATGGCACCGAAATATCCGGAAGTAACTACCGACTATATGTTTGTGGACAACGCTGCCATGAAGATGATTCAAGAACCGAAGTTCTTCGATGTAATGGTGACCGAGAATACTTTCGGCGATATCCTGACGGACGAAGGCTCTTGCATCAGCGGCTCTATGGGATTGCTCCCTTCCGCTTCCACCGGCGAAAGCACTCCGGTGTTCGAACCGATTCACGGTTCATGGCCGCAGGCTAAAGGCCTGAACATTGCCAATCCGCTGGCACAGATTCTTTCCGTAGCCATGCTGTTCGAGTATTTCGACCTGAAAGAAGAAGGCGCACTGATCCGCAAGGCGGTAGATGCCTCGCTCGACTCGAATGTACGCACACCGGAAATTCAAGTGGAAGGTGGCGCCAAGTACGGAACGAAAGAGGTGGGCGCCTGGATCGTAGATTACATAAAACGCTAATCTTTATTAAGGAAATAAAGGAACAGAAGTATTTTTTCTACTTTTGTGAGGCTGTATCAGTACATTCTGTTACAGCCTCTCTTATAAATAGGAACGATTATGGCGAAAATAGCAAAGAACCTGACAGAACTCATAGGGCGTACACCTCTGATGGAGTTGGCCGAGTATAGTCGGAAATACGGATTGAAAAGAAATATAGTGGCTAAACTGGAATCTTTTAATCCGGCGGGAAGCGTGAAGGATCGCGTGGCACTTGCCATGATTGAAGATGCCGAAATGCGCGGCACCCTGATTCCCGGCGCTACCATTATTGAACCTACCAGTGGAAATACAGGGGTGGGGCTGGCTATGGTGGCTACTATCAAAGGCTATCACCTGATACTGACCATGCCCGAGACGATGAGTGTGGAACGTCGTAATCTGTTGAAGGCTCTGGGGGCTGAAATCGTGCTGACGGACGGACTGGCGGGTATGGCCGGATCTATTGCCAAAGCTGAGGAATTGCGGGAGAATATTCCCGGTTCCGTTATACTGCAACAATTCGAAAATCCTTCCAACGCAAAGGTGCATAAACTTACCACCGGTGAAGAAATCTGGACGGATACGGATGGAAAGGTCGATGTGTTTGTAGCAGGTGTGGGTACCGGCGGTACAATTTGCGGTGCGGCACAGGCTTTGAAGAAACATAATCCGGATGTTTATATTGTTGCCGTAGAGCCTGCATCTTCTCCGGTGCTGGCGGGGGGAGAAGCTGCTCCGCATCGCATACAGGGCATCGGGGCTAATTTTATTCCTTCTATTTACGATGCTTCTGTGGTGGACGAGGTTATCCCGGTTCCCGATGACGAAGCGATTCGCGGCGGGCGTGAACTGGCTTCTACCGAAGGGCTGCTGGCGGGAATTTCGTCGGGTGCGGCAGTCTATGCAGCACGTTTGTTGGCGGAGCGTCCGGAGTTTGCGAACAAAATGATCGTTGCCTTGTTGCCTGATACGGGAGAACGGTATCTGTCGACGGAATTGTTCGCTTTTGATACTTATCCCCTGGATTGCTAAATGAACCGTTATGAGAAAACTGATCCTTTTTGTTTTTGTGTGGAGCACAATGGCTCTTCCTGCTTTTTCGCAGACTTATCAGGAGCTTAGCGAACGCGCTATTGCCGCGACGGAGCAAGACAGCCTGGCACAGGCTGAAACTTATATTCTGCAAGCCTTGAAACTGGAACCTGCCAATCCGCATAACGCTCTGCTGTTCTCGAACCTGGGAACGATACAGCGCCGCCAGCACCAGTATGAACAGGCTCTTGAATCCTATACGCTTGCATTGAACATCGCCCCGCGTGCCGTGCCCATCTTGCTGAACCGCGCTGCCCTCTACCTGGAACAGGGCAAAGATGAGCTGGCAAGAATAGACTATTCCCTGGTTCTGGATATAGACAAGGATAATCTGGAAGCCTTGTTGATGCGTGCCTATATCTATATGCAGCAACGTAATTATAGCTTTGCAAGGGCGGACTATGAGCGCTTGCTGAAGATTGATCCACAAAGCTATAACGGGCTCCTCGGACTGGCTACACTGGAACAGAAGGAAGGCAAGTATGAAGCGGCGCTTTCAATCTTGAACAGGATGATTGTGGATGGTGGCAGCGATGTGCAGTCGACGGCTCCGCTTTATGTGGCGCGTGCCGGTGTTGAGAATGATATGAAACACACCGATCTGGCTCTGATGGATCTGGAAGAAGCCATTAAGCTGAACCCCTCGCTGATGGAAGCTTATCTGATGCGGGGACAGATTTATCTCTCCCAAAAGAAGAAGGATCTGGCTAAACGCGACTTTGAAAAAGCCGTTTCCCTGGGAATTCCACAGGCGGATGTGCGCGATTTGTTGAAGCAGTGTAAATAAAGATCAACTGTATTTCCGTATCAATTCCACAAACTCTTTTCCGTATTTCTTTTTCTTGTATTCGCCGATGCCGCTGATGTTGCCAAACTCTTCTACGGTCGTGGGGCGGGAGATGCTGAGCAAGTGGAGCACCTTGTCGGATAGTACGATATAGGCGGGGAGCGCTTCCTGGTCTGCAAGCCGTTTGCGGAGCAGGCGTAGCGCTTCGAAAAGTTCATCGCTTTCTATATTGGGCAGTCCTAAAGGCAGTTCCCTGGTTGGAACGGTGGATTTGCGTTTGCGTCCCCGTGCCGTTTCTGTGGCTTCTTCGCGGCGGATTACGGCAAGCTGTGCGTGTGCTCTGCCGAATAGGATATCTGTTCCGCTCGGAGTGATTTTTAAATGGTTGTTTTCGTTATAGGCTATTTCAAAGTAGCCCAGTTGCAGCATTTGGAGCAGGTAGTCGTGCCAGTCCCGTGCCGGAACTTCACGCCCGGCTCCGAAGGTTTTCAGGCGGTGATAACCTCTTTCCGTAACTTCGGCACTCATGTTTCCCCTGAGTATGTCTACTAATATGCTTATTCCTGTCTGCTGTTCTGTACGTGCTATGGCGCTGAGTGCTTTTTGTACGATTATTGTACCGTCGAACCGCTCCGGTGGATTCTTGCAGACATCGCAATTACCGCAATCATGGGTGGTGTTTTCGCCGAAATAACTTAGCAGGATGCGCCGTCGGCAGATGTCCGCTTCGGCATATTGCTGCATGCGTTGGAGCTTTTCCAGATTGATGCTTTGCTGTCCGCTGTCCGTTGCAAACTTGGTTAGCAGGATGAGGTCTGCCAACGAATAGAACAGAAGGGTGTCACTGGGCAGCCCGTCCCGTCCGGCACGTCCTATTTCCTGGTAGAAACTTTCGATGCTTTTGGGCAGGTTGTAGTGAATGACCCAGCGCACATTGCTTTTGTCTATACCCATTCCGAAAGCAATGGTGGCGCATACCACCTGCACGCGGTCGTTGATGAAGTCATCCTGTGCTTCGTCTCTCCGCAAGGGGGACAAGCCTGCATGGTAGACGGCGGCACGGATGCCTTGCTTTTGCAGCATTTGCGCTACGGATTCCGTTTTGCTTCTGCTCATGCAATAAATGATGCCGCTTTCTCCGGGATGGCGGGCAATGAAGTCGAGGATGGCCTTGCTCTTTTCCCTTTGCTGGTAGCCGCGTTTCACGGTGAGACTCAGGTTGGGACGGTCGAAAGACGAGATGAAAACCCTGGGGTTATCAAGGTGTAATTGTTTAATAATATCCTCGCGGGTTATCTTGTCGGCAGTAGCGGTTAGAGCGACGATGGGAACCTTGGGAAACAGCTGGTGCAAGATGCCCATCTGCGTGTATTCCGGGCGGAAATCATGTCCCCATTGCGAGATGCAGTGAGCTTCGTCAATGGCGAACAGGGAGATATGCATATCCCTTAACAGGTAGTTGATTTCGGATAATAACTTTTCAGGAGAAATATACAGCAGTTTCAGCTTGCCTTCCATGCAGGCGCGGCGCAGGGCGGCATTCTCCGTTTCATCATTATTGCTGTTCAGCGCACCGGCGGCAATACCGTTGGCACAGAGTGATTCGACCTGGTCTTTCATCAGGGAGATAAGCGGGGAAACCACGACAGCCGTGCCGTCACATAGCAGGGCCGGCAGTTGGTAGCAGATGGACTTCCCCCCGCCTGTGGGCATTAGCACCAGGGCATCTTTGCGGTCCAGCAAGTGATGGATAATCTCTTCCTGCAAAGGGCGGAAACTGTCATAACCGAAGTATGTTTTGAGCGTTTGTAGCATAATGAGACGGCATATATTTCTGCCGGCAAAGTTACACTAATTATTGTATAAACTACAAAAAGAGAATCATCAAGATTTTTATAACACTTATATTTTTAAAAACGTTAAATTTCCTTATTCGAACCGTCGATAACCCGCATTCAACCTTTTTCGCTGTTTAATTATCAAAAATATATACGGGAAAAGTTGCGTATTAAAAAAAAATGTCAGACTTTTGTAAAGTCTAAGGGAAAACCTTTGGATTTTCCGATTTTAAACAACCCTAACCAGTTAATTCAATGAGTGATTTAGAAAAGAAAGTACAGGAAAAAGAGACGAAGAAACGTCCTTACAACCTGCGAGAAAAGAAAGAAAAGGATGCTGCTTACCGTTCTTTGATAAGACCGGAGCTGGCAGATGAGTTGTACGACAAGATTATGAATATCGTTGTCGTAGGAAAGAAGTACAGAGATCCTGATTATTCTGCTAAAGATTTAGCGAAAGAGTTGCAAACGAATACTCGCTATTTGTCGGCGGTAGTCAATTCACGCTTCGGCATGAATTATTCCTGCCTGCTGAATGAATACAGAGTAAAGGAAGCACAGCACTTGTTAACAGACAAGCGATATGCTGATAAGAATGTAGAAGAGATCAGTACGATGGTTGGTTTTGCAAACCGTCAGTCTTTTTATGCTGCTTTCTATAAAAATGTAGGTGAAACCCCTAACGGTTATCGTAAGAAACACGCTTCTAAGAAGAAATAATTCTCATAGATGAACGAATAGAAAAAGGAATATTCCGAGACGGTTGTTTCGGGATACTTCCTTTTCTTCGTTTTTTAGTAACACACTAATACTTCCTGGCACATGAAGAAACAACTGATTTTTATGGTTACCGCCCTCTCTTTGCTGACAGCTTGTGGCGGGACTCCGAAAACAACTGCTGAGGCAGATAAA
>CAJKXC010000077.1 GCA_905203765.1 uncultured Bacteroides sp.
AATCCGTGCTATCCGTGTGTTCCGTGTGCTCCGTGAGCAAAATATATGTCAGTCGTAAATTATCATTTACTTATCAGTTATACATTTCTTTATCAACTCCTCATCCGCCACATACGGCATCGTGATGTGATACCCGTCGGAATGCGTGCGGTTGAAGTCCTCGCTCGTCTCCATAGCATGCGGATTGCGTGCCCATGAGCGGCGTGCCACGCCCCCCATCACATCCCACAACATAGCGGAACGAAGAATTTCATCGACCCGTTGCGAACCGTCGCACACCATACCGAAGCCGCCGTTGATGGCTTTTCCGATGCCTACGCCACCGCCATTGTGCAGGGCTACGAGGCTCATGCCGCGCGCACAGTTTCCGGCAAAGCACTGCACAGCCATATCCGCCATCACATTGCTGCCGTCTTTGATATTGGCCGTTTCGCGGAAAGGCGAGTCGGTGCCGCTGACGTCGTGATGGTCGCGCCCCAGCATAATGGGGCCCACTTCGCCGTTGCGCACCATTTCGTTGAACCGCAAGGCGATGTTCATACGCCCTTCGGCATCCTGGTAGAGAATACGGGCTTGTGTGCCCACCACCAGGTTATTCTTTTCGGCATCGCGAATCCAGTTATAATTATCCAGGTCTTGCCCGCGCCGTGTGGGGTCGATGCACTCCATCGCTGCCCGGTCGGTCTTGACCAAATCTTCGTGTTTGCCACTGAGGCATACCCAGCGGAAGGGGCCATAGCCGTAATCGAAGAGTTCCGGTCCCATGATATCTTCCACATAGCTGGGGAAGATGAAGCCGTTCTTCGTGTCTCCGTCGCGGGCAATCTCACTGACGCCGGCATCGTAAACGGCTTTCATAAAGGAGTTTCCGTAGTCGAAGAAGTAAGTGCCCCCGCCTACCAGCGCCTTAATCGCCGCAAAGTGGCGGGCGAGCGAAGCATCCACCAGCCGGCGGAACTGCTTCGGATTCTCGTGCAACATCGCGGTGCGCTGCTCGAAAGTCAGGCTTGCGGGACAGTAACCGCCGTCGTAGGCAGCATGGCACGAAGTCTGGTCGGAAAGCAAGTCGATGGGAAGATGCTCCTGCACGGCATATTCCAGCAAGTCCACCACATTGCCGTGATAGGCTATGGAGAGGGGTTGGCGGTGTGCCATCGCTTCATGCGCCAGGCGGAATGCCTCGGGCAGCGAGTCGGTGACGTGCCCTACCCAACCCTGGTTGTGGCGGGTCGCGATGCGCGAAGCATCTACCTCGGCAATGATAGCCACCGCCCCTGCCATCTCGGCAGCCTTGGGCTGAGCTCCGCTCATGCCTCCCAAACCGGAAGAAACGAAAAGACGCCCGCGCAAATCGCCGTCCTGCGGGATGCCCAGTTTCAGGCGTCCGGCATTGAGCAGCGTATTGAACGTACCGTGCACGATACCCTGCGGACCGATGTACATCCAGCCGCCGGCAGTCATCTGCCCGTAGTTGGCAACGCCCATCTGCATGGCGGTGTGCCAGTCTTCCTGATTATCATAAAGCCCTACCATCAGGGCATTGGTGATAATGACGCGGGGAGCGTCCGGCTTTGACTTGAACAAACCGAGCGGATGTCCGCTTTCGATAACGAGTGTCTGTTCGCGCGTCAGCACTTCGAGGTATTGCTTGATGAGGTGGTATTGCATCCAGTTTTGACACACTTGTCCCGTCTCGCCGTAAGTAACTAATTCGTACGGATAGAGTGCGATGTCGAAACAAAGATTATTGTCAATCATCACTTGGAAGGCTTTGCCTTCGATGCAGTTCCCCCGGTATTCGTCAATCGGTTTCGCCTTCAGGTCGCCTTGCGGACGATAGCGGTAGCCATAGATTCGCCCGCGGGTGCGGAGTTCTTCCATAAATTCGGGAGCAAGCGCGGCGTGCAACTCTTTGGGGATATAGCGCAACGCGTTCTTCAGTGCCGTGGCTGTCTGCGCAGGGGTAAGGGTATAGCCACGGTCGGGCGCCCGGCGGATGCCCTCGACGAAGGTGGGGTACGGGGGCAATGTTTTACTTAAAGTTATATTCATAGCAATCGGAGTATAGCAAGGTTACAAATTGTCAACGGACTAACATCCGTATCTGCCGCAATATAAAAATAAATCCCGGCATTCGCAATAGAATGCCGGGATAATTTATCAAATAGTCAAAAAAGGAATCTTCTAATTACTTCTTTTTGAGGGATTCAAACCAGTCTTTAGTTATGCCAACACGTTCTTGCATCCAATCCACAGTCGGTTCTACGGCGATAATCATCGGTACCTCGCCATCCACTGGGAAAGTAAACTCATGGGTACCTTGGTTTTTGAGGTCTCTTGCTTGTACTGAAATATTGTTCTTAGCAGGAACCCAACCGGTAATTTCATATTCCGTATCAGGATCTACGTCCATCTGTCCTGCCATTTCTTCAAATTGCGTATCACCTATTTTCAGCTTGAAAGGAAGAGTACCGCCCAAGTGGCGAATCGTAGCTTTCTGGGTTTTGCTCACTTCTTTCCAATACGGAAGTTTGCTTTTTTCCTTAATGAGTTCTTCTTTAACTATCTGCTCTACATCCACCACTACATCGTTGAAGTCGAAGTCATCGCTGGAGCCGAGATCTTCAATCATATAACGCTTGGTTTTGATCGTCTCCCGATACTCCGGAGTTGGGGTTATATCCGGAATCTTAGGATTGCCATACATCAGGAAAACAACATCGTTCATGTCATGGTCTGTTTGCTCAAGCCATGCGTCTTCGCAAGCAATCACCCTTACATCAGCCTTTTCATCAATGCCGGAAGGTCTAAGCCCTCCCATATCCAAAGCCAGCATATGACCGGCATCGGAGCCCAGCATATCACCCGTATTGGCACATCCGCTAATACCCTTTTCTATTTTTAAATAGAGTACCATCGGTTCGCCCTTGCGGTTCGAATAGTCAAATACGTACTTTCTGGCACGTACCGTAGCGTCTACAGTGGTATTTTTCTTATCGCCCCATCTCTCGCTCACGTTCTTCCAGTCTTTGCCGTCCTTGTATTCGAGGTTTTCCGACTTCGACCATATTTTGTAAGGATCGTCATCGCCTACTTTTATCCAAAGGCTCCAGCTTTGCTCTGCCTCTCCTTGATAAATAGGGACAATTGTAAATTCATTGTCCGGCACCGTCATTACAAACGAAGAGCCTTTAGAAGAGTTGTTCTGCCCATTCGGCAAATTCTTATCAAGCCATTTTATTACCTTGCCATCTACATTGTACCAGTCATTACTGGAAACCATGCCTCGTGTAGAAGCCTGATACTTAGGATAAGACACCGTAGCATCCCACGATTGGTTAGGAGCAATTTCACCATACTTCGCAATGAAGTTTGCGCTGTATTCCGCCTTCAGCAGAGCATCCGCCTTAGCAGGGTCATACAAATCGTCCGTGTTCGCACAGCTTGCAAACAAGAGAGGCAGACCCATCATAGCTAAAAGTTTTAGATTTCTTTTCATATCTATTCTTTTTTAAATTGATAATACTTGATTATTCTGTGCACAAATATATATATTATAATAACACGATAGAGATTTTGTTGTACTTATTTAACCATTTAATTGCAAAAGTTGCACATACTATTCTCCCGACTTCGCTTAAAGACTCTAATCACTATCGCAACATTTCGGTCATTCACCAAGGAGCTATGAGTCAGTGGGTTCTCACTGCAAAACTACTGCACCTATTTTGCAGTGGCACTGCATAACGGTTGCAGTAGTACTGCAAAAGGGTTGCAGTATCACTGCACCATATTTGCAGCAGCACTGCAAAAGGTTTGCAGTAGCTCTGCAAAAGGTTGACAAAAAGAGCGCCATCAGCTTGCAGTAATGCTGCAAACTGATGGCGCTGTTACAGACCAATACAGGTCACATCTGGGAAAAACGCTGTTTACCAGGCCAACCCGTATTCGTAACCGTCGAATTTCGGTTTGGCCTCTATCCCTATAGACTTGAACACGCCGGCTATCCGCTGCTGCTCTTCGGGAGTAATCAGGCGGTCGCCCTTGCGGCAATGGTAGAAATAGCGTTCGCACGAAAAGCATCCCATCACCCTGAGGCGTACTAAGGATGCCTGTTTCAAAGGTAGTTCATCGAACAGGTGGGACATTCCCCTGGCATATCGCAGTGGTTCACTGGAACGGTAGCAGGCGCAAGCGGAAAGGTCGGACAAACGACCGACGTAAAAAGGATTCACCGCACGAACGAACTTAGGCTGGGATTCTTCACTCTCGGATAGCAGCTGCGCTGCCATGGCCCGCAGGCAAGAAGAGGCCTTGGGGCACTTGTCTTTACCTGCAAAGCAGTACGCGTACCCGTCGGGCACGTCTTGTAATAATATCATTTTGTTGGTGTTTAGTGATTCAATGATTGGTAACTAACGACCGGAGCGCCCGCAAATACTTGCCGACAACCTCCGCCGCTTCACTGGTTTCTTTCCCGAACTCGTCGCGCAGTGCCGGATACTCTTCCAGCAGTTGCATCATCCGCTCATGCCCCACGAATTCGGATTTTCCGGTTTCGGGATTCAGTTCGTAATATACACGGGCATAAGCCAGTCCCGAAGCATGGATGGCATCGCCCACTTCACCCCCCAGACGGGTGGCATCATCGGAAGCCATGGTACTGGTGGCTGCCTGCCCCACGGGTTGCGCACAGAAGTAAACCTTTCCCCCCAGCCACATGGCGGGTGCATACCATTGTCCGAAGCGGTAGCGCTTATAGCGCATCTTCCTGCAGTTGACGTAGAGCGATGTATCTATCTGCACGGCATAGCAACGGGACCGCAAGTATTTGCTCAAGCCGGGATTGTCGCCGGCAGTGATGCGATAATCGCCGCCACTCATCAGAAAAATCTGATTTTTAGAACGCTTCTCCACCTTCAGAATGGTCACCGTATCACCGGAGTTCTCCACCAGGCTCTTCAGATTGGAGTACATCACCTGCTGCGCTGCACTTGGCAAAATCATCAGCAATGCCAAAAGGCTTAATAACCAATACCTTTTCATATTCCGATCTCCTCTTTCTGAAACTTTGTTTTTAGTGAGCGAAAGGTACATTTTTTATCAGAAGAGAACAAATATTTGAGGCAAAAAGACAATCTTTTGACGAATATCAATCACTTCTGCCACTCAAATACGGGATTCTTCTAATCATTAATATCAGTAACAGAGCCTTCCGGTGACCAACTCCACGGCTCCAAAGTACCGGTTTGTTTATTAACCAGACGTTCATCCTGTTTCATTTTCCGGATTAGTTTTGCCAGATTCGGCAGGTTATAGCAATCCTCTACTTCAATGTCCTTGAGCAATTCATGGTCGTAGAAGAAGGCATCCCAGAAACAATCTACAATTCCAATACCGTATTTATCCAAATGCCCATAACCATCCTGCCCATTATATCTTTCATACAGAGGCTGAAGCGTATTGACTGCATAAGCAATCATTTTACGGCGCTCTTTAAGTGTCATGCCTTCCATCTGTGAATACTCTCTTTGCTTTTCATCTTCACGTTCGGGATTATAGGCAATTTGTTCCACGAATGTACTTGCTTTGGCAAAGTAGTCACTACAATTTTCGTTTGAGAATCGCTCTACAAAGCGTAATATTCCTTCATGGACCTTCGGTTTCCCATAAATGTCACGCCCCATAAACTGATCCATTACAGACAGATTGTCGTCGTTCAGTACTAATTCGTTTATCTTATCGTCCTTGTCATATCCGAAACTGAATAGCAAATCTTCCAATTCTCTTTCTTTTCCATTACTTAATAGCCAGGCTAAACTAACCTTATTGCCGTTTAGCACATAATTATTCCAGTGATAATCGGCAGAATCTCCGTAAACGCTTACATTATCTTTATTTGTATTCCCATCCATCTCTATGGATAGAGCAGATGGCATCTGCACAGTGCAGAGATTGAACTTCTTAAAAATATACTGGTGATCTCTGTACGGATAGAATTCTTTGCTTAACAGATCGTCCTCACCATCGACATCGGGCATTGGATTTAGAGCTACAATGTAGTCTTTATAGCTTATAAATCTGTTTTTATCCAAAGCATCAGGATGGTTAAAATCAATTCCAAAAACATATTTAATGCGTTCTGCATATTCATCGTCCGGCAAAAACTGATAGCCTTGCTGCTTCAGTTTATAATACAGCATCATTCCCCCCAAAGAAACATCATCAGACGTTGCTATTCCGGACAGGTTTACATATAGACTGCCTTCGTAATCATCTCCATCCATTATTTCATCCCGGGCATTTGCCAACTTATCATAACTCGACTTTACCGCCAACCACTCTTTATCTGTCAGTTTCAGAGTCGTAAGCTTAAGCGCATCATCTCCAGTTTCTTCAGCTTGTTGCATCTCTTCTTTTGAAGAGGCAACATCCGCGTTTGTGTTCTTCGCATTTCCACAGCCCGCAATAATAATGGCTGTAAGTAATAATTTGATAAAAGTCTGTCTTTTCATTATCATTCTTTTTTGATTGCTAATACTGCATCCGTATCAATACCGGCGAGAGGGATCTTACGATGTTTATCAAAGAGGTCGGCATAAACCGTATCATCTGCTATCCGCCATTCAAAGAACAGGATGCGTTCATCAAAATGATCGTATATAATATCCGATCCATTTGTTTCTTCCCGATAGTCTTTATCAAGGACTATGCTTCTTCTAAAAAAGCTCCGGCGATAACCATCAGGATATTTCTTTATTGAGTCCAACCGGATGGTCCGATCATTGAAAGCAATGATACTATCTATAAGGGTATGTTCGCTTTTGCATAAGTGATTGTAAACTACATAATTCTCCTCTTTCTGTGTGGAGCTGGGGGCCATCCATATTTTACGTTCCCAAGCATCTATCGGCATTAAGTAAATTCTTACAGGTATAAAACGGAATGCCCCATAAATAACTGTAACTACGACCAGCACACAGAGCAATATATACTTTGCTTTCCTCATAATTTGGGATGAAACTTTTATTGCGTGCAAATGAAAGTATTTATAACTGAATAAACAAGTATTAATATACCTATTTATGTTTCATCTGAAAAGGATTACCTGCTCTCATTCTCATTTTTAATTTTTACCTTTGCTACCTGATGGAAACAACAATGAACAGCATAGAAGAAATAAGCGCCACTTACCGCAGCATTGCGGAAAAGGCGAAGCAGGAATTGAACAAAGTGCAGCAACAGATTTACCGCATCGGTACATTGAGGTTGCTGCTATTCTGCACGGGAGTGGCGGGGATTATCTACTTTTGGGCGGAAAGCTGGGCAGTGCTGGGCGGTATTGCGCTCGTCACACTGCTACCGTTCGTACTCCTGATAAGGTATCACGAACGCCTGTTCCGCCGGAAAGATTATTTGGAAAAGGAAATAGAAATCAACGGGCAGGAACTTGCCGCGCTGGATTACGACACTTCGGCTTTTGAGGATGGCGAAGAATACGTAGACCCGGCGCATCTGTACACCTACGATCTGGATGTGTTCGGCCCGCATTCCCTGTTCCAATACATCAACCGGACGTGCACGCAGCCCGGAAAAGAGCGGCTGGCGGGCTGGCTGAACAAGCATCTGGAAAAGAAAGAAGAGATACAAAGACGGCAGGGAGCCGTGCAGGAACTGGCGCCGGAACTGGAATTCCGACAACGCTTCCGCATCCTGGGACTGCTGCACAAAGGAAAGGCAGCCGATGAAACGGAACTGAATGCCTGGGCAAAAAGCCCGAGCGTGTTCCGAACCAAGAAACTGCTGCGTGCCTTGCCGCCGCTGGTAGTAGCGACGAACGCTATCTGCATCGGTCTGGTCATAGCAGGGATATTGTCAGGGAACGCTTATGGCATCATCTGGACCTGCTTGCTCATCGCCAGTTTCAGCTTCACAGGCCGAATTACCAAGATACAAGCCATCTACGGGAAAAAGTTGCAGATACTTTCTACCTACGCAGGCCTGCTCCGCCTTATGGAAGAACAGCCGATGCAATCGGAATTACTGAAAGAGATAAAGGAAGAAATCGGCGGGGAAAAGCGGAAAGCCTCCCACTCCATCGGGCAACTGAGCAAGCTGATGGATGAACTCGACCAGCGTAACAATGCATTTATGTACGTCATTCTGAACGGGTTCTTCTTCTGGGAACTGCGCCAGATCATGCGCATCGAAGCCTGGAAGGAGCAATATGCCTCCGAATTGCCCCGCTGGCTCACCGCCATCGGGCAGGTTGATGCGCTGAACTCTCTCGCAACATTCGCCTACAACCATCCCGATTGCACCTTCCCGGCGGTACTGGACAAAGCGGATATCGCTGCCAACTCGCATTCCGCTTCTTCTTTCTGCCTCCGCGCCGAAGCCCTGGGGCATCCGCTGATGAACCGCGACCGCTGTGTGCGCAATGACATCGACATGGAGAAACGCCCTTTCTTCATCATCATCACCGGCGCCAACATGGCGGGAAAGAGCACTTACCTCCGTACCGTAGGCATCAACTACCTCCTTGCCTGTGTCGGCACCCCTGTTTGTGCCCGCCGGATGGAGATTTACCCCGCCCGGCTCATCACCAGCCTGCGCACCTCCGACTCCCTGACCGACAACGAATCGTATTTCTTTGCCGAACTCAAACGCCTCAAACTTATCATAGACAAGTTGCAGGCAGACGAAGAACTTTTCATCATTCTTGACGAGATTCTGAAAGGTACCAACTCCATGGATAAGCAAAAAGGCTCTTTCGCCCTCATCAAACAATTCATGACGCTACAAGCCAACGGCATCATCGCCACCCATGACCTGCTGCTGGGAACACTTATCGATCTCTTCCCCCGGAACATCCGCAACTACTGCTTTGAGGCGGACATCACGAACGATGAACTGACTTTCTCGTACCGTCTGCGTCCGGGTATCGCCCAGAATATGAATGCGTGCTTCCTGATGAAAAAAATGGGGATAGCCGTTGCCGACTAATCCCCATGCAAACTTAAAAACAGAACTGAATTATCTTCGCGGGTTATGCACCTTTACACTTAGACAGAAAGGTGTCCACAGCTGCCGCATCGCCACCGGTGAAATAGCGTACAGAAGTCACCGGAGTATATGTATAGGGCACAAACTGGAATAATTGCACCGCCGCAAAACGGTTGTCCTGCGAAATCATCACATCCATACGGACATTTCCGCTTGCATTGCTTTTAATATCGGTTTCATCACCCAATTGGCCATGTTCAATCATATCCGCCAGTTTACCCAAATGCTTCAGGTCGAAAAAGAAACTGCGTTCTTTCGCAATACTTCCCGTCGGCAAGTAAACGATTTCTTTGGATTTCCAGAACAGACGGAATACGCCCATCAGCACAAATGCTGTACCCAGCACCATCAGTGCCATACTGACCGTAGAAGATTTATCATTCATCTCGAAAATAGATGCAAAAGTAAAGATGCCGACCAGCAACATCGTCACTGACAGAATAAGTCCGGAAACACTGGTACGTTTAGCAATATCGGGGTGTGTGGATGCAAAAAGACTTGCATCAATAGTTTTTGTTGCCATAATCTATAATTTATTTAATGGTTTTATTTGAAATAGTAAATACACAATCTTCCCCTGCATGCACTCTGCACAAGGGGTATACCCTGCAGAAGGAGCAAACTCAGCAGAAGGAGTAAAAAACGGAATTCAATAAAACAACTAAATAAGGATACGCCTTAGTGTGAAAATGTAGTATTCGCACACAGGTTGACAACGATAATAAGCAGTGGTATCGTAAAGCTTTTCACGATGCAGGGATAGCGCAGCCGTCCGTTGGGCTACTTTGTCTATCCAGTCTCTCAGGGAGAAGATATATTTAGTGGTAAAAGCGCGTTGCAAACGCGAAATAGTCAGTAAATGTGACTGTCCGCCGGTACCTGCCAATTCAGCATCCGGCAAATAGGGCAACTGGGGAGTTGCGACGCAGGAGTTCTCTTGCTGATAGTATGCCACATCAGCCGCGTTCGCAGCCACAGCCTTTTCATTCGTAACATTCTTCTTTATGATCTTCTCAGCCACAGTCTTCTCTACATCTACCGTTCCGCCGATAAATGCATCGCCCGCAACCTGCCACAAAGCAAATGCAAGCACCAAGAGCCCTATGATTCTAAGAAGTTTTGCCATATATGGATGCAAATATAACAGTTTAATGCATTGGATTGTTTAATGCAAGCATCTTTTAATGTTTGTCAACCATTATACACAAAAAAAGCCGCCCCAATCTCTGGGACGGCTTCTATATATAAAAAGAATAGTTGAATTATTATTCAGCCTTAGCTTCTTCTGCCTTTGCTTCCTCAGCAACAGGAGCTTCAGCAACCGGTGCAGCAGCTTCAACAGCAGGTGCAGCAGCTTCAGCAGTCTTCTTTGAACGGCGAGTACGAGTAGCTTTCTTAGCAACTTTTTCCTTAGCCATGTTATCGTTGTAGTCAACGAGTTCAATGAAGCACATTTCTGCGTTATCACCCAGACGATTACCAGTCTTGATAATACGAGTGTAACCACCCGGACGATCAGCGATCTTCACAGAGATTTCTTTAAACAGCTCAGTTACAGCATACTTATCTTGCAAGTTGCTAAATACAACACGACGAGAGTTAGTCGTATCGTCTTTAGATCTTGTGATCAAAGGCTCAACAAACTTCTTCAAAGCTTTAGCCTTTGCAACGGTCGTAGTGA
>CAJKXC010000078.1 GCA_905203765.1 uncultured Bacteroides sp.
ATTTGTAACCGATGTTCACAACTACTTCACGCTTGTTCATTGCGATTACGGTTCCGTCAACTACCTCGCGGTCGTTAACCTTGTTCAGCGTATCGTCATACGCCTTTTCCAAGTCTTCGTGGCTTGCACCTGTTACGGTTTCGCCGTTCTCATAAGCATCCCAGTTGAAATCTTCAATAGGAGCAATGTTCTTTAAATTTTCCATTAATAAATAAATTGTTTAACTCGTTAATTAAGTGAGACTTTATGTTGACTCATTGTAAATCGGGCGCAAAGATAGGAGTATTTTCTTGAACTACAAAACAAAAAGCAGGCAAAACATCTGCTAAATAACCAATTAAAAGCGCTATCTTTGTGTTGTTTTAATTACTTAATCTTTTACCACGATTCATATGAAAAGGATAATTACCAGTATTTTCGCAATTTGTTGCGTATTATTGTGCTTCAGTCAGAATCCGGCTGCCTCCGACGGATATCGCATTCAAAAAGATATTTCCTACCTCCATCCCGGAGAAACCGACACCTATAAACTGGAGCGTTGCAAACTTGACATCTGCTACCCCACTGACAAGAAAGACTTTGCGACTCTCGTCTGGTTTCATGGCGGTGGTCTTGAAGGCGGAAGCAAACACTTCCCCCAAGAACTCATGAAGCAGGGATATGCTGTGATAGCTGTCAACTATCGTCTCAGTCCGCGTGCCAAGAATCCGGCTTATACGGAAGATGCAGCAGAGGCTGTCGCCTGGACTTTCGAGAATATCGAGCGATTCGGCGGAAGTAAAGATAAGATTTATATCGCCGGACATTCCGCCGGTGGTTATCTCTGCCTGATGCTCAATCTGGACAAAAGCTATTTAGACAGATGGGGTATAGATGCCAACAGACTGGCAGGCGCTTTTCCCATCAGCGGACAGACCACGACGCATTATACCATCCGCAAAGAACGCGGACTGCCGTCGGATGTTCCAATTATCGACAAGTATGCTCCGTCAAATAATGTACGGAAAGATGCCTCTCCCATGATACTCATCACCGGAGATAAAGATTTGGAAATGTTGGCGCGGTACGAAGAGAACGCACATCTGTATGCACTACTCAAAGCTTTGGGACAAGATGTAACACTCTACCAAATGGAAGGTTTCGATCACGGTGCCGTAGCTGCACCTGCTTGTATTCTGATAAACAGGCGAATGAAAGAGTTGACGAAAGAGAAGTAGGGACAAACCCTACTTCTCCTTTATATACGCCAATGCCGCTCCTATCGCTGTTCTATATTCAGCATAGGGCGGTATATGGAAATGTACATTATAAATATCTTCCATTTTAGGAAAAACCTCCCGGCATTGCGGAAGTTGGGTAAGGTTTCCTATCAGGACAAAATCCTGAACAGGACTATTCAAAGCTGAAAGCACGGCAGCTCCCCCAATCGTCTGAAGAACGGTATAGATAATGCCACTGGCTATGTCTTCCTGCGAAGCATTGCTGTCGGCCTTGCCAAACAAAGAAGCAGTTGCACTCACCGGCAGGTCCGGTATAGCCGTATTGCAGATATCACCGATTTGCAGGTTGACGTGAGTCACATCCCCTCTCTCTGCCAGCTCCGCCACCTGATGAATATCATGCGTTTTCAGCAGCAGTCGCGAAAGCCCTTGCAGGGTTCCTCCGCCAATACCAAGACCACCGATATGCTGTATCTTATCTCCATCCACCCTGACAAAAGAAGTACCCGTACCCATGCTGACTACAATCAACCGGTCGATGTCCGTAGCATGACGCGCACCCAAAGCATTGGCTATAAACTCATCGGCTTTGCGGGTAGGCAGCCCGTACAGAGGACTGTCAACAAAGGCGCTTCCCACACCCGTCAGCATCACCTGCTCCACATCGGACAGCTGGATACCATTATCATAAATATACTTGCCGAATGCTCCGAACAAGGAAGTCACCGGGTCGGCGGCAGTGATAAACATGGGGGAATGTATCTCCTCCCCGTCTATTCCAACGATTTTCGTGGTACTTCCGCCCACATCTATTCCTATTACTATACCCATAGCTTCAAGTAATTTGCGGCAAAGGTAGAAAAAAATGCAGCAAGTTTGGATAGAAGGAAGGGGAACTTTACTTATTGAACAATTCGAAGGTGAACTTGCAGCCTATCTCCTGATACTTCCAGTTAGCGAAACTGGCGAACACGCCGAAGTCGAAAATATGGGTACCTATGCCATAACCCACTTCCAGATAGGGCTTCAAGTGAGGCACGACTAACGCATTCAGATACAGACGTTCATTCAGTACATACTGGGTATACTTCATCAGATGGGGAAGTATCAGGAAAGGAGCTTCGTAAGTGACATGACCGCGCAGGTACTTGCGGGAAGAGTTGTACCAACGACTATCGAGCAACTGGAACACACCGCCTATTTCATCATTCCAGCCCATCGGGAGATTGGAACGGGTGAAATTGGCAAAATCGACAAAGTAGAGTTCTTTCTGATTCGTAAACTCTCCCCAGCCAAAACGGAAATAGAGGTCACGCATCAGTCCCAAAGGAATATTGTGCTGCAAATCGAACTCAATGCGCTCGTACGAACCACTACTCTTCAACACTCCGCTGATTCCCCGTTCCCAATCCACCGAAAGAGTAGGATATTTGGAATAGAGATTCATTTTGCGTGCACCATTCATATAATAGTATTGTCCCGGAGTCCAGGACAAGCGAACGCGGGGAGCGAAACTGTTGTAAGCAGAACGGAACTTATTCAGCACATTCGGGTCAAAATTCGGGAAAAGCGGCGAGCCGGATACTGCCCTCGTAGCCGACATGACTGACGGCATACTGGGATAGTTCAAAACAAACTTAGAGCGGTTTACTTCCGTACGCCTATGCATGGACACACCCACATCGAGCGACAGGCCGTTTACGATTTCCCAACTATGGCGTATATTCAGGTACAAATCCTTGAAGTAATCCAAATGTATCTGGTTAAAGTCGAAAAGGCTGTCGGGGATGGCTTTCAGATCGCTCAACACATCACTGCTATAAATGCGGTTACCATTACCAAAGTCCACATGAATAGCCGCCCGCTTACGAGGCCAATAATCAAAATCGGACTTAACCCGCCAATAGAACTCGTGATCCTTAAAGGTATAACCAATCCGCGGAACAATACGCAGCAAACGATCACCCTTAAAAAGCCGGTTATACTTGAACTCTTGCCGATACGAAAGACCATGCTTGCCGCTATAACTCAACAGGAACGGATTGATAAGCGGAGAACAGCGGACACTACCCATCTTGGCAAGGTCTACCGTGTATCGACTGATTAAAGCATCTCCTAATTGTCCCCAAAACTCCAGTCTTTCATTATCGGACTTCCTCTTCTTGGCAAGTGTGTCGCGACGCAAAAAATAATCCCGGTACAACGTCTTTTCATGTGGCGACAAAGGTATGGGACGCAAGGTGTTGAAATAAGTCGTATCCCGTTGATAAGCATTCGTATCGGTACGCAAGGTGTACGACTCGGACAAGTCATATTTGCTTTTCGTCCTCGGTTTCCTGACAGTGGCAGGATTCTTCTGGATGATATTCTTATAATCGAGCACCGCTTCATAACTGCCATCTATCACATTACCCAGAAAGCGGAAAGTGGCTTCGACATCGTATTGCTTTGGCAGGAATTCATCCGACTCGCCCACTTCACCCATCTTCACCAGATTGTTGAAACGTACTACCTCGGAACTTCCGGCAAAACGTATCTCGCGCACACTCCACACATTATCGCTCACCACCATATATCCACCCACCAACTGAAAGCTCTTGGTTTTTGGAATGAAGCGTATCCTATACTGCAAGTTATGCGCTTCGCCCATTACCGAATCGATGCGATAGGTATAAAACTTCTTGGCATTAGAGGCTAATGGAGAAAGCAGCTTGTCATATAATAAGGTAGAAGAATAGATATTGATATGGAAATATTCGGGCAGGCGCCCATCCAGTTCCCAAAACTCGGAAGCAGTGCCGACACTTGCTTTGACCTTCTGATCATAGATATTCGGAGCGGTGAAGTGCAAGTCGCTGTATGTCTCCATCATATACTCCCGCACTCCCTTCTTAGGGCGGAACATTGAGGGAATATAACGTAGGATATGATTCTTCTTGCGGATGTTCACCCAACCTTTTATATAGAGTTCGGCTTTATAACTCTCCACAATGCGCTCGTAGAGAGGGGCAAAAAAGATGACTTTTGTCATAATAGAGTCTGCCGAACGCGTCCAGTGGTCAGTAGGGTAAGAAGCCGGCACAGCAGCTGTTGCTTTCTGCGAGCCCGAAAGCAAGAAACAAATCCCAATCCATATTAATAATAAACGTTTCAACCGCAATATCTCCTTATAGATTGGGGCAAATATAGAAAAAAACAAGTGTTTTCACAGCTTACAATCAATTTATGTTTGCAATATTTGCTTTTTATTCGCTATCCGCCGATTCCGGCATGATCCGTCTTTGCAAGGATTTTATCCATTTTTCCGAATACACCCCCTAATTTTAGGGGCATATCTTCGAAAAAACATATTATTTTCAAAGAACACCCCTAAAAACAAGGGGTAATTCAGAAAAAACATATACTTTTGCAGCCAACAACCAACAAATTAAAGACAAGTATGTCCAAAATCCGTTTTTTTGCTCTGCAAGAGCTTTCCAACCGACGTCCTCTGGAAGTCACCATCCCTTCCAACAAACTGTCCGACTACTATGGTAGTCATGTTTTCAACCTCAAGAAGATGCAAGAATATCTGCCTAAGGAAGCTTACAAAGCCGTGACAGATGCCATCGACAAAGGTACGCCCATCAGCCGGGAAATGGCGGATTTGATAGCCAACGGCATGAAGAGTTGGGCAAAATCTCTCAACGTCACCCATTACACTCACTGGTTCCAACCCCTGACGGACGGGACAGCCGAGAAACACGACGGATTCATCGAGTTCGGCGAAGGCACGGAAGTCATCGAACGCTTCTCCGGCAAACTGCTTGTACAGCAGGAACCGGACGCCTCTTCTTTCCCGAACGGCGGTATCAGAAACACTTTCGAAGCTCGCGGATACACAGCTTGGGATGTTTCGTCACCGGCTTTTGTGGTGGACACTACACTCTGTATTCCCACTATCTTCATCTCTTATACCGGCGAGGCGCTGGACTACAAGACTCCGTTGCTCAAAGCGCTGGCAGCCGTGGATAAAGCTGCGACAGAGGTATGCCAACTGTTCGACAAAAACATAACACGTGTTTATACCAACCTGGGTTGGGAACAAGAATATTTCCTGGTCGACTCCGCCCTCTACAATGCACGCCCGGACCTTTGTCTGACGGGACGCACACTGATGGGGCACTCTTCGGCAAAAGACCAGCAACTGGAAGACCACTACTTCGGCTCTATTCCGCCACGCGTTACAGCCTTTATGAAGGAACTGGAAATAGAATGCCACAAACTGGGTATTCCGGTAAAGACCCGTCACAACGAAGTAGCTCCCAATCAATTTGAACTGGCACCTATCTTCGAAAACGCCAACCTCGCCAATGACCACAACCAGCTGGTAATGGACCTGATGAAGCGTATCGCCCGCAAACATAACTTCGCCGTGTTGCTGCACGAAAAACCATATAGCGGAGTAAACGGTTCGGGCAAGCACAACAACTGGTCGCTCTGCACCGATACCGGCGTCAATCTCTTCGCACCGGGCAAGAATCCGAAAGGAAACATGCTGTTCCTTACCTTCCTGGTGAATGTACTGATGATGGTTTACAAAAACCAGGATTTGCTCCGCGCCTCTATCGTCAGCGCCGGAAACAGCCACCGCCTGGGAGCTAATGAAGCGCCACCAGCCATATTATCAATCTTCCTGGGCAAGCAGTTGTCTGCTATTCTCGACGAAATCACACGCCAAGTGAGCAACAGCAAAATGACTGCCGAGGAAAAAACAACCTTGAAATTAGGTATCGGACGTATTCCCGAAATCCTGCTGGATACCACCGACCGCAACCGTACTTCTCCGTTTGCTTTCACCGGCAACCGCTTCGAGTTCCGCGCCGCCGGCTCGTCTGCCAACTGCGCCGCTGCTATGATTGCCATCAACGCGGCAATGGCTAATCAACTGAACGAATTCAAAGTTTCTATTGATAAGCTGATGGAAGAAGGTGTAGGCAAGGACGAAGCCATCTTCCGCATTCTGAAAGAAACCATCATCGCTTCCGAAGCCATCCGCTTTGAGGGCGACGGCTACTCCGAACAATGGAAGCAGGAAGCTGCCCGCCGCGGTCTGACAAACATCTGCCATGTACCCGAGGCATTGATGCATTATATGGACAATCAATCCCGTTCTGTGCTCATCGGCGAACGCATATTCAACGAAACGGAACTGGCTTGCCGCCTGGAAGTGGAACTGGAAAAATATACAATGAAAGTACAGATCGAGAGCCGTGTATTAGGCGATCTTGCCATCAACCACATTGTACCGACAGCAGTAATCTATCAGAACCGCTTGTTGGAGAATCTGCGTGGTTTGCGCGAAACCTTCTCTCCCGAAGAATATGAAGAACTTAGTGCCGACCGTAAAGAACTCGTACGCGATATATCCCACCGGGTAACTGCTATCAAAACCCAAGTACGCGAAATGACCGAAGCCCGGAAAGTAGCTAATCACATGGAGCATTTCAAGGATAGGGCTTTTGCATACGAAGAAACGGTACGCCCCTATTTGGACAGTATCCGCGACCATATCGACCATCTCGAAATGGAGATTGATGACGAGATATGGCCGTTGCCGAAGTATAGGGAACTGTTGTTTGCAAAGTAATAATTTACTCTTTCACCACAGAGGACACAGAGTCTCACAGAGTTTTGATAGCTTATAGTATCTATCATTCAGATATGCAAACAAGAAAAACTCCGTGAGACTCTGTGCCCTCTGTGGTGAACTAAATTCCCCCTTTTTCCCCTCTCCTTCTGCATCTTTTTGTCACATTTGTGCAATATTTAATTTTTTCTTTATACATTTGTGCTGTATAACACAGTTTTGCAGCATTCATGGTGAAAATAAACCTATCTGAAATCAATGTTCCGGAGTTGATTGCCGACATGTGGCAACCTCTGAATGAAGAACAGCGGGAATTTCTCGCTAACCATTTTACGCTCCAGAATTACAAAAAGAATGAAGTTATTCATTGCGAAGGTGAAACTCCGACTCACCTCATGTGTTTATTAAGTGGCAAGGTCAAGATTTATAAAGACGGTGTAGGCGGTCGAAGCCAAATCATCCGTATGATTAAGCCCGTTGAGTATTTCGGCTATCGCGCTTATTTCGCCAAAGAAGACTATGTAACTGCTGCTGCTGCTTTCGAACCTTCCGTCATCTGCCTTATCCCGATGACTGCCATTACGACTTTGGTCAGTCAGAACAACGATCTCGCTATGTTTTTCATCAAACAACTGTCTGTTGATTTAGGTATTGCCGACGAACGTACCGTGAACCTGACGCAGAAGCACATCCGCGGACGATTGGCCGAATCGCTGATTTTCCTGAAAGAGAGTTATGGTTTGGAAGAAGACAGTTCTACATTGAGTATTTACCTCTCACGCGAAGATTTGGCGAACCTGTCGAATATGACAACCTCTAATGCCATCCGCACCCTGTCACAGTTCGCTACGGAACGGTTAATCACTATCGACGGACGCAAGATCAAGATTATCGACGAAGAAAAGCTGAAGAAAATAAGCAAAATAGGATAGAAGGCTATCACTAAGTCTCACCACAGATTACACAGATTCACACAGATTATTTATACTCTTACTTCAAAGAAATAATCTGTGTGAATCTGTGTAATCTGTGGTGAAACCTAATTTATCATTATCAAATCAGGCACTTCGAAGAGAGATATCTCTCCGCCTCTATCGCCGCCTGGCAACCTGTTCCGGCAGCCGTAATAGCTTGGCGATAATGAGGATCGGCCACATCTCCGGCAGCGAACACTCCCGGTACTTTAGTACGCGGTGTACCCGGTTCAGTGATAATATATCCTACCTCATCCGTATCTACATACGGCTTGAAGATATCCGAATTCGGTTTATGACCGATGGCAAGGAAGAAACCGTCGATAGCTACATCATAGCGTTCTTCATCCGGTTCACCCATACGCTTCACCAAGTGCACACCTTCCACTCCGTTCTCACCGAACAGACCTACGGCATTGTGTTCAAACAGCACCTCAATCTTATCATGCTTCATTACGCGCTCTTGCATAATCTTGGAAGCGCGAAGGAAAGGCTTGCGGACAATCAGATAAACTTTGGCAGCCAGTCCGGCAAGGTAAACCGCTTCTTCGCAGGCTGTATCTCCACCGCCCACCACGGCTACCGTCTTCTTACGATAGAAGAAACCGTCGCAAGTGGCACAAGCGCTGACGCCCATACCGGCATATTTCTTTTCATCATCCAGTCCCAGATACTTTGCCGCAGCACCCGTGGCAATAATCAGCGTATCCGTCTCGATAACTTTATCTTCATCAATCGTAATTTTATAAGGCGCTTGGCTAAGGTCTGCCGCAGTAGCGACTCCATAGCGTAAGTCGGCACCGAAACGTTCGGCCTGCTTGCGCAAGTCTTCCATCAAGTCAGGACCGTTAATACCTTCGGGATAACCGGGAAAGTTCTCCACATCCGTAGTTGTCGTCAGCTGACCACCCGGTTGCAAACCTGCATAGAGCACCGGTGCAAGATTGGCACGACCGGCATAGATAGCGGCTGTATAACCGGCAGGACCGGAACCGATAATCAGACATTTTACTTTTTCTGTCTCCATATTCATTCTTTATTTATAGTATTATCTTAAATCAATCACCTCAGCCGTAGGATAGGCTTTCTTATCAAAAACAAAAAAGCTGTCCGGATAGTTCTGTCCGGTTTCATAGGAATTGATAATCACAACGGCTGTATCTCCTCCTCGCTGCGCCATGCTGATGCGCGAAGGGCGGAAAGTTTCTTTGTTGACAAACAGGATGATACACAGTAAATCCTGCTTCCGGTCGGTAGCCGTCATCACCACCTCATAGAGAGATTTATCTTTGAGGGTATCTCCTTTTCCCATTTTCAGCTTATAACCATGCTTGTAAAGAGACAACAAGGCATACGGGTTGATGCTTTGCAACTCTTCGGCTGTCGGTTCGGACACATTGACCTCATCGCTCGAAGGCAGATAACTCCACTGCGTACGTCCGTCAAACCAGGTCGTCACACCTCCCGCCTCCAAGCGGAACTTCTCTCCTTTCAGACAGATGACACCGGTTGAAGAACCTTCGGACGACCGGACGGTAAAAGTCGCTTTCACGCCTCCCGCCTTCCGAAACGCTTCGGCTGTACGGTCCAATATGTCTTTTGCATCCGGTTGCTGCGCCATCATCGGCATAGCAAACGAAAGCATACATATATATATCAGTATATAATTAATTCTCCGCATACACTAAAAAACTCCTTATCAATTCAAATTGTTCAGACGCATTTCCAAGTCGTTCTCATCAATACAGAACACTTCACGCGGCTTGCTTCCTTGCGCCGAACCCACAATGCCGGCTTTCTCCAACTGATCCATGATACGTCCGGCACGGTTGTAGCCGATGGCGAACTTCCGCTGAATCAATGAGGTGGAACCTTGCTGATGAATCACCACCAGGCGGGCAGCATCTTCAAACAAGGGGTCTAAGCGCCCCATATCGACGTCGCCCAAGTCTCCACCACCGCTTTCGTCCACATATTCGGGCAAATAGAAAGCAGTAGGATATCCTTGCTGACGGGCGATGTACTTGGTGATTTCCGCCACTTCCGGCGTATCTATAAAAGCGCACTGCACACGCACCGGATCGGCACCTTGCAGGAAGAGCATATCACCACGGCCTATCAGCTGGTTGGCGCCGGGACGGTCGAGGATGGTGCGCGAGTCTACCATCGCCGATACACGGAAGGCGATACGCGCCGGGAAGTTCGCCTTTATCGTACCGGTAATGATGTTCGTCGTCGGGCGTTGTGTGGCAATAATCATATGAATGCCGACGGCACGCGCCAACTGGGCGATACGGGCGATAGGCAGTTCCACATCCTTACCGGCGGTCATAATCAGGTCACCGAACTCGTCGATAACCACCACGATATACGGCATAAACTTATGTCCCTTTTCCGGGTTCAGGCGGCGGTTGATGAACTTCTCGTTATACTCCTTGATATTGCGCACATGGGCAGCTTTCA
>CAJKXC010000079.1 GCA_905203765.1 uncultured Bacteroides sp.
ATTGAATATCATTGTTGTACAGAAAAAGTACAAGGATCCTGACTATTCAGCAAAGGATTTGGCGAAAGAATTGAAAACGAATACTCGTTATCTTTCTGCAGTAGTTAACTCTCGCTTTGGCATGAACTATTCTTGTCTGTTAAATGAATACAGAGTAAAAGATGCTTTGCATTTATTGACGGATAAACGTTATGCCGACAAAAATGTGGAAGAAATTAGCGCTATGGTTGGCTTTGCAAATCGTCAATCTTTTTACGCTGCATTTTACAAAAACATAGGTGAGACTCCTAACGGTTATCGCAAAAGACATTTGGAAGATAAAAAGTAATTGCGCTTTCCGAAACTGACCAAAAGGAATTACCTCTGAATGAAAGATTTTGGAGATAATTCCTTTTCTCATTTTAATGAATCAATATCAGCATTATGAAAAAACATCTTATTTCAATGGCGGTGACCGCTGCGCTTTTATCATCGTGCGGAGGAGCCAAAACAACAACTGCTGAGGCAGATAAATTTGATTATACAGTGGAACAATTTGCAGACTTACAGATTTTACGCTATCGCGTACCCGAATTTGAGGGACTGTCGCTCAAACAGAAAGAATTAGTTTATTATTTGACAGAAGCGGCTCTACAAGGCAGAGACATCCTGTTCGACCAGAATGGAAAGTACAATCTGAGGATTCGCCGGATGCTGGAAGCTGTGTATACCGGCTATAACGGAGATAAGAACACCCCGGACTTCAAGGCTATGGAAGTTTATCTGAAGCGGGTATGGTTCTCTAATGGCATTCATCATCATTACGGCAGTGAGAAGTTTGTGCCGGGATTCAGCCCTGAGTTCTTCAAGCAAGCTGTGCTGAGTGTGGATGCTTCTACTTTGCCGCTTGCCGGGGGACAAACCGTGGAACAGTTGTGTGACGAGGTTTTCCCCGTTATTTTTGATCCTGAAGTAATGCCGAAACGGGTGAATCAGGCTGCAGGTGAAGACCTGGTGCTGAGCTCTGCCGGCAACTATTATGATGGTGTGACGCAGAAGGAAGCCGAGGACTTTTATAATGCCATGAAAGATCCGAAAGATGAAACGCCCGTTTCCTATGGTTTGAACAGCCGATTGGTGAAAGTGGACGGCAAGGTTCAGGAGAAAGTCTGGAAGGTGGGCGGCTTGTACGGACAGGCACTTGAGAAAATTGTCTATTGGCTGAAGAAGGCGGAAGGCGTAGCCGAGAATCCTGAACAGAAAGCTGTAATAGCCAAGTTGGTCGAGTTCTATGAAACCGGCGATTTGAAAACCTTCGATGAATATGCCATTCTTTGGGTGAAAGACCTGAATTCGCGCATTGACTTTGTGAATGGTTTTACAGAAAGCTATGGCGACCCGCTTGGCATGAAGGCAAGCTGGGAATCTTTGGTAAACTTCAAGGATTTGGAGGCTACCCATCGCACGGAACTGATTAGCAGTAATGCGCAATGGTTTGAAGAGCATTCTCCGGTGGACAAACAGTTCAAGAAGGAAAAGGTGAAAGGGGTGTCTGCCAAGGTTATCACGGCAGCTATCCTGGCCGGTGACTTGTATCCTTCGACGGCTATCGGCATCAATCTGCCTAATGCAAACTGGATACGCAGCCATCATGGTTCCAAGTCGGTGACGATCGGTAATATTACCGATGCCTACAATAAGGCGGCGCACGGCAATGGTTTCAATGAAGAATTTGTATATAGCGATGCCGAACTGCAACTGATAAACAAATATGCCGACCTGACCGGTGAACTGCATACCGACCTGCACGAATGCTTGGGACATGGTTCCGGTAAGTTGCTGCCGGGTGTTGATCCCGATGCATTGAAGGCGTACGGCTCTACTATTGAGGAAGCCCGTGCCGACTTGTTCGGACTCTATTACGTGGCCGATCCGAAGCTGGTAGAGTTGGGACTGGTTCCGAGTGCGGATGCCTACAAGGCCGAATACTATACTTATCTGATGAACGGCCTGATGACTCAGCTTGTCCGTATAGAGCCGGGTAACAATGTCGAAGAAGCGCATATGCGCAACCGCCAGCTCATTGCCCGCTGGGTGTTTGAGAAAGGGGCTGCCGATAAAGTGGTGGAATTGGTGAAGAAAGACGGAAAGACTTATGTGATCGTAAACGATTACGGGAAACTTCGTGAGTTGTTCGGTGAGTTGCTTGCCGAGATACAGCGCATCAAGTCTACCGGAGACCTTGCCGCTGCCCATGATCTGGTAGAAACGTATGCCGTGAAAGTCGATTCTGTCCTGCACGCCGAAGTTCTGGAACGATACAAGAAACTGAATCTTGCACCGTATAAAGGCTTCGTCAATCCGAAGTATGAGGCGGTGACGGATGCTGCCGGCAACATTACCGATGTGAAGGTTACTTACGATGAAGGTTATGCGGAACAGATGCTGCGCTATAGCAAGGACTACTCTACGTTGCCTTCTGTCAATAACTAACTCCCGTTTATGGATATAAAAGAACAACTGAAAGATATAAAGACACAGCTCCGCCTCGCAATGAACGGGGCTGTGTCGCAAAGTATGCGTGAGAAAGGTTTGGTGTACAAACTGAACTTTGGCGTGGAACTGCCCCGTATTAAAAGCATTGCCGCCGGATACGGGAAAGACCATGCGCTGGCGCAAGCCCTTTGGAAAGAAGAAATCAGAGAGTGCAAAATCATGGCGGGGCTTTTGCAGCCGGTAGACAGCTTTCTGCCGGAGATAGCCGATATATGGGTAGAAGATATCCGTAACATTGAAATTGCCGAACTGACCTGCATGAATCTGTTTCAGAATCTTCCTTATGCTCCGGCAAAGTCTTTCCACTGGATAGCAGATGAAAGGGAGTATGTGCAAGTTTGCGGTTTTCTTACCATTGCCCGTCTGCTGATGAAGAAAGGAGATATGAACGAGCGGGTGGAGAATGAATTTCTCGATCAGGCTGTCACTGCTTTTGTGTCCGGGTCTTACCATGTCCGCAATGCGGCAATGGCGGCTATACGCCGTTTCATGCAGCACAATGAGGAGAATGCTTTCCAGGTTTGCCGCAGGGTAGAAGCGATGGAAAACTCTTCGCAGGAAGCGGAGCAACTGCTATACAAACTGGTAAAAGAGGAACTGGATTGAAAAGTCTGATGTTTTGCTTTGGAATCTTCTGTGTTTCAAAGCAAAACTCCAGGCTTTTTCCGTTATTCCATAATTTTTATCTCTTTCTCGTTTGCTTTCCACAAAAAAGGATTAACTTTGTTGGCTGTTAGAAACTGCGCCGTCAAAAATGGAAAGTCAGAATGTGAAAGATACGGTTAGGCAGATATTCACCGAATATCTGAATGCGAACGGGCATCGAAAGACTCCCGAACGTTATGCTATACTCGACACTATCTACTCCATAGACGGACACTTCGATATAGACACACTTTACTCGCTGATGGCCGACCAGGAGAACTTCCGCGTCAGCCGTGCGACACTTTATAACACCATCATTTTACTTATCAATGCACGTCTGGTCATCAAGCACCAGTTCGGCAATTCCTCTCAATACGAAAAATCTTATAATCGTGATACGCATCACCATCAGATCTGCACGCAATGCGGAAAGGTGACCGAGTTTCAGAACGAGGAGTTGCAGCATGCTATTGCGAATACCAAGTTAAGTCGTTTTAATCTGACGCACTATTCCTTATATATGTATGGGCTGTGCAGTAAGTGTGACCGAGCCAATAAACGGAAGAAAAAGAATAATAATAAGCAGAAAGAAAAATGAAAGTAGACGTACTATTAGGATTGCAATGGGGCGACGAAGGCAAAGGCAAAGTCGTTGACGTGTTAACTCCGCGATACGATGTCGTAGCCCGTTTCCAGGGTGGACCGAACGCCGGACATACACTTGAGTTCGAAGGGCAGAAATATGTGCTCCGTTCTATTCCTTCGGGAATTTTCCAGGGTGACAAAGTGAATATCATCGGTAACGGTGTGGTACTGGACCCGGCTCTTTTCAAGGCAGAAGCCGAGGCTTTGGAAGCATCCGGCCATAACTTGAAGGAACGCTTGCACATTTCCAAGAAAGCACACCTTATTCTGCCTACCCATCGCATACTCGATGCAGCTTACGAAGCAGCCAAGGGTGATGCAAAGGTAGGAACTACCGGCAAAGGCATCGGACCTACTTATACCGATAAAGTAAGCCGTAACGGTGTGCGTGTAGGAGATATCCTGCATGATTTTGATAAGAAATATGCAGCAGCTAAGGCACGCCACGAACAGATATTGAAAAGCTTGAATTATGCTTATGACCTTACGGAACTGGAGAAAGCATGGTTTGAAGGTATCGAATACCTGAAGCAGTTCCAGTTGGTAGACAGCGAGCATGAGATGAACAACCTGCTGGCTTCCGGTAAGTCTGTATTGTGCGAGGGCGCACAGGGAACGATGCTGGATATCGACTTCGGTTCTTATCCTTTCGTTACTTCTTCCAATACCGTTTGTGCAGGAGCTTGTACCGGTCTGGGCGTAGCTCCCAACAAAATCGGTGAAGTATATGGCATCTTCAAGGCATACTGTACCCGTGTCGGTGCCGGTCCGTTCCCCACGGAACTGTTTGACAAGACGGGAGATCAGATTTGTACTTTGGGACATGAGTTCGGTTCGGTAACGGGACGTAAGCGTCGTTGCGGCTGGATTGACCTGGTGGCTTTGAAATATGCCATTATGGTAGACGGTGTTACCAAACTGATTATGATGAAGAGCGACGTGCTCGACTCTTTTGAAACCATCAAGGCTTGTGTGGCTTATAAGATGAATGGCGAAGAGATCGATTACTTCCCGTTCGATATCAGCGAAACCGTTGAACCGGTCTATGTAGAATTGCCGGGCTGGGAAACGGATATGACCAAGATGCAGAGCGAGGATGAATTCCCCGAGGAGTTCAACGCATACTTGTCCTTCCTCGAAGAGCAACTCGGTGTGCCTATCAAGATTGTATCTTTAGGGCCTGATCGTGAACAGACTATCGAGCGTTATACTGAAGAATAAGAAATAGACAAATAACCTTCGGGCACGGATTACACGGATTTCGCGGTTTCATCTGATGAAGCGCAGACATCCGGATGATTCGTGCCTTTTTTATTACTGCCATGAAAACACATCTTTTATCTTTCCTACTGGTATTCCTTTTTATCTCTTCCGCAAGGTCGCAAGCTTATCAGCCGACGGAAGCGAATCTGAAGTCCCGCCAGGAATTCAGGGATAGCCGCTTCGGCATCTTCCTGCATTGGGGGCTGTATAGCATGCTCGCTACCGGCGAGTGGACGATGACGAATAAGGATCTGAACTATAAGGAGTATGCCAAACTGGCGGGTGGTTTCTATCCTTCCAGGTTCGATGCTGCCAAGTGGGTATCCGCCATCAAGGCATCCGGTGCGAAGTATATCTGCTTCACTTCCCGCCACCACGAAGGTTTCTCGATGTTCCACACCCGCTATTCCGATTATAATATTGTGGACGCTACTCCCTTCGGGCGTGATATATTGAAGGAACTGGCGGATGAGTGCCACAAGCAGGGCATCCGTCTGCACCTGTACTATTCGCATATCGACTGGGCGCGTGAAGATGCTCCGTGGGGACGTACCGGGCGGGGTACGGGACGCCCGAATCCGAAAGGCGACTGGAATAGCTACTATCAGTTTATGAACAATCAGTTGACGGAGTTGCTCACCAATTACGGCAAGATAGGTGCTATCTGGTTCGATGGCTGGTGGGATCAGGATGCCAACCCGGACTTCGACTGGCAGCTGCCGGAACAGTATGCCGTGATACATCGCCTGCAACCGGCGTGCCTGGTGGGTAATAACCATCATCAGATACCTTTTGCCGGCGAAGATATTCAGATCTTCGAGCGTGACCTTCCCGGTGAAAACAATGCCGGCCTTTCCGGGCAGAACATCAGCGCCTTGCCGCTGGAAACCTGCGAAACCATGAATGGTATGTGGGGCTATAAGATTACCGACCAGGATTACAAATCGCCTAAAACACTGATACACTATCTGGTGAAGGCAGCCGGCAAGGATGCCAACCTGCTGATGAACATCGGCCCGCAACCCGACGGCGAACTTCCTGCCGTAGCTTTGGAACGGCTGGCAGAAGTAGGGGAGTGGATGCAGGTATATGGCGAAACCATCTACGGAACCCGCGGCGGTTGCATCGCCCCGCATCCGTGGGGAGTGACTATGCAGAAGGGGAATAAACTGTATGTGCATATCCTCGACTTGCAGGATAAGGCACTCTTCCTGCCTTTGCAGGGAAAGAAGGTAAAGAGAGCCGTTGGCTATGCCGACCGCCTTCCGCTGAAAGTCCAAAAGTGTGAGGGTGGTGTCATGCTGTATTTGCCTGAAGTGCCGACGGAGATAGATAAAGTGGTGGAAATAGAGATTAGTGATTAATCACTATTTCTTTAATTCTTCCTAAAAGATAATGGAAACTATCGCTTTGTTCCTTGTTTCCATTTATTTTTGGCAAACTATTTGTTCTACAATAAGAAACGACATTATTATTCATTAAAAAAGAAAAGAAGACTATGACTACAGGAATGATAGGAATACAATGGATTATCTTTATCGGTATTGCCGTTGTCAGTTGGCTGGTACAGATGAATCTCCAGAACAAGTTCAAGAAATACTCCAAGATCCCTACCGGAAACGGAATGACGGGACGGGATGTAGCTTTGAAGATGCTGCACGACAATGGTATCTACGACGTCACCGTGACGCATACTCCGGGACACCTGACCGACCATTACAACCCTGCCAACAAGACGGTGAACCTCAGCGAAAGCGTATATGCAAGCAACAGCATCATGGCTGCCGCCGTTGCTGCCCATGAGTGCGGCCATGCCGTACAGCACGCCCGTGCTTATGCCCCGTTGACCATGCGCAGCAAGCTGGTACCGGTGGTATCTTTCGCTTCGCAATGGATGACGTGGGTATTGCTTGCCGGTATCTTGTTGCTGAACACGTTCCCGCAACTGCTGCTTGCCGGTATCATTTTGTTCGCTATGACTACCCTGTTCAGTTTCATCACCCTGCCGGTGGAAATCAACGCGAGTAAGCGTGCGCTGGTATGGTTGAACGGTTCGGGCATTACGAATTCATACAACCATGCCAAAGCCGAAGATGCACTCCGCTCCGCCGCTTACACCTATGTGGTAGCTGCCCTCGGTTCATTGGCAACACTGGTTTATTACATTATGATATTCCTGGGACGCAGAGACTAATCGTCCATCCTATACAGAAAATGCCTTCTCCATCTGAATTGGAGAAGGCATTTTTTTTTCTTATCAATAAAATACCGTAACTTTGTCGCCCGATTCTAAAAGTAATTGATACGATTATGGCAGCAAAACCAAGTATTCCGAAAGGAACCCGTGACTTCTCGCCCGTAGAAATGGCGAAGCGTAACTATATATTCAATACCATTCGCGATGTATATCACCTTTATGGTTTCCTGCAGATTGAAACTCCTTCGATGGAGATGCTCTCTACGCTGATGGGAAAGTACGGTGAAGAAGGTGACAAACTCCTGTTCAAGATACAGAACTCCGGTGATTACTTCTCCGGCCTGACCGATGAAGAATTGTTGAGCCGCAACGCTGCCAAACTTGCCAGCAAGTTCTGCGAGAAAGGTTTGCGCTATGACCTTACAGTGCCTTTTGCCCGCTACGTGGTGATGCACCGCGATGAAATCACTTTCCCTTTCAAACGTTATCAGATACAACCCGTTTGGCGTGCCGACCGTCCGCAGAAGGGACGTTACCGCGAGTTCTATCAATGTGACGCCGACGTGGTGGGCAGTGATTCCCTGCTGAACGAAGTAGAGTTGATGCAGATTGTCGATACCGTGTTTACCCGCTTCAACATCCGCGTTTGCATCAAAATTAACAACCGCAAGATACTGAGCGGTATTGCCGAGATTATCGGCGAGGCCGACAAGATAGTAGACATCACCGTTGCCATTGACAAGCTGGACAAGATCGGTCTGGACAACGTCAATGCCGAACTGAAAGATAAGGGTATCAGCGACGAGGCCATTGCCAAGCTGCAACCCATCATCCTGCTGAACGGCAGCAACGAAGAGAAGCTCTCTACCTTGAAAGAAGTGCTTGCCGCCAGTGAAATCGGTTTGAAGGGAGTGGAAGAAAGCGAATTCATCCTTTCTACCTTAAAGAATATCGGACTGAAGAACGAAATAGAACTCGACCTGACACTGGCGCGTGGTTTGAACTACTACACCGGAGCCATTTTCGAGGTAAAGGCACTTGACGTACAAATTGGCAGTATCACCGGTGGTGGCCGCTATGACAATTTGACGGGTGTGTTCGGCATGGTAGGCGTATCGGGTGTAGGTATCTCTTTTGGTGCCGACCGCATCTTCGATGTGCTGAACCAACTCGACCTCTATCCGAAAGAAGCCGTGAACAGCACCCAACTACTGTTCATCAACTTTGGCGAGAAAGAGGCTGCTTTCTCTATCAGCGTGCTGGCTCAGGTACGTGCCGCCGGCATCCGTGCCGAAATCTTCCCGGATGCCAGCAAGATGAAGAAACAAATGAGCTACGCCAACTCCAAAGCCATTCCGTTTGTAGCCCTGGTAGGCGAAAACGAATTGAACGAAGGCAAGGTGACTTTAAAGAATATGGAGACCGGCGAGCAGAAACTCGTCACTCCTCAGGAGCTGATTAGCGAATTGAGTTAATAAAAACTGAAAATCATTTAAAAAGGAGCACTATAATGCTCCTTTTTTGTTATATTTGTCATAGGAGTGTAGGAGGAATGAAATATCCGCCCCTTACTTTTGCAGCAATACTAAAAAAGGAGGTTTTATGGTTTCCATTGAATTCAGACAAGAAAAGCACAATGCCCTCGTCAGTATTCTGATGATTGTCATAGCGGTGTTGTTTTTGCTCTACATGGGCAGCTCGTTGGTACATTCCACAAAAACATTTTGGGAAAGTTGTTCCATAGAGGGATTGCTGGAGTAGAAGCAAAAAGAATGATATGATACTTTATTTTACCGGAACGGGAAACTCACGCTGGGTTGCACAGCAACTCGCAGAAGCTACACATGACACAGTCTTCAACATCCTCGATTTACTGAAAGAGGATTCTATTCCCGAAGAGTTGGCCCGTGCAGAGACAATTGGCGTTGTTTTTCCGGTACATGCTTGGTATGCACCGCGTGTTGTGGTGCATTTTCTTTCAAAGCTCCGGTTGCCGGATTGCAAGTATTGCTATGCCGTATGCACTTGCGGCGATGATATGGGCAAGGGTATGAACCGCTTGTCGAAACACTTTCCTTTGGATGCCGCCTGGTCGGTGGCTATGCCCAACACTTATATCCCGATGTTCAATTTAGACGACGATGCACTCTGCCACCGGAAGATAGCGGATGCCCGGCGCGCCATTGCCTCGATAGCCGGTGACGTACTTCAGCAGAAAAAGACCTGGGCAGTGCACGAAGGCGGCGCCCCGTGGTTGAAGACCTACGTGCTGAATCCTCTTTTTGTCCGTTTCATCATTAGTCCCAAAGGTTTCCATGTAGACGAAGGGTGCATCTCTTGCGGAAAATGCAGCAAGGCGTGTCCGGTAGAGAATATACAGATGGTGGACGGGCATCCTGTTTGGGGGAAAGAGTGCATCCACTGCATGGCCTGCCTTCACATCTGCCCCAAGAATGTGATACAATACCGGAAGACTTCACAGAAGAAGGGGCGTTATCACTTGGCTGATTATCTATAACTTAACTTCACGCATCTCTTTCCACAAGCAGAACCGAGAGTTTCAACCTTTGGAACCGAAAGTTTCAACCTTTGGAACTGGGAGTTTCAACCTTTGGAACTGAGAGTTTCAACCTTTGAAACTGGGAGTTTCCTATAATGAAACTGGGAGTTTCGCTTATTGAAACTCTCAGTTCCAAGGCGCGGAACAGAATGGAACTCTTATGCATTGTCATTTTGTCAGTCTATCTCTGCCAAACGAACAGCTTTCCCTTTTGGCACGGTTTTCGTAAGTTCTTTATCGCTTGCACAAAGCAATATTACTATTATAATAATGTATAACATATAAAATTTAAAAGAACTATGAACATTAAACCATTAGCAGACAGAGTGCTGATACTCCCTGCACCTGCAGAA
>CAJKXC010000080.1 GCA_905203765.1 uncultured Bacteroides sp.
GAACCGGACTGTAAAAGATGAAAAGAGGTTGTGCCAGCATTTTGACACAACCTCGCATTTATCTTAGGGTTTTACAAAAGAACTTACTCTGCGCTTGCAGCTTTCTTTCTGGTTCTTGTTGCTTTCTCCTTTACTACTTCTACCTTTGGTTCGGGAGTTATGCCAGCCAGTTCCGGGTCAATCATGATGCGTCCGCAATATTCGCAAACGATGATTTTCTTACGAGAACGAATATCCAGTTGTCTCTGGGGCGGGATTTTGTTGAAGCAACCGCCACAAGCATCACGCTGTACATATACAATACCCAACCCGTTGCGTGAGTTCTTGCGGATACGCTTGAAGGACTGGAGCAGACGCGGTTCGATTTTGGTTTCGAGTTCTTTGGCCTTGTCTCTCAGCTTCTCTTCTTCCTGTTTTGTTTCAGAAATGATTTCGTCCAATTCGTTCTTCTTCACGTCGAGGTCTTTCTGTCTTTCTTCCAGGGCGGCAGTGCTTTCCGCTACTTCCTGTGAGCGTTCTTCCTCTTGTGCGGCAAATTCCTTGATACGCTTCTCGCAAAGCTCTATTTCCAATGTCTGGAATTCGATTTCTTTGCTCAGGAAGTCATACTCGCGGTTGTTGCGTACGTTGTCTTGTTGTTCTTTATATTTTGCTACTGAAGCTTTGGCTGTTTCTATTTCCACTTTCTTGCTGGCAATAGAAGATTTCAACTCGGCAACTTCTGCCTTAATTCTATCAATACGGGTGCTCAGACCGGCAATTTCGTCTTCCAAGTCTTGTACTTCCAGCGGAAGTTCACCTCTTAATGTCTTGATTTCATCAATCTTGGACAGCATAGTCTGCAACTGGAACAATGCTTTCAACTTCTGTTCCACAGTCAATTCCTGGGGATCTTTTTTTGCTTCTTTAGCCATTTTACTTACATGTATTTTATGGGATTCGTGTTTACTTTGGTCATCTGGACTTCAAAGTTAGGAAACAAATCCCGGATTATTGTATAAAATATTTCTTTCGTATATTGTTCGCTTTCGTAATGCCCTATTTCTGCCAGCAGTATTTCGGCATCATGCCCGAAGTAATCGTGATACTTTATCTCGCCGGTAATGAAGACGTCCGCACGGTTGCTGATGGCAAGCGGCATCAGAAATGCTCCGGCGCCACCGCACAAGGCTACCGTTTGTATCTCCCTGCCGGTAAGTCTGTTGTGCTTGAGGCATCCTACCTCAAAAGTCTTCTTGATACGTTTCAGGAACTCCAGCTCTGTTTCCGGTGTTTCCAGTTCGCCGATGACGCCCGCTCCGGCTTGCTCTTCATCCTCTCTCGGTTGAAGTATGCGGACGTTCTTCAACCCTATTTTCTCGGCTATCTTGAAGTTCACCCCTTCCGGTGCATTGTCCAGATTGGTGTGGGCGGCATAGATCACGAGGTCGTTCTTGATGGCTTTCAAGATGCAACGCTCCACATAATCCCGTCCTGTGATGGATTTATAGCCTTTGAAGATAAGAGGATGGTGCGCAATGACCAGGTTGTATCCTAATGCGATCGCTTCATCCAGTACGGCTTCAGTAACGTCAAGACACAACAAAGCCCCTGTTGCTTCCGCATCTGTCAATCCGATTTGCAGGCCGGCATTATCGAATCCGTCTTGCAATGGCAGAGGCGCGAACCGTTCAAGGGCGCTTACTATTTCCTTAATTTTCATTATGGATAGAAAATTTGGTTGCAAAGATAGCAAAAAACAATGAATGAGGAATGTTTTTTGCTCTTTTTATGAAACTATATGCTCCGGGGTATGTCAAAGATAATCGGATTATAGCGGTTATATTGTTTTTATAATTATCTTTGTTGGTACAATCATAGACTCAATACATTATGAAAGCACTGCTTGTTTTATTCTTCTCTTTGCTCATATTTCTGTCTTGTCAGAATACGGGTAAATCCCAAGTTGCCGATTCGGACGACGTAGAGGAAGCTGTCGATACAATTCCTAAGGCTACTGCCATCTTCTGGGTGGATAAGGCAAAGGATAACAAGAAGAAAGGTTCCCCTACTCCGATACGTACTGTCAAAGCAAAGGTAGATGTAGACTCTTTGGGAAAAGTTGAACTATTGTCATATGTCAAACCGCAGAGCACAAGAGTCAAAGAGTACTTGCAGTACAGACTGGAGATATTCCGGGTAAAGAAGGTTATGCTGGATAGCGGTTATGTCAAACCGGGAGTGCAGTATGTGCAGCTACGCTATGTGCCGGAGAATATAAAGAAACATATTAATTAAGTAATAACTGAAAAGAGCATTTATTTATGCTCTTTTTTTTCTACCGTAACGGGCAATAGCTTGCCGTATGCATCGAATGACTTGCGGGAAGCCAGTGAGATTGTAATCATCAGCGAGAGCATGGATGCCGTGAAGGTTATTACCATAATCATCATCTGGTATTTGATGGCTACATTCGGGCTGCTTCCCCCCAATATCTGTCCGATCATAGTTCCCGGAAAGGCTACCAGTCCCATAACGGATATATTGGCAATCAACGGACTGAATGCCTTGATGATGGCTTGGCGGATGAAGGGGGCTTGTGCTTCTGCGCGGGTAGCCCCGTTGCCGAGGAGATAGCGGTAGAGTTGCTGTTCCCGTTTCAGTCCGCTATAATAGGTATTGAGGGCAATGACATTGCTGGACAGCATATTCCCCATCAATATGCCGAAGATCGGAATGAAGTATTGGGCGCTGAATACATTTTCCAGGCGCAGCACAATACCGATGAAGTACATTCCTACACACACCACACTGCACAGGAAACCTACTGAAATAGGTATCAGCAGCACTTTCCGTTTCAGCTGGGTGCGTGCCAGCGCTGTCTGCGAGGCAACGAATATCATGATAATCACCCATAAGAAGTTAATCCACGGATTGTTCCACAGAAAAAGGTATTTCAGATAGACGCCGATAAAGAAAAGCTGCACTATCATGCGGGCCGTACCTATGATCGTAGCGCGCAACAGGCCGGTTTTGAACTTCCAGATGTAGAACAGGGGGATTAATAATAGTAATAATCCGATGCCTAGGCTGAGGTATGATATGTCGATGGTTCCCAATCTTGCTTTATTTTACTTGATAAACAATACTACCAATATAGAGGCCACAGCAATGCAGACCAAAAGAATGAGATAGGTCATCTTTACGCTGTAATGCAGTTCCGACCGTTCCTTTTTAGCAGTGAGTTTTGCGATCTTCTCCATATCTTCGGCAGTTGTATTTTGAGGCATACCGTTGCGCCCGTCATACATCTTGTCCAGACGGCTGTTCAAACGCTCACGGCGTAGGTTACGCAAGTCACGGTTTTCCTTGTCTCGCCGTATCATGTCGAATACAAATCCTGCAAAGCTCATGATCAATTCTTTTTAAGGTTTATACCATTATAATATGCTGATCGCAGCCGTTGGAGAATCCTTCGTCGTGCGATACCGTCAATATAGCGCTTCCCTTGTCCGCTTGCCGGCGGAAGAAAGAGAGAACTTTCTCCGTAGAACCGGAATCGAGTGCGGAAGTCGGCTCATCGATGATAATCAGCGGTTTGCTTATCATGGACGCTACGGCTATCATCATGCGCTGGCGCTGACCGCCGGATATCTCGTTCACCCGTTTGTAGTACAACTCCTGCTCCATACCCAAATCCTCAAAACAGGCAAACAGCCGGGATTCGGAAAAAGGAGTGCCCCGGTTTGCCCTCAGACTGAAAGGCAGTTGCACCATATCTTTCACCCACTCCAGCGGTAATGCCAGTTCTTGTGGAATCCATGCTATCTGTCTGCGTATGGCATCAATGCTTCCCTTCTCCAATAATGTACCATTCAAGGTGATACGGCCTTCCCTCAACGGAATAAATCCGAGTATGGCGTTGAGCAATGAAGTCTTTCCGCATCCCGACGGGCCGGAGATGCTGGCTATTTCCCCTTGTTTCAGTTGCAGGTTGAACCCTGAAAAAAGTATATTGTTGCCGTAGGCGACGCTGGCATTTTCTATTTGTAGCATGGCATTCTTCAATCTTTCCGTATCGCAAAGATAGAGAAAAAAATATTTGTGCTATCTTTGCTTCACTAATTAATTCAGGAAAGGAAGATTATGATACAAAATGAACGGGATTGTCGTCATGAACACGTACTCGACGTGGCAAGACAAATGATGACCGCTGCACGTACGGCGCCCAAAGGAAAAGGCATTGATGTTATAGAAACAGCATTGGTTACGGGAGAAGACCTTAAGAAACTGTCGGAAAAGATGGTTGCTATGGTCGAAGAACATGGCATGAAGTTCTTTTTACGCGATGCGGAGAACATCTTGCAGGCGGAATGCGTAGTTATAATAGGTACGCATGAGCTGGCTCAGGGATTGAATTGCGGGCATTGTGGTTTTTCCACTTGTGCAGGGCGTTCCGAGGGAGTGCCGTGTGCCATCAATTCGGTAGATGTCGGTATTGCCATCGGTTCGGCATGTGCAATGGCTGCCGATATGAGAGTGGATACCCGTGTGATGTTTTCCGCCGGTCTTGCTGCACAGCGTTTGGACTGGCTGAAAGGTTGTACAAGTGTCTTTGCGATTCCGGTCAGCGCGTCTTCCAAGAATCCGTTCTTTGACCGCAAACCGAAGGAAGAGAAAAAGTAATAAACAATAAATAATATGGGAATTATTGTCGGCCTGCCAACCGGTGGGGCTTCGGAAAAAGATTATCAGGTACAGTTCGGAAAGAACATGATCCTGGAAACGCGTGACCCTTTCTTGCCCGCCGAATGGGCTTCTCAAAGCGGGGTGCAGTTGACCTGGCCGCATGCCGGTACGGATTGGGCGTATATGCTCGAAGAAGTGCAGGAGTGTTTTGTGTCTATCGCCCGTGAAATATCTCAGCGCGAGAAACTATTGATCGTTACTCCCGAACCGGAAGAGGTCAGGAAACAGATTGCTGCTACCGCCCGTATGGAAAACGTCCGCTTTCTGGAGTGCGAGACAAATGATACCTGGGCGCGCGACCACGGAGCCATCACGATGATGGACACCGAAGGACCTTCCCTGCTCGACTTCAAATTCAACGGCTGGGGACTGAAGTTCGCTTCTGACAAAGATAACCTGATAACGTGTCGTGCGGCAGAAGCCGGCGCATTGAAAGGTAGATATACAAACCGCCTGGGCTTTGTGCTCGAAGGCGGTTCCATCGAGAGTGACGGCGTGGGTACGCTGCTCACTACTTCCGAATGTCTGCTCTCCCCCAACCGTAACGGACAAATGAACCGGGTGGAAATAGAAGAATACCTTCGTTCCGTTTTCCATCTTCAACGTGTGCTTTGGTTGGATTACGGCTATCTGGCGGGCGACGATACGGACAGCCACATCGACACGCTCGCCCGTTTCTGCTCGCCGGATACCATTGCTTACGTACAATGCAACGATGCCGGAGACGAACATTACGAAGCTCTCCGCCGGATGGAAGAACAACTGAAAACCTTCCGTACCTTGAGCGGAGAACCCTATCGCCTGTTGGCTCTCCCCATGGCGGACAAGATTGAGGAAGAAGGCGAACGTCTTCCCGCCACCTATGCCAACTTTCTGATACTGAACGATGCCGTGCTCTACCCCACGTATCGTCAGCCGGAGAATGATGCCCGTGCCAAAGAGGTGTTGCAAGCCGCTTTTCCCCATCACGAAATCATTGGTATAGACTGTCGTGCCTTGATTAAGCAGCACGGTTCGCTGCATTGTGTCACGATGCAATATCCCGTAGGGATCATAAAATAATTCCAAATCATAAATCATTAAACTGTAAATAGATAAATGGCAAGAAAAATCAAAGTAGGTATCATCCAGCAAGCCAATACGGCAGACCTTCGGACGAATCTCATGAACCTGGCAAAAAGCATTGAAGCGTGTGCTGCGCACGGTGCCCAGTTGGTAGTGTTGCAAGAGCTGCACAACTCCCTCTATTTCTGTCAGACGGAAGATACGCAGGTGTTTGATCTGGCAGAGCCGATTCCCGGTCCGTCTACCGGCTTTTATTCCGAACTGGCGGCAGCGAACGATATTGTACTGGTGACTTCTTTGTTCGAGAAGCGCGCTCCCGGCTTGTACCACAACACAGCCGTTGTCTTTGAACGCGACGGTAGCATTGCCGGGAAATATCGTAAGATGCATATCCCCGATGACCCTGCCTATTACGAGAAGTTTTATTTCACTCCCGGCGACATCGGTTTCGAACCTATTCAAACCTCTTTGGGCAAGCTGGGTGTATTGGTATGCTGGGATCAATGGTATCCGGAAGCTGCCCGCCTCATGGCTTTGAAAGGAGCTGAAGTCCTGATCTATCCTACCGCCATCGGCTGGGAAAGCACCGATACGGACGATGAGAAGGCACGCCAACTCAATGCCTGGATTATTTCGCAACGCGGACATGCCGTAGCCAACGGCTTGCCGGTAATCTCCGTGAACCGCGTAGGTCACGAGCCCGATCCTTCCATGCAAACGAACGGTATCTTGTTCTGGGGAAATAGTTTTGTTGCCGGACCGCAAGGCGAGTTCCTTGCACAAGCAGCCAATGACCGTCCCGAAAATATAGTAGTAGAAGTCGATTTGGAACGCTCGGAGAATGTACGCCGTTGGTGGCCGTTCCTGCGCGATCGCAGAATCGATGCTTACGAAGGGCTGACGAAACGGTTTCTTGATTGATCTTATTTAAACGTAACTTTCCTGTTCATCACGAAGTTAATCCCGCCGTAGATAAACAGTCCTAAGAACTGGGCAAGGTATTCATTGCAATCCAGTCCTTCCACCAGTCCGATAAGAAAGAGGAATTGTGCGCCGTAAGCCATTCCGAAAGCAATAGAAAAGAGCAGCACTTGGCGCCAAGTGTTGCTCTTCTTTTCTAAGGGGAATATCCAATACTTACACCAGATAAAGTTATGTATCTGTGCAAGTGTATAAGCTACTACATTGGAGAGCAGGTAATTGATGTCCAGTTCATCCATCATCACCCAAACGGTGACTGCTATAATCAGTGCATTCAACGTACCGATTACCGCAAAGCGGAAAACACGTGTGGACTCTTTCACTCTCTCCTGCTCTCGCCTCTTTATTCCTTCACCTCTACAATCAGATTCAGTTCATCCAACTGTTTCTGATCGATGCACGAAGGTGCATCCAGCATTACGTCGCGTCCACTGTTGTTCTTCGGGAATGCGATGCAGTCGCGGATACTGTCGAGACCTGCAAAGATGCTTACCCAACGGTCAAGGCCGTATGCCAATCCACCGTGGGGAGGCGCACCGTACTTGAATGCATTCATCAGGAAGCCGAACTGTTCCTGAGCCTTCTCCGGGGTAAACCCGAGAATCTCGAACATCTTCGCCTGCAACTGTGCATCGTGGATACGGATGGAACCGCCACCCACTTCGATACCGTTGCACACCATGTCGTATGCATCTGCGCGAACCGCTGCCGGGTCTGTATCCAGCAAAGGAATATCCTCATCCTTCGGATGGGTAAACGGATGGTGCATCGCCATCAGACGGCCTTCTTCTTCGCTCCACTCAAACATGGGGAAGTCTACTACCCACAGGAGGGCAAACTTATTCTTGTCGCGCAAGCCCAGTTGGTTACCCATTTCGAGGCGGAGCTCGTTCAGTTGCTTACGGGTTTTCATCACGTCGTCACCGCTCAGAATCAGAATCAGGTCACCCGGTTTGGCTCCGAATGCCGCTTTCATTTCCTGCAATACCCCTTGTGTATAGAATTTGTCTACGCTTGACTTCACGTTACCGTCAGCTTCTACGCGGGCATATACCATACCCTTGGCGCCGATTTGCGGTCTTTTTACGAATTCGGTCAAGGCATCCAGTTGCTTGCGCGTATAGCTTGCAGCGCCTTCTGCACAGATACCGCCTACATAAGCGGCGTTATCGAATACAGAGAAGCCGTGTCCTTTCATGATGTCCATCAGTTCCACGAACTTCATGCCGAAGCGAAGGTCGGGTTTGTCGCTGCCGTAGTACTTCATGGCATCCGCCCAAGGCATGCGCAGGAACGGTTCGGTCAGTTCCACACCGCGGATTTCTTTGAATAGGTATTTTGCCATTCCCTCGAACAGGTTGATGATATCGTCCTGCTCTACGAAAGACATTTCACAGTCTATCTGAGTGAATTCCGGTTGGCGGTCGGCACGCAGGTCTTCGTCGCGGAAACACTTGGCAATCTGGAAGTAACGGTCGAAGCCGGATACCATCAACAACTGCTTCAGCGTCTGCGGGCTTTGCGGCAAAGCGTAGAACTGTCCCGGATTCATGCGCGAAGGAACCACGAAGTCGCGGGCACCTTCAGGGGTCGATCCTACCAGAATCGGAGTCTCCACTTCAATAAAGCCTTGTTGGTCCAGATACTTGCGTACCTCGATCGTCATCTTGTGACGGAGTTCCAGGTTGCTGCGTACGTTGGCGCGGCGCAAGTCCAGGTAACGGTATTTCATGCGGATGTCATCGCCCCCATCGGTATTCTCTTCGATGGTGAAGGGAGGAGTCAGTGCGGCATTCAGTACGTTCAGTTCCGATACGATGATTTCAATATCTCCGGTCGGGATGTTGCTGTTCTTGCTGAAACGCTCGTTCACCGTACCTTTTATTTGGATTACGAACTCACGTCCCAGGTGGTTGGCGCGTTCGCAAAGTTCAGCGTTCACCTCTTCGTTGAATACTAATTGGGTGATTCCGTAACGGTCGCGAAGGTCAATGAAGGTCATGCCCCCCATTTTGCGGCTGCGCTGTACCCAACCTGCCAGCGTCACTTGCTTATTAACATCGGAGATACGAAGTTCTCCGCAGGTGTGTGATCTATACATATTATATATATTGTTTTATAAAATACCGTGCAAAAATACACAAAACATATTACATGGCGTATCAAAGGAAGATAGTTTCTTTTTAGGATTCAGATTTTAGTCAGTTTCTTTATCTGCTCTTTTCCTTTATCTATTATCATTTTGTTTTTGTGGGCGATGTCTTCCACCAGTGTTTCGTTGATCTGTTTCAATCCGTTGATGTAGTCTTGCGCCCGTTGCAGCACGTTCGAGGAGTCTTTCTCCGCATCGCGGGGCACGATGACTTGAAGTCCTTTCTTTACTATCTTTACATCCACATTTTCTCCCATCATCAGCGGGTCGCCGTCAAAGTGCGCCACGCCCGGCTTGGAACGGTGGATTCGTAGCGTCTGGCAGCGGAAAGTCTTGATACGGCTGTTCTGGTCGATGGTTTTGTTGAATAGCTGGAAAGATAATGACGGCACGTCGAGCACGGTGAACGGTTCCAGTATCGTTACGTCCAGCAGTCCGTCATTCAAGGTGGCCTGCGGAGTGATGTATGCATTGTTTCCGTATTGCGAAGCGTTTCCGCAAGCTATAAGGAAGGCTTTGTAGCGCGAAGTGCTGCCGTCCATTTCCAGTTCGTAGGTTTCGGGGCGGTATTTCAGGCTTTCGAGCAATGTCTTTTCCAGGTAAGTAAGCGGACCTCTCCTACCCGCTTTGGAGAATTTCAGGCTTACGAATGCATCGAAGCCTACCCCACAGGTACAGAAGAACGGTACGTCATTGATTTTCCCGTAATCAATGATGTCTATCAAGCCGTCGTTGATGATGTCAATGGCCTTCTTCGGCTCCATCGGAATTTGAAGATGGCGTGCCAGCCCGTTGCCCGATCCGCAGGGGATAATGCCCAATGCCGTTCCTGTATGTACCAGCGAACGCGCTATCTCATTGATAGTGCCGTCTCCACCGACAGCAACCACTGCATATATGCCTTCTTTGGCTTTTTGCGCAGCTATGTCAACAGCATGGCCTGCCCGTTCGGTGTAGATAACCTCTTGTACATACCTTTCCTTATCCAGCCTTTCATCGAGCCATTTCAAGATCTGCTCTTTGCCTTGAGTGCCGGATATGGGGTTTATTATAAATGCTATTTTCTTCTTATTCTCGTCCATGCAAGGATTGTTGCTATGCAGATTTT
>CAJKXC010000081.1 GCA_905203765.1 uncultured Bacteroides sp.
CGATGGCAAGAGGAGAGCCGTGATCGGTCCAGTTCACCATATCTTTGGTAGAATACACGCGCCATTCCTGCATCCAGAAAAAATCAGCCTTATCTTCATCATGTCCCGTATAGACATACAATGTGCCATCATGCACCATAGGAGCAGGGTCTGACGTATAACAGGTTTGCACAAACGGATTTTGCGCTCCTGCCTCATGGGGTAGAGCACCTCCAAGCAGCAATAATGCCGCCACAAGTTTTGCTTTCAGATTCATATCATTTTCAATGTTTAAACAAGTGTGGAACAAACTCTTTCAGACAGCGTCTCCATGTGAGCCATTCGTGGCCGGTGCCTTGCGATTCATAATAAGCCACGTTGATGCCCAGTTTGCGGAGAGACTCCACCAACTGCTTCGTGCCCATCTGTTCGTCCGTGCCGCAGCCGAGGAAGAGATAATGCACTTTCTTGTTGAACTTACCTGCATCGGCAAACACACCGTCGAAGCACGTTTTCACGTCCAGCCCGAAAATCGCCCCGCTGAACCCGCCAATGTAGGAGAACATGTCGAGACGCGGCAACGCTGTTTGGAACGTCTGGTGTCCTCCCCACGACAAGCCTGCCATTGCACGGTGTTCGCGGTCGGTCTTGGTGCGGAATGTACGGTCTATCATCGGAATGAGGTCTTTCAAAATGACATCATAGAAAGAAGCACCGTAAAGCGCACGCTCTTCGTTCACATCTTTCCCCGGACGCGGCACGAAGGGAGTCTCCACATCTCCGCTATCCATCACCACGAGCATGGGCACGCACTTGCCGGTGGCTATCAGGTTGTCCATGATGTAGTGCATATATCCCTGGGTGCTCCAGCCGGTTTCATCTTCTCCCATGCCGTGCTGCAAGTAGAGCACCGGATAGCGTTTTTTGGGGTGAGACTCATACTCTGCCGGTGTGTACACCATGCAACGACGAAACTCTTTCTTCGCTTCCGAATAATAGGTGCAGGAGCGCACTTGCCCATGCGACACTTGCTGCGGGCGATAGTAATCGCCCTCTGCCCCTTCGGGTATCTCGATGCCGCTCGCCATGCGGCAACAACCGAAGAAGGTGCACGAAGAGGGATCTACCACCCTGAATCCGTCTACCAACAGGAAATAATAGTGGAATCCCACCGGCAGCGGGTCGGTCTTCACGCTCCACCAGCCGTGCTCGTCCATGGCCATCTCATACTTCTTGCCGCAGACGTCTGCCTGCAAGCGTTTCACATCGGGAGCGTAGCAACGGAAATAAGCACGGTTGTCCTTGTCGATACGAGGGAAGTCGCTGCCGTGCATATTGGTGGGGGCTGCCACTGTGTGCTTCCACACATCATCGGGCGAAGGAAGTTCAATGCCCATCAGGTGGAGTGCCTGTGCCGCATAGCGGCGTCCCAGCACCCGGTAACCGGCAGCATCGAAGTGAAGATGGTCGGGAGCGCAGCTCAACCCCTTGGAGGAGACAATAGCGCAGTTCTTTATCACCTGCGGCAACATAGCAATTACCTCGTTCATGCCTGCACAAACACCACCGTGGTCGGCATTCACCACTTCACCGGCAATCAGGGGCACCTCGTCAGCCTGCAGATGAAGGTCAGCAAGCAGGTTGTCGTATACGCTCTTCACCTTTTGGGGCCACTCCTTGTCACCGGTGTTCGACTCGCCCTGATGTAGAAGTATCCCTTTTATCACACCGCTTTTCTGTGCAATGCGTGCCATCTTCACCAAACGGGTATACGGGTCGTTGTCATACTCTTTCAGCGTATTCACCATCCAGTCGGGAGCTGTTTTGATATACTCCTCGCATTTGTCTTTCTGGAAAAACTCGATCCGGCACCCGCCTATCGCCACGTGCACCACTCCGATGCGCACATGCGGGGGCAAGTTTTCTACCAAGGTCCGTCCGAAATAATCAGCCGGTGTCAGCCCGGTGTTCGGACGGCACAGCGGAGCGCGGGCGGGATACCATTCGCCTTTCACGCGTCCCAACTCTTTATTGTCTACCGCCGCCAACACTTGGAAGCGTGCATCCACCAGCGTATCTTGTGCTTCATAGCGGGCATTGCCTTCCATGTTAGACTGCCCTAGGCACAGATAAATGTAAAAGTTTGCATCCTGTGCAACCGCGCAAAGGCTTGCACACAACAAACAACTCAACAATAATAACTTCTTCATTTACTATCTTTCTATATTATATTTATTCCAACTTCATGCTGCTTATCACAATCGGCTTGCCACCAGTCGACCAGAACCCGACAATGTAGAGGTGCGACGGGTCTACCCTATTGCCGTCAGTATCTTTCATCTGCTGCAAATCTACCACCACTCTGCGTGTCTGTCCGAAATCGTAGGTGGCGGGCTTCGTCCAGTAGTCGTTCTTGTCAAAAAGGCGGAAAGAGACACCGCACTCGTTGTCGTTGCCCAATTCCACGGTCAGCCTCCGGTAGCCCGACAAGTCAAGTCCGCCGGGGTATTTCCATCCGCCAAAGCCATATTTGCCTGTCACCAAGATGCGGGTCGTTTCGTCAAAGGTGCCTTCTTCCCATATCGAAGGGTCAAACACGTCTTCCGTCAGCACAAAAGGCGAAACCACCGTCACCTGCAATGTCTGTTGCATGCTGTTTCCCGCTGCTGTGCGGTAAGTCACCGTTACCGTAGCATTGCCTGGTACCACTGCCACCAGTTTGCCAGTCGGCTCCACCTTCAGCACTTGTTCGTCCGAGCTATTGATAGTCGCCTCGGCAGTCACCATTCGCGAGGTGCCATCTTTATACACCGCCTTCACTTTCAGGTAGTGCACTCCTCCCATCTGCAACGAGCGTGTCGCCTGCTCGCCCATCAGTTCCAGTCTCTCGGGCTCGCCATTGACGGTCACTCCCTCGGCATACTCCTTGAACCAATGATACATTGCCCACGGACAGGCTTCGGGATCGTTGAGGAACGTATAGTTGCCCTCTGTACCCGGCACGTCCTTAAACGCTGCCAGCTCGTGGCTTCTTGTAGTGAAAAAGAGCCACGACACATTTCCCGCATTGTCGGCTATATATTTGAAGTTGGCGCCGAAGCCCTTGCCACCGGCTTCGCCTGTGATGCTTTTTCCCCAAGTGGCATCGTATTTCAAAGGTGCCCAGTCTATTTCCGTCACCATGATGGGGGCAATCGCCGCCACCGGACCTACTTGCGTATCCCATCCGCGCTGGAAGGGCTCGTAGCCGCCACCGGTGGAAGAGCCGATTCCCTCGCCACTGTCTTTTTCGGCATCGCTGCCATACCATCCGGGATAGCAGTGCACGGCAAAGCCGATGTTATCGCCCTCGATGCGGTGGGTGGCATACCCGGCATACTGCGACTGGTAGGCCAAGCCTGGCACCCAAATGATATTACGGCAATGGCTCCTTATCTTGTCTACAATGGACTGGAAGTAAATCTTTGCATTGGCAAAGCAGGCATCGGAGGTGCTACCATAGGCGCCGTCGGTCCCTTTGATGTTGACCGGTTCATTGGCAAGTTCGAACATGATGTCCGTATTGTTCTTCACTTTAGGATGTTGCGAAACGATGTCCCACACGTTAAGCAGGAACTGCTGATAGCTATCGCCCACCTCTATTCCCTGATAAGGAGCTTCGTTGGGGCATACCCCGGGCGGGCGCATCACCACATACATTCCCTTAGATACAAAATACTCCGCCATCGGCACAAACAGTTCGTCGAGATACTTGCGGAAACGGGTCTCGGAAAAGCGTTCGTGCCCTTCGTATCGTACAAACGGCTTTGAAGTATCATCGCTCCAATAAGGGTCGAGATGCATCCGCACGAAGTTGAACTTCCATCCGGCAGCCACAATTCCGTCTACCATACGTTTGTTATAGCTGAGACACGACTGCACGTCATAGTTAGTCCATGCGTTATCGTTAAAAAAGGGGCTGTAGGTCTGTGTAAATCCATGAAGATTGACCGTCTCGCCCTTTTCGTTTTTAAGGTAGCGCCCCTCTACGTGCAACACCGGCAACTGATGATAGTCTTTCTCCGGAGCCGGTTCGTCCTTAGGTGTTTCCGGTTCGGCAGGAATCTCCGGTTGTATAGGAAGAGAGCTTTCGTCTGAGCAAGACGCCAAAGTCATGCCTATCCACACCAGCAAATAAATTATCTTTTTCATAATGATGTTGATGTTACATAATAGTTGTTGCAAAAATAACAATACTACCAATAGCGATAAAAACTATAGTTGTAAATACCGTCACCACTGATAGTTCCTTCATACAATTTATAGCCTTTTATATCACCATGATAAAAAACTAACGGAGAGCCGTTATAATCCATTTCGTAAGTTCCTTTCGTTTCCCCTTTAGGAATAGTGATTGATGCACTACTCTCATACTTTCCACCATCATTGTATGCTTCGTATGGGATTCTGCAACTTATATCTTTTTTTACGGGATAAGTTGTCGTGGCAGTAAAAATAGGATGATTGGAATACAGTTCTTTCATTGAAATCATTATGCGATTATCAATTCCATTTTGAGTAATACCAACTGTTAATGTTTTATTAGATCCCGGCTGTTTCAATACAATTTTTCCACTTCTGAGAGAGGAAGTATTGTCCTGGGCTACTACCGATAGAACATATATATCATAATACTGAAAACATATAAGATAATCCAACCATGAAGGATCGCTCACTATTTCAGGTTGCAATAATGTTTTTGTTCCATTAACCTCTACATAGGAACATAAAGTTCTACTAAGAGGTTGTGAGTCATCCTTCGGACTAATAACAAAGTCCTCCACTACATCCGAATCTGAAGCCCCAAAACAATATGTACTATCCGAATTTGCAGCCCTTGTAACTATATCTCCTACTTTATCTATATCAAACAGAATTTCATTACTACAGCTACACCAAATAATCAAACTTAAAATAAATAATATGTTTTTCATTATTATCCGACTTTTATTGAAACAATAAAGGCAGCGGATTCATGTTATATGCCCCGCTGCCTTTTCTTATCAATCTCTATTATTTACCAGCCAATCCGTCAGCAAAACCGGCATAAGTATGCTTACGGTTGTAGTTGGAATCCCATAAACCTACAGGTTCACCGCCACGCCAGTTAGAATCACCGGGGGCACCGGGAGCATCGGTAGCACACCACTGCGTGATGCCGTATTGCTGTGCCACAGGAATAATCTCGAAGTATTTCTTCACGATAAACTTATAATATTCAGCCATCGCTTTATGTTGTTCTTCTGTCATATCCTTTGTCAACACCGTAGTGCCGCTTTCATCCACATATCCCATATCCAGCTCAGATACTTTCACGAGTTTGCCACTCTTGGCTAAGATTTCAAACATTTTCACTACATGTTCTTCTTGCTTCTGCTGGTCAGCAGCATTGGCGCGATAAGCCACGTGCATCTGTGTACCGATACCGTCAATCTTTGTCACACCGTCAGATTCCCACTTCTCTATCCAGTGTACCAAGCTCTTGGCTTTCTGATTGTTATCCCAAGTGGATTCCAGATTGTAATCGTTGATGAAAAGTTTGAGAGGTTTAACACCACCGTTTTCTGCATAATATTTACGGGCGGCAGCTACAACAATACGAACATAATCTTCACTACCCAAGTAATCTTGCCAGTAGAAATTATTGGCAGCGTCAGCACCGGCATTAGATGCAGATTGCAAGACATAGAAACCTTCACCGTCGTTGCCACCACCTGAAATAGCTTCGTTCACTACATCCCAAGTAGTCACGTAACCACCAGTAGCTTTCATCATTCCTTCAATCCAATTGTTCATTGCCCGAGTAAGCGCTTCTTTTTTCTCTTCGGGAGTAAGAGGAATAGTGTTACCTTTAGTAACTATTTGCAATTTGATATTATCAAAATAATATTTATTAGCAGGTGTATTGGGCGCGCCTACATCCAAGTTCCATGCAAAAGTCTGCATGTTTCCCTCAGGAGAAAGGGTAGTGTTAATAGTAATAGTTTTTTCAAAGTGTTGCCATTCCGTAGTGAAACTAACAGCACACCCACCATCATAATGAATATAAGCTCCAGGGGCAGCATGAGCCTGAGACTCAGAATTATTGGGTGTATCTGCACGATAATCGAAAGAGATACGTACAACATCATTTTCCACCAACGGACGGTCAGCATACAAAAAGAATTGAGTATCCCAACTGTTTGTTCCTCCACCAGCAGAAGTAACAACGAAAGCACGACTACCGTCTTTACCTACTCCATCAACAATATCGCAAGCAGCATTAGCTCCTCCCACATGAGTAGAAACAAAATTGGTAGTTTCACTGCCTTGCGCATCACCATTAGTAATGATGTCAGTTAAAATCTCTACTGCCGCATCTCCCGGTGTAGGTATAATTGAATAAGAATGCGCATGCCAACTTGGTTTAGACCAATTAGAAGGCAGATTTCCTTCTTCAAAAGTTCCGTTCTTTATCATATTTTGCTCAGAACCTTTTTCAACCAGCACCATGTCATCAAACCAAAGATCTCCTCCAAACTGTCCGAAATTGAATAACAAACGAGAACAATCACTATTAGGTGTAAATTCAATGCTTATTGTGCTCCATGTAGTTCCTGCTGAAATCTGTGGTATGCCATAATGTGTATTACCAGCATTCGGTGTTTCTATCCAAAGCGGAAATGTCACAGCTGATGAAGCCTTGGTTCTCATAGAGAATACATAAGATTTCCCTTGTAAAAGAGGAGATTCCAAATCATAGTAATTTTGCCAATCCCATGGATTCGCCTTCGCTTCAGAAGTATTGATATGCAAACAATTTCCTTCTCCTACAGAGGGCGGCAATTCTTTGTCTTTAATCAAAGAATTCAAATACTTATTATTCTGCTGTGCATGCCAAGCCAATGTATGTCCATATATAGTAATTCCGGCAGCTTGGGCGGCAGTGACAAATTTATCCACAGTTTCGAAATTCATCTCCCCTTTATCGTTCACACACGAAGCATATTTCATCGCATTGCCTGCGGTCACTTCGTCGAAGTTGGCTTCCGCTAAACGAAATACCAATCCTACTTCGATAAATTCGTTGGCTGCCAACGCTAATCCCAATTTAAAATCGGGATTAGCTGCACGGTCTATGTACGATTTCAGCGGGGCATAATCATTCAGATACTCGTATTGCGCTATCGACTCCGGTTTTGTCACCGTGACATCGGCAATCTCGGTATCCACGCAAGAAGCCAGCAAAGCTGCTACCAGCGTGCCCCATACCATATTATTTTTTCTATTCATCTTCATGTAGTTTTCTTAAATTGTTTAGATTGCGGTTCACTTCAACTTCACGTTAAAAGTTTCAAATTTGCTCTGTCTGTCGCGTGACACCAGCGCGTCCGTGCTGCTACATTTGGCAGTGCCCGTTTCACCGGTCACAGCATTCAACACATAAGGCGCATAAGTCACTTCATAGGTCAGTTCGAACAGGTCGCGGTCTTTGTCGCCCCACGCTTTCTTGGCACCATGATAGGTCCACTTGCCCGAACCGCTTGCCTGAGCCCCCGGTGTGTCGGTAGTGATGGAGCAATTGCCGTTGTCGTCAACCGTTATCACCAAGTCCATTGTCAACGTTTGCTTGGAAGATTCGCCTTTCTCATTCACCACATCCACCGAAAGCGAAAGAGGATAACGCACTTTGTTGAGGGCAATAGTTCCTAATGTACGTTGGTCTGCTTTCTCTATATTCTGCGGGTTACGGTTGAGCGTAGAAGTGTTGCCATTGATGTCGAGCTGGTCTGTGCCACGACTCAACCAAACGCCCTCATACTTGTTTTTGTAGGTCACCCCATAAAGCGCATAGTCTTTGGGAAGCACGTCCCAGTCTGCCACATTCAAGCGATTGGGAGACTCAACTTTAGGTTTGCCCGCCAAGATAGAGTCTGCAGCCTGTGCTAACCGTACCGGAATGACATAGGTGAGTTCGGGCGTGAGAGGATCATTGAAGAAAGCATCGGTCAACTGTATGTCCATACGTCCATAAATGTCTCCTTTGGGAAATACCACCTGTTCCGAAGAATAAGTATAATATTCCTTAGGCATAGGAAGTATCGGCTTGCCATTGTCGAAATAAGCATTGGTACACAAACTTTCATCGATAACAATCTGTGCTGTGCGCTCTTTGCGGTTTGACCACACACCGCCCAATGTAGCGATGATCTGCATCCGATATTCATTGTCTTGTTCGGTAGGATATACATCTTCGCCCAATGTGATGGTGCGTATAGGAGTCTGAGTAGCAAAACTGATGGTCTGATATTCGTAATCGTCGAATTCTTTGTCTCCGTTTTCACAGCCGGCAAACAACAAGCCAAGGACCATGCATTTCATTATTGTCTTATTCATAATCATTGTATGCTTTAGCATTTTATTAAATTTACACTATCGGTTTACCAACCCTGATTCTGTTTCAGTTCGTCATACTTAAGAACTTCCGAATAAGGAATAGGACCGTAATACATATACTCACTGAACGAGCGTTTGTCTACCTCCATCGGAGTATAACGGGTTCCACTGATATTCATCCCTTTGGCAGCTTCGGTCAGATTGCTCTTCCAACGGCGCAAATCCCAGAAACGGAAACCTTCGAAACAAAGTTCGATGCGACGTTCGTTGCGGATAAGTTCCGCCATCTTCGCCTGATCGTTCTTGATGGATTCCAAGTAAGCATCACCATTGTCGCGACCAATGCCGGCACGGGAGCGCAACTTTTTCATCACGTCATAAGCAGAATAGCTGTTGCCGCCCTTATTTTGCGGACCGTACGCCTGATTTGCCGCTTCGGCATACGCCAAGAATATCTCGGTGTAGCGGATGCGCGGTGTGTAATGATACTGGTCGGCTTTCGCATTCGGGTCGAGGCTGATGTCCTGACGCAACAGTTTGCGCAGATAGTATCCGGTACGGGTAGAACGTCCTACCACCTTGTTCAGTGCATCATTGGTAGTTCCGTCGGCTGCCGTAAAGATTTCCTTATTCGTATTGCCTGCCTTGCCACCATTATAGAGAATGTATGCTGCCAAGCGCGGGTCACGGTTGGCGTACGGAAGATTTTCATCATATTCGCCGGACAGATGAGACACCGGATAACCGTTCAGCATCGGGAATGCATCCACCAGATTTTGAGTTGGGTTGATACGTCCGTTACCGTAGAGTGTGGGCGGGAAGTTATCTTCTTCGAGCGAGAGGGATTTGGCACGTTCACCACGCCACAGAATTTCAGCAGGTGATTCGGTTGGGCTAAGTTTTTCAATATCATCTACATTGCAATACCATGTCCATCCGGTAGGATCCATACCGTCTACCCCTCCGATATGATTCAGCACCTTTGCAGCACTAGCAGCAGCCGTTTTCCAATCAACGCCTGACTGGTCACTATATGCCGGACTGGCAGCAAGCAAATCCGCTTTTGCCACAAACGCTTCCACCACCTTTCCGGACATACGGCCGATAAAGTTTGCGCCAAACACACGGGTGACTTTGCCTTGGTCTGCTCCTGCATATTTAGCAGACAAGCGTTGCATTTCCGCTGCGTCACCATATTCCCAAGGCAATCCTTCGAGTGCCAACCGGGCGTCTTCTTTCAACGCCTTCATGCAATCTACAAATGTGCTGCGGGGCACATTGAAATTGGATCCGGCTGCTTCCGGTTCGGTCAGGATGGGCACCCCCATCAACACACCGTCTTCGGTATAGCCCGCATGGGCTTCGAGGAGGTAATACATATACATGGCACGCAAGCCATAGGCTTCCGCTTTCTCACGGTCGCAGAACATCTGCGCCACCACTTCGTCTTTCGCCCATTTCACCTTGTCGGCATTGGCAAGGAAAAGATTGATATACTGTATGGCGGAACGGCAGGAAGTCCAACGGTGTCGAGTAGACCAAGGGAATTTCACCCTCAGCCTCTCTCGGAACCGTACGTGAA
>CAJKXC010000082.1 GCA_905203765.1 uncultured Bacteroides sp.
GAAAAAAAACAGAAAAAAGATAGAGATGCCAATAAATAAGATTATTTTTGCACTTTAAATTAGATTTCAACAAGAACGATGAATATTACAAAGTTTCTGAATAAGGTATATTTTACCCCCCGTCTGAAAGAAATCGAACAATACACCAGCCATGCCGGTGAATTGCAACAGCGTGTATTGCAGCGTCTCCTCCGTATGGCGGCAGGCACTGAATGGGGAAAGAAATATGATTATGCCTCTATCCGTACTTACGAAGATTTCAAGAATCGTCTCCCTATACAAACCTACGAAGAAATCAAGCCCTACGTAACCCGTCTCCGCACCGGCGAGCAGAACCTGCTATGGCCTTCGGAAATACGGTGGTTTGCCAAGTCGTCGGGCACTACCAATGATAAAAGCAAATTCCTGCCCGTCAGCAAGGAATCCTTGCACGACACACATTACAAGGGGGGCAGGGATGCCGTTGCCGTCTACCTGGCACAGAACCCCGAAAGCCGCTTCTTCTCCGGCAAGGGACTTATCCTGGGGGGTAGCCACGCGCCCAACCTCAATACCAACCACAGCCTTGTAGGCGACCTTTCCGCCATCCTGATAGAAAACATCAACCCGCTGGTAAACTTCGCCCGCGTACCGAGCAAGCAAACCGCCCTGATGGAACACTTCGAGCCGAAGATGGAAGCCATCGCGCGGGAAACCATCCACAGCAACGTCAGCAGCCTTTCCGGCGTACCGTCCTGGATGCTCGTACTCATCAAGCACATACTCGAAAAGACGGGCAAACAAAGCCTGGACGAGGTATGGCCCAACCTGGAAGTATTCTTCCACGGCGGTGTAGCCTTCACGCCCTACCGCGAACAGTATAAGGAAGTCATCCTCAGCAACAACATGCACTATGTAGAGACTTACAATGCCTCCGAGGGTTACTTCGGTACGCAGAACGACCCGAACGACCCGTCCATGCTGCTGATGATAGACTACGGCATCTTCTACGAATTCATCCCGATGGAAGACATCGACAAAGAGAATCCCCGCACCTACTGCCTCGAAGAAGTAGAGCTGAACAAGAATTATGCAATGGTCATCTCCACCTCTGCCGGTCTGTGGCGATACATGATTGGAGATACGGTAAGATTCACCCATAAAGACCCCTACAAGTTTGTCATCACAGGACGCACCAAGCATTATATCAATGCCTTCGGCGAAGAACTGATTGTGGACAATGCCGAGAAAGGACTTGCCAAAGCATGCGCCGAGACCGGTGCGCAGATTGTAGATTACTCTGCCGCCCCCGTCTTTATGGACAAGCACGCCAAGTGCCGCCACCAATGGCTGATAGAGTTTGCTCAGATGCCGGACAGCTTGGAACGCTTTGCCCGGATACTGGACGATACGTTGAAGGAAGTCAACTCCGACTACGAAGCCAAGCGCCAGAACAACCTGGCATTGCAACCGCTCGAAGTCATCGTTGCCCGCAAAGACCTGTTCCACAACTGGCTGGACAGCAAAGGCAAACTGGGCGGACAGCACAAGGTGCCACGCCTCAGCAATACAAGAAAGTACATCGAAGAAATGCTGAAACTGAATAAGTAGTTTCAGCCCCAAGCCAAGGGGGAAGATTATACGATAATTCCCCCGCCCAACAGCAGTCCGTCCTCATTGTAGAAAGCCGCCGCCTGCCCCGGCGCAATAGATTCCAAAGGCTCTATCAACCGCACGCGCAGCAACCCTTCCGCCGTAAGCGCAACGCGGCAACGGTTCGCCTGCTTGCGATAGCGGATTTTCACGATTACCTCGTCAGCATCCAGCACACGGCTATCCTCCACCAGATTCCATGCCTTCAAATACATCTCCTCTTTATATAAAGAAGAAAGCGGGGCCAGTACCACTTCGTTTCTTTCAACGGAGACTTCTTTCACAAAGACGGCTTTGTTCAGTTGGATGCCCAGCCCCCTACGTTGGCCGATGGTATAGAAGGGATAACCTTCGTGCCAGCCCAGAAACTCCCCGTTCTCATCGAGGAACTTCCCCTTTCCGGGCAGTTGCCCTGCCGGTACTTCACGTTTCAGGAAAGAGCGATAGTCCAGGGGGCAGAAGCATACGCCTATACTGTCTTTCTTCGTTGCCACGCGCTCAAAGCCACGGGTAGCGGCATAGGCACGGGCCTCGCTCTTGGTGAGTTCGCCCATCGGGAGAAGCATACGCCGCAGGATGTCCTGCCGCAATCCCCACAGAAAGAAAGTCTGGTCCTTGTCCCTATCGGCGGCAGGAGCTATATAGTATTTATCTTCCGACAGGACTTTACGCACATAGTGCCCGGTCGAGATCCAATAAATCCCCTTTTCATCGGCAATCTTTGCCAGCAACGCCCATTTCAGTTCATTGTTGCAAAGCGTGCAGGGCACAGGGGTACGCCCCGCCAGGTATTCATCCAGAAAGTAGCGGATAATGCGCGAACGGAACACCTCCCGTGCATCGTAAGTGATATGTTCTATCCCCAGCCTTGCAGCCAGTGCACGCGCATCTTCCAGATACTCCGTCCGCCCCTCCGCCTCATAGAAACGGAAAGTCACGCCGATGACTTCATAGCCCGCCTCCTGTAACTTCATGGCAGCCACGGAGCTGTCCGTACCACCGCTCATGCCCAATACTACACGTTCTTTTGCTTTCATAGCGACAAAAATACAAAGAAATAGCAAAAGAAGGGGAAGCAAAAGACTCTTAGCTTTAAAAATTCTTACCAAGAAAGGTATCTTCACAGATTTATTATACCTTTGTGCTTTCAAAAGAATTAATATTCAAACGTTATGGAACATCAACTGACGATTTACAACACCTTAGATAGAAGAAAGGAGTTATTCGTGCCTCTGCACGCTCCGCATGTAGGCATGTATGTTTGCGGACCGACTGTTTACGGCGACCCGCACTTGGGGCATGCACGTCCTGCCATTACTTTTGATTTGCTTTTCCGCTACCTTACCCAGTTGGGATATAAGGTGCGCTATGTGCGCAACATCACCGATGTAGGCCATCTGGAACACGATGCCGACGATGGCGAGGACAAGATTGCCAAGAAAGCACGCCTGGAACAGTTGGAGCCGATGGAAGTGGCACAGTACTACATCAACCGTTACCACAAGGCAATGGAAGCGCTGAACGTACTCTCCCCCAGCATCGAGCCGCATGCCAGCGGACACATCATAGAGCAGATAGAGCTCGTGAAGGAAATTCTGAAGAACGGATATGCCTACGAAAGCGAAGGTTCGGTGTACTTCGACGTAGAGAAATACAATAAAGACCATCATTACGGCAAGCTCTCCGGGCGCAACCTGGACGACGTGCTGAACACCACCCGCGAACTGGACGGACAGAGCGAGAAGCACAACCCCGCCGACTTCGCCCTGTGGAAGAATGCACAGCCGGAGCACATCATGCGCTGGCCCTCACCCTGGGGGAACGGTTTCCCGGGCTGGCACTGCGAATGTACGGCAATGGGAAAGAAATACCTGGGCGAGCACTTCGACATTCACGGCGGCGGCATGGACCTCATCTTCCCGCACCACGAATGTGAGATTGCCCAGTCGGTAGCCTCGCAAGGCAGCGACATGGTGCACTACTGGATGCACAACAACATGATTACCATCAACGGACAGAAGATGGGCAAGAGCCTGGGCAACTTCATCACGCTGGAAGAGTTCTTCACCGGCTCCAACAAGGCGCTGACGCAAGCCTACAGCCCGATGACCATCCGTTTCTTTATCCTGCAAGCGCACTACCGCAGCACGGTGGACTTCAGCAACGAAGCCCTGCAAGCCGCCGAAAAGGGACTGGCACGACTGATGGACGCCATCAACGGACTGGAAAAGATTACACCTGCCGCCACTTCGACGGTAGACGTAAAGCCCTTGCGCGAGAAATGCTACGAAGCAATGAACGACGACCTGAACTCTCCGATAGTCATTGCCCACCTCTTCGACGGTGCAAGGATGATTAACAATATCATTGCCGGAAACGACACCATCACCGCCGACGACCTGAAGGAACTGAAAGACACGTTCCACCTCTTTAGCTTCGACATCCTGGGATTGAGCGAGGACAACGCTTCCAACGAGGAGCGCGAAGCCGCCTTCGGTAAGGTAGTGGATATGCTGCTGGAAGAGCGCATGAAGGCAAAGGCCAATAAGGACTGGGCTACTTCGGACAAGATTCGTAATGAACTTACCGCACTCGGATTCGAGATTAAGGACGGTAAGAACGGATGCGAATGGAAGCTGAATAAGTAGTAGGAGACTTAGAATACAAAGCCGAAGCCTGCATACCAACCCAGCTTCTTGGTCTGATTGGACCAATTCAGTTGTATTTCCAGCGGCCCCAGGAAGCTGTTGTACATGTAGCCGATGCCTGTCCCGACCAAATCATAGGAGTGCATTGACTCAAACAGTTGGCTCAGTTTATCGGAGCTGCGTCCGTAGTTGCCCGTCACCAGTATGTATTGGTTCTTCAGGATACGTTGCCGGAACTGCAAACCGGCAACGATTAGCGTAGCCGAAGCCAGTTCCGCACGGTTAATCCCAACAAATGGGATTTGCTGCGGCATATAGCGGCCTGCAATGCTGCCGCCAAGCAGGTTGTCTACAGCAAAAGTATAGTCGGCTCCGCCACCTGCCAATACACGCCCGTCGACAGAAGGGATAATCGTTAAGTCTCTCGTTGGGGTGAAGCAGCCGCGCCAATGGGCATAGAAGGCGGAAATCGGGTTAGCGTCCTTATAGCGGAGCAGGTTATCGGTATATAAGTTATAAGTCACTGCCCACGACATACCCTTTGTGGGCACACTGCGCCCGTTCAGGTTGTTGAAGAGCAAACCTGCATAGTAGCTGAACAAAGACCCGTTCTTGAACTTCACCGCATCCACCGGCTCCAATGACAGCAGATCATGGTAACGGTAGTGATCGAAATCGATACCGGCACTCACCTGGATTTGGTTCCAGTCCTTCGCCATACCGACGCGCACCAACTGATGGGTAAATGTCAGGTCGAGCGTGCGTTTGCCTTCATTGTAAATGTTGATGTCTTTGTAATCGAACTGATAAGCGATGCCCGTCTGCCATCCCCTGCTCCACTGATAATTATAGCCGATACATGCCGAGGTGCGTTTGCCCAGCCGTGCCGTCAGACTGAGTTGCGAGTCTTTCTCTTTGCCCAGGTAGAAGTCGGTATTTGCCTGTAATGCCGCCAGTTCTTCGGTATCGAAACGCAGGCCGACATTGAGTTTGTTCGCACGCGAGACCGGAGCGGCTATCTGCGGGTCTACGGCAATGGACTTGCTCTCCGCAGCATCCGGTATAGGGAAGGGGCCGGGGCGACAGGGCTGATAACCGGCACTAAGCCCCAACTTCTTCTTCAAAGCAAGCAACTTATCCCAGTCCGCCATCGCAGCATGCTCCCCACGGACAATCAGCGTATCGATGGCCTCTTTACTAAAACTTGCCGCCGAATAGCCGGTAACATCTACCTTGATATGCACATCGGTCTTACGCAGGTTCTCCTGATACTTCTTCTCCCCTTGCAGATTGATAATCTGCCCGAAGATGTCCTTCACCGATTTTAGTTTCCCGGCATCCAGCAACGGACTCTGCACATCTACGCCGATTACAAAGTCGGCTCCCATCGCCAGTGCCACATCTACCGGATAGTTATTCACCATCCCGCCGTCCACCAGCACCATGCCGTCCAGGTCGATAGGGGCAAATACACCGGGAATGGACATACTGGAACGCATCGCCGTAGCCAGTATGCCCCGGTGGAACACAACCTCGCTACCATCCACCAGATTCTCGGACACGCAGGCAAACGGGATAGGCAGGCGGCTGAAACTGGTGGAGTCCTGGTAGCCATCGGTCAGGGTGGAGAATAGCCGTGCCAGGTTCGTTCCCTTTATAATTCCTGCATCCGAGACATGGGACGATTTAAAGGAGAAAGGGATGGAAAGCACGTAACGCTCCGACCGCAGCCGGTCGTCCAGCAACAAGTCCTTCGGGTTGGGAGCGTCGGACAACAGGAATTTCCAGTTCTGCGCATTCACCATGCTGTCCAGTTGTTGCGGCGTATAGCCGATGGCATACAGTCCGCCCACAATGGCGCCCATGCTGGTGCCCACCACATAATCTACGGGAATACCCGCCTTCTCTATCACCTTCAAAGCGCCGATATGCGCCGTGCCCTTGGCACCGCCACCACTCAGCACAACGGCTACCTTCGGGCGATTCTGCGCTACGAGCAGTATCGGAAGGAGCAATAGGCATGCTAACAATCTGCATTTCATTTCTTTATATGTATTTACACAATTGATTCTCCTAAATAGTCCGATTAATGGTCAAAATCGTTACTTTTGCATCCGGGAACACGTTTTCCCGGATGCAAGTCATTAATCACTAACCACTAAACAATATGACCCCACAAGAGTTTTTCAAGAATGATAGATTTGCCGAGAATACCGGCATAGAACTGTTGGAAATAAAAGAAGGATATAGCAAAGCCCGCCTCGTCATCACCGAAGAACACCTGAACGCCGGACACCGCACGCAAGGCGGAGCACTCTTCACCCTTGCCGATCTGGCGCTTGCAGCCGCAGCCAATTCGCACGGCGCACTGGCATTCTCGCTCTCTTCCAATATCACCTTCCTGCGTAGCAGTGGTCCGGGCGACACACTATACGCCGAAGCCCGCGAACGGTATGTAGGACGTACCACCGGCTATTATCAGATAGATATAACCAATCAAAAAGGTGACTTGATAGCCACCTTTGAGTCGAGCGTATTCAGAAAGGGAGACGCACTGCCGTTTGAAGTGTGATAAGGTGATTACTTCTTCCCCACTACCGAAGTCATCGGATAGCGGTTGCCCCTTACACTTTTAAGGAAGGCTTTCGCCGAACCGAAGTTCAGATATAAATCCAGGCGGACGGGAAGATGGTTCTTATCATCGGATACGAAGAAGGTAATGACTTCTTTCTCCTTACCTTTCTTATATTCTACAAAGGAGAATACCAGGCAGCGGTAGATGGTATCGTTATTCGCCTTTATCTCTTCCTTGCCCCGGTAGATAAGCGTTTGTTCCTCTACCTTGCGCCCCGTAGCCATGGGGAAGAGAATCTTATCGCCTACCTTATAGGTGTTCGGATCGTAAGAACGGGCTTGTGCCAGAATACTCAGCATATCGAAGATGCAGCGCTCATCGCTGTACTCCATCTCCTGAGGGGCACGGTCGCGCCAACTCCGTTTCTGTTTCACGTTGGATTTGCCGTCCTGGTACGAGAACCACGCTTCATCTACCGTATAGCGGTTCCCTTCTTCTGCCGCCTTACGGAAGTAGAGCGGTTCCAGTTTGTCGCTGACATAGCAGGTAAGGGTATCGCGCATCTTGAAGAAGAAATCAGTCTTCTTGCTACCTACGGAAAGCAGGTTAAAGCGAAATGCAGGTTGGGAATGATAGGTCGTAGCGTTAGTCGTAAGACTTGCCAGGCCCACCTTCTTCCAAATGAACTTCCAATTAAAATACAGGTCATACATTACGTGCTCACCCGACTGGAATGCTTCATTCTTCATCGTGCATTGAGCTTGAACAGGTTGGAAGGTTGCGAAACTGCACACCACTCCCATCGCCAATAGTACCAATAGCCGCTTCTGCCTAATAACTATATCCCCGGCCGCTGTTGCGACCGCTGCTGTTATTGCGGCTATTCTTGTTGTTGTTTTTGTTCTTGTTCTTTTTGTCTTCATCTGGTTTTTGTTTTTTTAGTTCTTCCGGTTTCTGCTTATCCAAAGGAGTTGCAAGAACATTCCAGTTCTGGGTAAAATCAAAGTTTGCTTTGAGTTCCATAATCTGTGGATAATAATAAACCATTTCCGGCTGGCGCTTCTCGGCATAGTTACCCGTATCCCAAACACCATTGCCATTTGTATCGTTAATCAATCGTGCTCCATACTTGCCCGGATTCAGGAAGTAGAAGTCAGCCTTGCCGTCTACCACCGGCACCGTGCGCAGTACTTTGTCCGATCCGTCCAGTAATTCTACGAAAGCCAGCGAGTCGGCACCACTTACATTGAAGAAGATCTGTCCGTACTCTTCGAGGGTCTTTGCCTTGAATTCCTTCTTTATCTTGTCGGTGAACAAACCGTACAGGCCATGTATAGCCATAGAATCGACCTCGAAGGAGTAACTCTCTCCGGGTTTCCAGTCACCGAATACGTTGTACCGCTTTAAATCAATGGAGTCATGGACAAGTTCGAACGGAATATCCTGCCACAACGAGTCCACTTTCAGCTTCAGGTGGAAGGCGGTAGAGTCGATACTTGCCACCGGTTCGTTGAAGGACAGGGTGATGTAATCGTATACATCCATTGCAGAAGGTGCATACACCTCTACTGCCAGGAATTCAGTCGGTTCCGGTTCTTCCCCTTCCTCATCACTCTTCTTCTTTTTCTTCTCCCGCTCTTTCTTTTCTTTCTCTTTTGCCTCTTGAATCTGCTTCTGTTGCTTGGCATAAGTCAGCTTCGCCAAGAGGTTCAGGGTATCGGTGCGGGGAACCAGTTGCTTCAGGCTATCCGTATACAAATAGGTAAGGCTCATCCGCAACGTATCTTGTTTGTAGAGCAGGGAGTCTTTTATCCAGTAATGGATTGTATCGTTACGGCCGGTGGTTTGTTCCACCACAAAAGCATCCTGCTCGTCAAAGTTAAGTCCTTTCAGCAAGGGCAGGGTATCTGCCGGAGCCGTGAAGTAGAGGGAGAATTTCTCCGGGGTAAGGCGCTCGCTCTTTGCCAGGCGTTGGGAGAAGTTGGTTTCCTTAAAGCTGCGCAACATGATATCGTCCGGCAGATAGTAGATGTATTTCACTTCCATAATGGTATCCACCGTCAAGGAGTCCACCCATGCAGTATCCTGGCGCACACGCTGCTCCATAGAAGGAATGATAATGGAGTCGCTGAAAGCTATAATTTCCGTCGGCTGGGAGTAAGCAAAGTTCTGGTCGGCATCCTGCAAACCGTAAATGCGATACTTGCCCGGAGCCACTCCGCGAATGGAGAACTGACCACGGCTATCCGTACGTCCCACTCTCTCGAAAGGCAACGTAGTGAATGCGGAATCCGCCAGATTGGAATGCAGGCCGACCAGCATACCTTTCACCGGTTCGAGGTTGGCAGCATTCAGCAGGGTACCCGCCACGGCCATAGAATCCAGCTTATCACCCGTAGAGAAGGAGTAAGAGAAATTTTCCAGCGCGTTTCCCTCGTTATTATCTTGAATGGCATCGCCAAAATCAAACGTATAAGTGGTATTTGCCTTCAAGGTATCTTGCAAAGTGATGACCACTTTCTTGCCGTTAGACTTTATTTCCGGCTGTTGCACCTGCGGCGGAGATATTACAATCTTCTCGTTGGGTTTATCCAGCTTGATAAACTCGTCAAACTCTATTGAAATCTTATTCTTGGTGTTCCGGAGTGCTCCCGGTGCCGGAGTACCGGAGAGAAAACGTGGGGGAGTCTCGTCGATCGGTCCACCCTCGATGCGGCCCACACTGGCGCAAGAGTACAGCACAGCCATTATAGTGGCAACCCCCAACAGCCTGCGGAAAAGCGGTTTCATCTTCTTATGATGTTTACAGTCTAACATGGTGCAAAAATAAGCGTTCTCTGATAATTAGCAGTATGCTTTACAGTATTTTAATCAAAAAACAAGCTTTTGTTCCCGACGTTGTATAAAACATAGTTAAAAAAGAAGTGACAACACACCTTATATACTGAGAAAAGAATAATTTTGCGGACGAAAACGGAACAAGAGTGTTCAGTTTTCAGTCTCTACCTTTGTTACAAAATACAGATTGCACACTAAACGCCTTTCAAAACAAAGAATATAAAAATTATACAGAGAATAAAAAAGAGTATGAAGAGTAGATTAGTATTATTGGCATGTTG
>CAJKXC010000083.1 GCA_905203765.1 uncultured Bacteroides sp.
TGAATTGATCCGTATCATCGGTAAGATGAAATATCGTTCTTCATACGGTCAGAACCTCTTGCAGCATGCCCGCGAAACTGCCAATCTCTGTGCCGTAATGGCATCGGAACTGGGTTTGAACCCGAAGAAGGCAAAACGCGCCGGATTGCTGCATGATATAGGTAAGGTGCCCGATGAAGAACCGGAATTGCCGCATGCCCTCTATGGTATGAAGCTGGCAGAGAAGTTCAAGGAAAAACCGGACATCTGCAACGCCATCGGCGCCCACCACGACGAAGTGGAGATGACCAGCCTGCTGGCTCCTATCGTACAGGTGTGTGACGCTATCTCCGGTGCACGTCCGGGAGCACGCCGCGAAATCGTAGAAGCCTACATCAAGCGTCTGAACGACCTCGAACAGCTTGCTATGGCCTATCCGGGCGTAACAAAGACGTATGCCATCCAGGCAGGACGCGAACTGCGTGTCATCGTCGGTGCCGACAAGATAGACGACAAGCAGACCGAAAACCTCTCCGGCGAAATTGCCAAGAAGATACAGGACGAAATGACGTATCCGGGACAGGTGAAGATTACCGTTATCCGTGAAACGCGTGCGGTAAGCTATGCCAAGTAAGAATCGAAAATTAGAATAATATAAATAAGGAAAAGGGTGAATTTATTTCACCCTTTTCTTATTTTTGCACCCCAAGACCAGATATTTAGGAATATGGAGAACTATAAATTTGAAGTCTGTGCCAACTCCGTAGAGAGTTGCATTGCCGCACAAGCCGGCGGAGCCAACCGGGTGGAACTGTGTGCAGGCATTCCCGAAGGCGGTACCACCCCTTCGCATGGCGATATCACCATTGCCCGAGAGGTACTGAAAGCAACGAAACTGCACGTCATCATCCGCCCCCGCGGCGGCGACTTCCTCTACTCCCCCATCGAACAACGCATCATGCTGAAGGATATAAACAATGCCTACCGGCTGGGAGCAGATGGCGTCGTGTTCGGCTGCCTCACCGCAGAAGGAGAAGTAGACATGCCTCTGATGGAACAGCTGATGGAAGCCGCGCAAGGTATGTCCGTCACCTTCCACCGCGCCTTCGACGTGTGCCGCAATCCGCAGAAAGCGCTGGAAGATATCATCCGCTTGGGGTGCAACCGCATCCTGACTTCCGGGCAGCAGCCCACCGCCGAACAAGGCATCCCTTTGCTGAAGGAACTGCAACAACAGGCGGCAGGCCGCATCATATTGCTGGCAGGCTGTGGCGTCAACGAAAACAACATCGCCCGCATCGCCCATGAAACCGGTATTCACGAATTCCACTTCTCCGCCAGAGAAACGATTGCAAGCAGTATGCAATACCGCAAAAGCAGAATCCCCATGGGAGCAACCGTGCAAATCAACGAATTCGAGCGAAACATTACCACCAAAGAAAGGGTAAAGGCAACAATTGAAAATTGCATTTAAACAAACCTTCGTCCCCCGAAACATTTCTTCATTTTCATTTGTTATAAGCATAGTTTACATTAAAAACTTATTGAACATGAAAATAGAAAAGATTATCGGACGCGAAATCCTCGACTCACGAGGAAACCCCACAGTAGAAGTAGATGTAATGTTGGAATCCGGCTTTATGGGCCGCGCTTCCGTACCCTCGGGTGCATCTACGGGAGAACACGAAGCATTGGAACTGCGCGACGGCGACAAGAACCGTTACGGCGGCAAAGGCGTGTTGAAAGCAGTAGATAATATCAACGATATCATCGCCCCCAAACTCATCGGTATGTCTGCCCTCGACCAAATGGGCATTGACCACACCATGCTGGCACTGGACGGCACCAAGACCAAATCGAACCTGGGCGCCAACGCCATCCTCGGCGTATCGCTCGCCGTGGCCAAAGCCGCTGCCGCATACCTCGACGTCCCCCTCTACCGCTATATCGGCGGCACCAATACATACGTAATGCCCGTCCCTATGATGAACATCATCAATGGCGGTTCGCACAGCGATGCTCCCATCGCATTCCAGGAATTCATGATACGCCCGGTGGGCGCTACTTCTTTCCGCGAAGGCCTGCGCATGGGTGCCGAAGTATTCCACGCCCTGAAGAAAGTATTGAAGGACCGCGGTCTCAGTACGGCCGTTGGCGACGAAGGCGGTTTTGCCCCTAACCTGGAAGGAACGGAAGATGCCCTGAATTCTATCATTGCCGCCATCAAAGCAGCCGGATACGAACCGGGCAAGGATGTGAAGATTGCCATGGACTGCGCTTCTTCCGAATTCTACCACGACGGTATCTACGATTACACCAAGTTCGAAGGTGAGAAAGGCAAGAAGCGTACTGCCGACGAGCAGATCGATTATCTGGAACAGCTGATCAACGAATACCCCATCGACTCCATCGAAGACGGTATGAGCGAAAACGACTGGGACGGCTGGCAGAAACTGACCGAGCGCATCGGCAACCGTTGCCAGTTGGTAGGCGACGACTTGTTCGTGACCAACGTCGATTTCCTCGCTATGGGCATTGAGAAAGGTTGTGCCAACTCCATCCTGATTAAAGTAAATCAGATCGGTTCGCTGACCGAAACACTGAACGCCATCGAAATGGCACACCGCCACGGATATACCACCGTTACTTCCCATCGCTCCGGTGAGACCGAAGATGCGACCATCGCCGACATCGCCGTAGCCACCAACAGCGGCCAGATCAAAACCGGTTCATTGAGCCGCTCGGACCGCATGGCGAAGTACAACCAGTTGCTGCGCATCGAAGAGGAACTGGGCAACAATGCAGTTTACGGATATAAGAAACTAAGATAAATAGATTTTTGAAGGTTAGTAAACATGTGTTAGTGAAAGCAAGAGAGGACGATCCGTCACGGACCGCCCTCTCTCTTTTTTAACCTTAAAATCAACAATCAATCTACTACCTTAAAGAAAACCTCTTCTCCTGTCTGGCTGTCCGGTCCTACCCAGAGGCCGAAGTCTCCCGGTTCCACCGTACGTACCATATCTATATTCCAGAAAGCAAGTTCACTTATAGGGAGTTCGAACGTTACTGTTTTCTTTTCACCCGGCTTCAACGTGACGCGGGTAAAGCGTTTCAATTCCTTTACGGGGCGGGTTACGGAAGCAACCTTATCTTGTACGTAAAGCTGGGCTACTTCGGTTCCTTCATACTTGCCGGTATTCTCCAACTCGAAAGTCACCGTCAGCACATCTTTCGCAGAAAGTGCATCGGCAGAAAGCTGGGGTTTACCGTACTTAAAGGTAGTATAGGACAAACCATATCCGAACGGATAAAGAGGTTGGGCCCCTACATCCATATAAGAAGAAGAACTGCCTTCGGATGTCTGGCTTGCTTCGAGCGGCACTTCATCCAACGGTTTCAGATGGGAAGATGCCGGTCTGCCCGAGTTATTATGCGCATAGTACAAAGGCACCTGGCCTACCGTCTTCAGGAAAGTAACCGGAGTTTTGCCACTCGGCACTGCCCTGCCGAACAGTAAATCGGCGATTGCCGGGCCACCCATCGTTCCGGGATGGAAAGAATATAACACTGCATCCGATGCTTCCGCTTCCTTACCGATAGTAAGCTGGCGGCCTGCCATGACAACCGTTACCAACGGCTTGCCGGTCTTGGCCAAAGCAGCTATCAGTTGGGACTGCGCACCCTGCAGGTTCAAGTCAGCCAGGCAATGTGCCTCACCGGACAAGATGGATTCTTCTCCTACAAACGCAATCACTACATCGGCACGCTGGGCAGCAGCAACAGCTTTTGAGATGCCTGCCGTATTCTTGTCACGGCTATATGCCAGTGCCGGTTCGTAGATAACCTGTACCTTATCGCCATACATCGCTTTGATAGCCGTCAACGGAGTTTGCGTATGCGCCTTCTCACCATCGAAAATCCAGGTTCCCAATTGGTCATGGGGAGCATCCGCCATCGGGCCGACTACGGCAACCGTGCGTACGCCTTCTTTCAAAGGCAGCACTTCGCCTTCATTCTTCAGCAAGATGGCCGATTCCTCGGCAGCACGTTTGGCGGCGGCCAGATGAGACTCGTCGTACATCACCGAAGGTTTCTTTTCGTCCACATACGGATTATCGAACAATCCCAAACGATATTTCACACGCAGGATGTTGCGTACAGCATCATCAATCACAGATTGTTTCACCTTTCCGGCCTTTATCTGTTCCGGCAGATGCTTGAAGAAGGTATAACTTACCATCTCCATATCCACTCCGGCATTCACAGACAGTGCGGCTGCGTCTTTGTCGTCCACAGCAAAGCCGTGGGCTATCATTTCACGGGCCGAGTTCCAGTCCGTCACCACCAAACCGTCAAAGCCCCATTCACCGCGGAGCACATCGCGAAGGATGAACTTGTTTCCGGTAGAAGGCACTCCGTCATTGTCATTGAACGAAGTCATAAACGTAGCAGCGCCGGCCTTGGCAGCAGCTTCAAACGGCGGAAGATAGATATTACGCAGGTTGCGCTCCGATATAAACGTCGAGTTATAGTCGCGTCCGCCTTCTGCCGCTCCGTATCCTACGAAGTGCTTGGCACACGCTGCAATGGAAGTCGGGCTATTCAGCGAATCGCCCTGATAGCCTTTCACCATCGCTGCTCCCATTACTGAAGAGAGATAGGTATCTTCACCGCAGCTTTCGGCAATACGTCCCCAGCGTGGGTCGCGGGAAACGTCAATCATCGGGGAGAAAGTCCAACGTACCCCTACGGACGAAGCCTCGATGGCAGCAATCCGTGCACCATCTTCAGCCACCTGCGGGTCGAAAGACGCCGCCTGTCCCAATGGAATGGGGAATATAGTCTTGAAACCGTGAATCACATCGCGAGCCATCAGCAAAGGAATGCCCAGGCGGGACTCCTCCACAGCTACACGCTGCAACGCATTGACACGTACCGGGTCTACCTCGTTCAAGATAGAGCCGATTTCACCTTTCTTTATCAATCCGCTCATGTCCTCAATGTTTCCATAAGAAGATATCTGGTTCATCTGTCCCAGTTTCTCTTCCAGAGTCATTTTGGACAACAGGGCCTCTACTTTCTGTTCGGTAGCCGCATCGCCTCCTTTAGTCTGTACCTGAGTACAAGAAACGAACGGGAGCAGGAACAGGCAAGCCGAGAGTAATTTTACTGTTTTCATGCTTATTTTATTACTTGAAATGGAACATTCACTGTAGATACGAATCCGGTGTTATCCAGCACGTATACATACAATCTGTATTCTCCGGGGGTATTCAGTGTAACTTCATAGGTATTTGCATCCGAAGTCACAACATCTCCCACTCTGTCCGGACGCGGCTCATAAGAGCCTCCGAATCCCAGCACCGTAGCTTCTTTCAGAACCTCCCACACATAGGTCAGGCGGTCGAATTCTTTGTCGTCCACGGCTACATGGGCTTTCAGCGGTTTACCCGCCTTCACCCGTATATTATCAATGGCATATTTATCGTCAATAGTCAAACCCTCAATTACCGGAGCTGTTTCCGTCAGTTCTTTGCCGGTCCATACTCTTTGCATGGCCTCTACCATCGGCGTTTTTTCTCCATGCAGGGGCAGTTGATCCACGTTATCCTCTACAAACATACTGAACCAGGTAGGGGTACGTTCCTCTTTCTGTCCCCACAAGAAGACGAAAGAACCTAAGCAGCGGGGATTCGATTGAATATACTTCGTATAGCGCTCTTCGTACACCTGCCGTTTTTCTTCGCTTGTCTGCTCAATGGGCGCTTTCCATTCCGTAGAAGCGGTTTCCCACCAACCGGTCGGTCCCCATTCGGTAATCATGAAGGCACCTTTGTAGGCCGATTTATCAACCGTGTTCTGCACTTCGTTCATCGGACCATATACGTTAATGCCTACATAGTCGAGAGAAGGTACATACTTGGCAATGGAATCCAATGCCGACGGATTATATGAAATTACAGTAGACACCAGATGGCGTTTGTCTACCGACTTAATAATCTGTGCCAGTTCTTCAACAAAGCTCCATGCTGCTCCTATATTGGCATTACCCAATTCTATTTCATTGCCGATGCCCCAAGCCAGCAAGCAGGTATCATTCTTGAATGTTTCCGCCAAGGTGCGCACTTCTTCACACATCTTGTTTTTGAATGCGGCGTCATAGTAACGTATGGAGTCTTTCGGCAAGCCAATGCCCTGCATCACATACATTTTGTTTTCAGCAGCCTGTGCCAGGATTTTCGTCACTTCCTCAACACTGCCACCCCATGTTCTGAAAGCATTGGCTCCGCTCTGGCTGGCAACATCCAGCCTGTAAGTGCCTCCAACACCTTTTATATACGTCTCTTTCCCGTCGATATACATTTTATATCCATCGCCGGTCTTCTGTATTGCAATCCCCTCCTTCGGTATAGAAGAAGACGAACAACCCCAAAACAGGCAACAGAGAAGAAGACAAGTAAAATACGATAGTTTCTTCATACCAATAAAAACTTTAATTACTTCTTTTGGAATACACGCACGTAGTCAATTACAAGACTGATAGGAAGTGCTGATTCATCAACTCCCTGCATGCCACCCCAACTACCTCCCCAAGCAAGATTGAAGATGATATAATATGGTTTGTCATACGGCCAGTTGGTAACTCCCTTATTGTCATTATCATAAGAAAGCTGAACCTTACCGTCCACATAAGTTGTTATGTTTTGCGGCGTCCATTCCATAGCATAAGTATGAAATTCTCCTTCGGCCTTATCAATAGTCATGGCATGAGTCACTTGAGTACCGTTAGTGTGATTGTGCCCTTCGGCATGAAGACTGGAAGATACTTCATTGGGCACAACACCCACCTCTTCCATAATATCTATTTCCCCACACTTTGGCCACCCTTCTGTAGCCCAGTCCACATCCACCGGCATCATCCAAAAAGCCGGCCATGTACCTTTACCTTTCGGCAACATCATACGAGCTTCTATATAACCATACTGCCATCCCTCATCCACATGGGCATAAACACGACCGGAATATATTTTTCCGTCATTTTCCTTGAAGCAATGAATGCGCAACTTCCCATCTGACAATTCTGTCACCCGTTTGCCATTGATAGCACCATTCACATAGTTCTGGAGTTCATTGTTTACCCAGCCGGCATTCTGTACCTCATGTTTCCAATGAGTAGCATTAAGTTCCGTACCCTCATCGAATTCATCGTACCAAACTAATTTATATCCTTCACGCTCGGGCACAGTAGTAACCTCAGCACCCTCCTGAATTACAAGAAATGTTCGTTTTTGCCCTTCTCCTGTCACGGTTATTGTAGCCGTACGGCTTGTCAAGTCAACATTGGTAGTATAGGCAACAACCACATGCGCATCGTTACGGCTCACCGTAACCCAATCCACATCAGATTGTGCGTTCCAGTCATTACTTTCATATACCGTTACCTCAGCATTGCCTGCTCGTGAAGTACAATGTACTTCTTGTACAGAAAACCTAATGCCGCCTTTTTGCTTCACCTGCACATATTCACTTTTGTTTCCAGAAGTCACGACAATTCGGCCATAACGTTCGGCATCCTTGTTCTGCTCCACAGTGACCTTGATAACTCCTTCTTTTCCTTCTCCACTGTCTGGAGTAAACTCCATCCATTTATCCGTAGAAGAAGCAGCCCATCCTTCACCTGTTGTTGTCACTTTTATCTCATAGGTGCCTTCCACAGCCGTAGCGTCTAAGGCTGACGGCAATACAGTCAGTACCACCTCATTTGGAGTTTCAGGTTTATCCGGTGTTTCAGGCGGTATCGAGTCTTCATCACCACCTCCACAAGCTGGCAATAAACCAACTATACATAAAAGAGAAAATAGAGACATATTCTTCATGATATGCTTTTTAGACAAAAGCCACTCCTTCCCAGCTTTTTCATACTAGGAAGAAGCAGCTTTCGTACAAAGTTAATTACTTCTTGATTATCGTAATATCAGCAATTACGAAATCAACACCAGCTTCGCAACCACCAAAATCGTAGATCAATTTCACAGGAGAAGCAGCACCCTTAGCGAACTTGCAGTCCGCAAACTTGATAACCTGCACTTTCCCAGCTTTCAGTTGGATATCATTCTTATAAAAAGCCTGATTATCATCATCATTAACCTGGCAGAGTTTTATAGTCACACGGCTATCCGCAGTTGCTACCATCAGGCAAGAGAAATCAAATTCATCACCAGCGGCAAAACCAAGTGACGTTGTATTAAACACATTCTGTGCCTGCCATTCATCCTTAGTAGCATCATTGGAAGTAATAGTATAAATACGGCCACCAGCATCAAACCCGGGATCTCCAATTTGAGCCCAGCCTGCATCCGCCCACCAGAAAGACATCTCGAAAGCCTGAGCATCATCTACAGCCTTCCAAACATTATCTGCTGAATTATAATCCAACGGAATGACATTCGCATCATTATGCTCTGCAACATAAAAGTTCTTGACAGTAAATACAGTACCTTCCGGTGCACCGGCAAAGTCGGAAGCGATCTTGAAGTTTCCATCAAATCCGGCACAGTTAGTCAAAGCGATTACATTGTTGCCCTTATGTAACGGAAATACATTTTCAGTAAAGAATGTACCATCATCACCATCTTTCTGTGGCTTAATTGTCGCACTAACACCGTCTACGCTTGAATTAATCACAACAGAGAAGTCGTAAGTCTTGCTTGCCGACAATACAATGCCAGTGTTTTCAATCTGCATCTGCGCCTGCCATCTCTCAGAACCACAACCATTCATTGTGAAAGTAATACCGGTTGCCACGTCGCCACTATTATCCGGATCTGCGATTTGTCCCCAACCGGCATCAGCAAACCAGAAACGATATGTTGCCGGTGCACCCTCAAAGAGATTCGTTCCTGCCGTGAAGCCAAGCCACTCACTCGGGTCATCTACAGGAGCATTCGGATCTTTCCAATCTTCAGCTACCTCAATACTTTGAGAAATCATCTTCTGATCGCAAGCAGAAAAGGCATACAAATAAACCGAATAAGTGCCTTTCTTCTTATATTGGTTAGTAATGGAAGCACCAGCTGCAACTTCATCCAACTTCCTGCCATCAAGACTGATAAAGTAACGGACGTCATTCAATGCCTGTGAGGTATTGGTAATAGTATAAGTATTATCCGCTCCACCACTAATCGTCATCGACAAAGCATCTTGAGAAACGACAGAGCCTCCCAAACTATGGTCATCACTGTCC
>CAJKXC010000084.1 GCA_905203765.1 uncultured Bacteroides sp.
GCCAGCAGATTTACAGTCTGCCCCATTTGGCCACTCTGGTATTTGCCCTTTTGCGCTTGATAAAACTTAGTTATTACCTTTGTTTCTCAATTGCGAGTGCAAAGATACAACTATTTTTGTAAACTCCAAGCGAAATCCACCATTTTTATTGCAGTTATTGCACATTCATCGCCTTTATTGCCCAGCTTTCCACCGGCACGGTCTTCGGCTTGCTCCATCGTATTGGTGGTAATTAATCCGTAAATAACTGGAATATCGCCAGTTGCGTTCAGTTGGGTGATGCCTTGCGTGGCGCCCATGCAAACATAGTCGAAATGCGGAGTATCGCCTTTCACTACGCAGCCTATTGCAATCACTGCATCAATTTCGCAATATTCGATGAGTTGGTTGGCGCCGAAGGTCAGTTCAAAACTGCCGGGAACTGTTTTAACCAGGATATTTTCATCCTTTGCCCCATGTTTCTTCAAGGTCTCTATTGCTCCCTTCAGAAGGGCGCCGGTGATGTTGTAGTTCCACTCGGATACAACGATACCGAATTTCATCTTTTCTGCATTCGGAACGGAGTTGAAGTCGTAATCCGAAAGATTGTGATAAGCTGTTGCCATATTGTTTGGTTTTTATTTATTTGCGGGTTATGAGATAAAAAAAGCACGGATTATGCGAACTTCACGGCATTGTATTTCCCGTGTTTTCCGTATAATCCGTGCTTGAAATGTCTTATATAATAAGGTATGTTACTTCTTCAACAATTTAGCTTGTTCGATGTACTTGTCGATTTCCATAGCTTGGTATGAACGGAAGTATTTGTCCTTAATAGTGGTGTATGCCTTTATTGCATCGTCATACTTGCCTTGCTTTACCAGAATTTCTCCGGCTTGTTGCAGGTAGATGGGGCTGAGCGTATTGTTGTCTGCTTCGCCGGCAGCTTTCAGCAACATGGAAGCGGCTTTGTCCAACTGGCCGAGCTGTGCATAGCAGTTACCCATAGCGCCTTTCATGGCGGGAGCTATCATCTGGTCGTCTGCACTGAAGCTATCGAGTGCTTTTACGGCTTCTTCATATTTGCCGAGGTGTGCATAGCAGATACCCATGTAAGCCTTTGCCAGATTACCGGCTTTAGTGCCGCTGTACTGGTCGGCAACTTTAGCGAATCCTACGAAACCGATACTGTCGCCGTTCAATGCCTGTTCGTATGCGTCTGCCTCGAAGTACTCTTGTCCTTTGAAAAGGGCGGCTTGTGCTTTCTCTTCGCGCGGATCGGCATAGAGGTTTTTGTACATCACTACACCGGCTACGATGATAATTACTGCTACTACGGCACCGATGATTGCTTTTTTGTTCTTAATGAAGAATGCCTCCGATTGTGTCAGTGCGTCTTCCACATTTAAGGCCTCATTCGTCTTTTTTTGTTCTGCCATTTTTATATAATCTTTTTGTTATTATTCTTACATAGCTATTTCGACCCGCAAAAGTAAGTTTTTTATGGCTATCAACGAAATTTAGAAGCATCTTTTTTTGTTTTGCATCCCAAAAGCCCGAAATTCTTCCTACTTTTCGATAAGCTAAGCTTCACCTCAGCATTAAAAATAAGCAAGCTTATTTTGTACTGCCTTCGGTTTGCATTATCTTTGTACCCGAACTCATCGTTATTATATGATACTGAAACGTATATCCATACTCAATTATAAGAACCTGGAGCAAGTGGAGCTTTCTTTCTCTCCCAAGTTGAATTGCTTTTTCGGGCAGAACGGCATGGGAAAAACGAATCTGCTGGATGCTGTCTACTTCTTGTCCTTCTGCAAGAGCGCCGGCAATCCCATTGATTCACAGAATATTCGCCATGATGCCGACTTCTTTGTCATACAGGGTTTCTACGAGGCTCCCGACGGTACGCCGGAAGAAATCTATTGCGGTATGAAGCGCCGGCAGAAGAAGCAGTTCAAGCGGAATAAGAAGGAGTACAGCCGCTTGTCCGACCATATCGGTTTCTTGCCGCTGGTAATGGTATCGCCTGCCGATTCGGAGCTGATAGCAGGAGGCAGCGATGAGCGCCGCCGCTTTATGGATGTAGTCATTTCGCAGTACGACAAAGAATACCTGGAAGCGTTGATTCGTTACAACAAAGCGCTTGTGCAGCGCAATTCGCTGTTGAAGAGCGAGCTGCCGGTGGAGGAAGAGCTCTTCCTGGTGTGGGAGGAGATGATGGCGCAAGCCGGTGAGGTGGTGTTCCGCAAACGCGAGGCCTTCATCCAGGAGTTCATTCCCATTTTCCAGTCTTTCTATTCGTTCATTTCCCAGGACAAAGAGCGGGTAGGGCTGACCTATGATTCCCATGCCCGCAATGCCTCTTTGCTGGAAGTGCTGAAGGAGAGCCGGGTGCGCGACCAGATTATGGGCTACTCCCTGCGTGGCGTGCATAAGGACGAATTGAATATGCTCCTGGGTGACTTCCCGATCAAGCGTGAAGGCTCGCAGGGACAGAACAAAACCTATCTTGTAGCCTTGAAACTGGCGCAGTTCGATTTCCTGAAACGCACCGGGACTACCGTGCCCCTGTTGCTGCTCGATGATATCTTCGACAAGCTGGATGCATCGCGCGTAGAGCAGATTATCAAGCTGGTGGCAGGCGATAACTTCGGACAAATCTTTATAACCGATACGAACCGCGAACACTTGGACCGCATTCTGCATAAAGTGGGCAGTGACTATAAGATGTTCCGAGTAGAAGCCGGCGTAGTAGCCGAAATGAAGGAGGAAGAAGCATGAAACGCAATAACGCCGAGCAGATAGGGGAGCTCATCCGTAATTTTCTTCGTCAGGAGAGCCTGGAATCTCCGTTGAACGAGCGTCGGCTTATCAGTGCCTGGCCTGAAGTGCTGGGCCCCGCCATTGCATCGTACACCCGCGAACTCTATATCAAAAATCAAACCCTCTACGTACACCTTACCTCAGCCGCCCTTCGCCAGGAGTTGATGATGGGGCGTGACTTGCTGGTGCACAATCTGAACCGGCATGTCGGTGCGCAAGTAATCACTAATATCATCTTTCGATAGGCCGTTCCGCAGCTGGCTGCGTTATGATCTCGTCCATACGGATGTCGAACGCTTCCGCCGGAACTTCTTCAACTACCTGGTAGGGGAAGCAGATGCCTGCCTTGTAGGCAGAGGGAATGCGGGGCAGGAGACGATCGTAGTAGCCCTTGCCGCGTCCCAGGCGATTGCCGTTGCGGTCGAAAGCTACACCGGGAACAGCTATGAAGTCGATAGAAGCATAGTCGGTGAATACCTCTCCGGTAGGCTCTTCGATGCCGTAAGCGCCGATGGCAAGGTCGTTCGGCCCGGTGTATATTCTCAGCTCCAGGTCATTGCCCACAACCACTGGAAGTAAGATACGCTTCGTTCGGCTCCACTTCCGGATAAATTCATGCGTATCCACTTCGTCTTTCAGCGAGTGGTATAGCAAGATAGTTTTTGCCGCCCTGAAAGCCGGATGTGCTTCGAGGGCGGCAAGTATTTCAGCAGACTGACGCGATGCGGTAGATTTGTGTCGGGTCTTCAACAAAGCCACCTGCTTGCGCAGTTCTTTTTTTCTTTCCATCATCTTTCTTTTCTTCCATTAAGGGTGCTTCTTCCGGCGCTTTGGGGAAGGCTTCGCCATTCTCCAGCAGTTCCAATGCCTTCTTCACGGTGGCATCACTCTGGTTAATGTAGCGGATGTACGGTTCTCTGCCCAGGATATTGTAGATAATGTTACCGTAAAGGTTTCTTTCCAGCAGTTGGTAGGACTTGTGGATAAGCAGGTTGCGTCTCTTTACACCTTTGGAGTCGGCAAAGCGGATGAACTGCTCTACGATGCCTTGCTGGCGGAGATATTTTAGCATATCCTCTTCGTTCTCAAATTCGCTCAACTTTGCACGGTTGCGGTCGGTGTAGTGGAAGCTGTATTGCAGAATCAACCCTTTGTTGCTTACCTCTATCAGATAGGAAGAAACGCCGGTCGTGTCTTGTGGTACGAATATATCGGGCATGATGCCGCCGCCGCCATAAACCGGTCTTCCCAGACTGGTGGAGTAGCGCAGGCTTTCATCCAGCTTGATGCTGTCGCGTGAGAAGAATTCGCCGTGTTCGTAGCGGGTAATCCAGTCCATCTCATACTTGCTGTCCTTACCGTTCTCGTACGGACGCTGGATGCAGCGGCCCGACGGGGTGTAGTAACGGGCAATGGTGAGGCGGATGGCTGAACCGTCGCTGAAGTCGATAGGTTGCTGTACCAGTCCCTTTCCGAAGGAACGGCGACCTACGATGGTACCGCGGTCATTGTCCTGTATGGCTCCTGCAAAGATTTCGCTGGCAGAGGCCGAACCTTCGTTCACCAATACGATCAGCGGCATCTTCTGGCAACTGCCCGTGCCGTTGGCATACTCTTCCATGCGGGGATATTTGCGGCCGTGGGTGTAGACTATCAGTTTCCCTTCGGGCAGGAATTCGTTGACCATGCGGGTGGCGGCTTCCATATATCCGCCGGTATTGTCGCGCAGGTCGATAATCAACCCCTGGCACTTCTGATGGCTCAGCTGCGCAATGGCATTCAGCAACTCCACATGGGTGGTGCGGCCGAACTTGCTGATTTGTATGTAGCCGAAGTCGTCGTTGATCATATAGGCTGCGTCGATGGTATTTTGCGGGATGTCGCCACGTGTGATGGTGAAGTCGAGCAAGTCCTTCTCTGTGGCACGTTTGATGCCGAGTTTTACTTGGCTGCCCTTCGGGCCTTTCAGGTTGCGCATGGCTTTCTCGTTGGTCAAGCCTTTGCCCACAAACAGGCTGTCGTTGACCATCACGATGCGGTCGCCCGCCATTAGGCCCACCTTCTCAGAGGGACCGCCTGCGATGACACTGTTGATGTGTATTGTGTCTTCCTGAATAGTAAACTGAATGCCGATACCGCTGAAACTGCCTTCGAGTTCGGAATTGACTTCTTCCAGTTTCTGTGCCGGGATGTAGGTAGAGTGGGGGTCAAGTTCCGCAAGTATCTGCGGCATGGCCTTTTCTACCAGGTCGGTCATGTTGACGGTGTCTACGTACTGGTCATCAATGACACGCAACAAAGCATTCAGCTTGTTGGACGAGCCGTTGATGATACCCAGCCGGTTGCCGGCAAAATGTCTGGCATAAAAAGTTCCAATCAAAATTCCCGCCACTACGCTGATCGCTATAATAAGCGGCATAAAACGGGAAGTGCCTTTTGTACTCATTGTCTATTCTTTCTTTTTATTTGTTTTCAATATATACCACTTCGATGTTTGCACGTCTCAGCAGCTCGATGCCGTCTTCCAGGCGATATTTCTCGGAGTAAACCACCCGCTTGATGCCTGCCTGGATAATCAGTTTGGCGCATTCTATGCAGGGAGAGGCGGTGACGTACATCGTGGCGCCGTCGCTGCTGTTGTTGGAGCGGGCTATCTTGGTGATGGCATTTGCTTCGGCGTGTAGCACGTAGGGTTTGGTCACATTGTCTTGGTCCTCGCATACGTTTTCAAAGCCGGAAGGGGTACCGTTGTAACCGTCGGAGATAATCATCTTGTCCTTCACGATCAATGCACCTACCTGCCGACGTTGGCAGTACGAGTTTTCCGCCCAGATGCTTGCCATGCGTATATAGCGCTTGTCCAGTGCTTCCTGTTTATCTTTCATTGAATCGTCCATGATATTTCCTTTTTGTCATCGGTGTGAGAAACCCATTACGTTGGTCTTTTGTCCGTCATCATAGAAGAGGCTCAGCGAACTTGCATCCCCTTCGTACTTATAAATCTTTTGTAGCCCGGCAATGAATGCTTTGGCCAGAGGGTCGCTTTCCGAACCGGTGGTGTGATCGATGTAAAGGGATATTGTATGTTTCTTTCCGTCGGCTTTCCATGTGCCGGTGACGGTTGAACTGATGCCCCGGGCGGTGAAGGTAGTGCCCATCAGTTCGCCGTTCAGTTCGGAACCCTCGAAATTGAGTGTGAAGGTATTCTCGTTGTTGAGGGCGTTCATACTACTATCGTAGTCCTTCTCATTGTTCCACAAATTAGGGAGAAACCTTTGGTTGCTACCCTTTGTGGTGAGGCGGCTGAGTTTCCAGGTCTTTCCTGCAAAAAGTTCGATAAGGTCGTCCTCGTTATCACATCCGCTTAATACGGGCAGTAATGAAAGTACGAGCAACAGGCAACTGATATTCCTTATAATTCTTTTCATTTCTTTATTCCATTTCTTATTAATAATGCGTCGATTGTCGGTTCTTGTCCGCGGAAGCGTTTGTATAGTGTCATCGGGTGTTCCGTGCCCCCTTTGGAAAGGATGTTTTCACGAAAAGAGGCGGCTACTTCCGGGTTGAAAATGCCTTTCTGCTTGAAGAGTGAGAAGGCATCGGCGTCCAATACTTCCGCCCATTTGTAGCTGTAATATCCGGCGGAATATCCACCGGCAAAGATATGCGAGAACTGGGCGCTCATGCACGTTCCTTCTACGGACGGAAGAATCTGCGCTTTGGCCCATGCTTCTTTTTCGTATGCTATAACATCCCCCTCAAACGGTTGGTTGCGTGTGTACCAGGCCATATCCAGCAGTCCGAAGCTGACTTGGCGCAGGCAGGCGTATGCAGTGTTGAAGTTGGATGAGTCGACGATGCGTTGTACCAGTTCGTCGGGTATCAGTTCTCCGGTCTGATAATGGCGGGCGAAGGTGTGCAGAAACTCTTTCTCAATGGCAAAGTTCTCCATGAATTGAGAGGGGAGTTCCACAAAATCCCAATAAACATTGGTGCCGCTCAGTCCTTCGTAGGTAGAGTTGGCAAACATACCATGCAGGCTGTGTCCGAACTCATGCAGGAAGGTTTCTACTTCGCCGAAGGTCAGCAAGGCGGGTTTATCCTGCGTCGGTTTGGTGAAGTTCATCACGATGGATACGTGCGGACGGCTGTTCTCTCCGGTCTTTTCGTCTATCCACTGACCTTTGTAACTTGTCATCCAGGCACCCGAACGCTTGCCGGCTCTGGGGTGGAAGTCGGTATAGAATACGGCAAGGAACTTACCGTCTTTATCGAATACTTCGTAAGCATCCACATCTTTGTGATATACGGGGATGTCGGGATTCTTTTTGAATGTGATGCCGTATAGCTTGGTTGCCAGGCCGAAAACGCCTTCCTTCACCTTGCTCAGTTCAAAGTAGGGGCGGAGCATTTCGTCGTCGATATTGAATTTACGGTCTTTCAACTTCTGTGAATAGTAAGCCCAGTCCCACGGCATCAGCACGAAGTCCTCTCCCTGTTCCTGGCGGGCAAGGGCCTGCACTTCGGCATATTCCTGGCGGGCGGTCGGGGTATAGGCATCCAGAAGCTGGTTCAGCAGATTGTAAACGGCATCCGTGTTTTGTGCCATCCGCTCTTGCAGGTTGTATTCTGCAAAGTTATCGTAGCCCAGCAACTGTGCTATCTCCATATGTACGTTGACAATCCGCTTCACTATATCCAGATTGTTGTAGTCGTTGTCATGGGTACACTTCGTGTTGTAGGCCATGTACATTTCACGGCGCAGGTCGCGGTTGTCTGCGTACGTCATAAAAGGACTGTAGCTGGGAGCGTGCAGGGTGAATACCCAGCCTTCCGTCTCTTTTTCTTTGGCAGTTTCGGCAGCAGCCTCTATGGCGCTTTCCGGCAGACCGGCCAGTTGTGCTTCTTCCGTCAGCACCAGTTTGTACCCGTTGGTTTCTTTCAGGTTGTTTTGGCTGAATTGCAAGGTCAGCAGGCTGAGCTCTTTGCATAAGGCACGGTATTTCTCTTTGTCTTCTCCTTGCAGGTTGGCGCCGTTGCGCACGAAGCCTTTGTAAATCTCTTCCAGCAGCTTGGTTTGCTCCGGGGTGAGATTTTCTTTGTCCTGCTGTTCGTAGACGGCTTTGATGCGGGCGAACAACTCCTCGTTCAGGCTGATATTGTTCTCGTGCTCGCTCATCAGCGGCATGATTTCTTTGGCAAGTTCCTGCAGGTCGTCATTCGTCTCTGCGCCCAGCAGGTTGCCGAATACGGTGTTGACGCGTTGGAGCAACTCGCCGGACTTTTCATAAGCCAGTACGGTGTTCTCAAAACTCGGGGCTTCCGGGTTATTGACGATGGCATCTATTTCTGCATTCTGGCGGCGTATGCCTTCACGGATGGCAGGTTCATAGTCTCCGGTCTTTATCTTATCGAAGGGGATTGTACCGTGAGGAGCCGTATATGTCTCAAAAAATGGGTTCTGAGCCTGTATATTATTCATAAAACAAAGCAATATTAGCGTTAGTGTATACTTTATCATCTTACAAAGGTTTGATAAAAAATGAACTAACTGCAAAATTGCAAAAAAAATAGGCGACTTCTATAGAAGCCGCCTATTTTTTATTATTTTCTAACTGTATATTAGCAGTTAACTGATGCCATATGAGCGATCAGGTCAAGAACCTTGTTAGAATAACCGATTTCGTTATCATACCAAGATACAACCTTA
>CAJKXC010000085.1 GCA_905203765.1 uncultured Bacteroides sp.
AACGGTGAGGGGAACGGTTCTTGACAGTAATGGTGAGACAATCATTGGAGCCTCGGTAACTTTAAAAGGTAATAATTCAATAGGTACAATTACAGATATAGATGGCAATTTTGTATTGACTGTGTCCAGTGAGAAGTCTATCCTTATTGTTTCGTATGTAGGAATGAAACCACAGGAAGTAAAAGTCGTTTCTAAAGGTCTTATTAAAGTAACATTGGAAGATGACACCAAGCAACTGGAAGAAGTGGTTGTGGTGGGTTACGGACAACAAAAGAAAGCGTCTGTGGTAGGTGCTATTGCACAAACCACTGGTGAGACATTACAGCGTGCAGGTGGTGTGTCGAATGTGGGTGCGGCATTGACGGGTAATTTGCCGGGTGTGGTGACTTCTGCCTCTACTGGTATGCCGGGTGACGAAGACCCGAAAATTGTAATTCGTAGCGTTAGCTCGTGGAATAATAGCGAACCGCTTATCCTTGTGGACGGTATCGAACGTCCGATGAGCAGTGTGGACATGAGTTCTGTACAGTCTATATCTGTATTGAAGGATGCGTCGGCAACTGCTGTTTATGGTGTGAAGGGTGCCAATGGTGTCATTCTTGTAACCACTAAGCGCGGTAACGAAGGTCGGGCCAAGATTGACGTAAGTATGAACATGACGGCTAAAGTGGTTTCTGCTCTGCCGGGAAGAATGGAGTCGGCGGATGCGTTGTATGTGCGTAATCAGGCTGCCGAATATGAGTTAGGCTTGAATCCTGCTTCTTGGAATAAAATATTGCCGATGGAGACGATTGACAAATATCGCCATCCTGCTAATTTGGAAGAGGCCGAACGTTATCCGAACGTTGACTGGCAGAAAGAGCTTTTCAAAGATTATGCCATGTCATACAATCCGAGCATCAACCTGTCGGGTGGTACACGCCACGTCAAATATTTCGCTGCGGTAGACTTTCTGCATGAAGGTGACTTGTTCCGCGAATGGGACAATAACCGTGGTTATCAGGCAGGTTACGGATTCAACCGTATTAATGCACGTAGTAATTTGGACTTCAAGATTACCAAAACTACCGTATTGAAAGCCAATATTTTCGGTTCTTACGGTGTGAAGAAATCACCGTGGGGAGTTGCCGACGATTCATTTGGTGCCTCGCAGTTGTGGCAGGCTGCCTACAGTTCTCCGTCAGACGCTTTCTTGCCCCGTTATTCCGACGGTACGTGGGGATACTACAAGCCCAATTCGCAAGGTGCGCCGAACTCTGTGTTGAATCTCGCCAATGCAGGCTATGAAATGCTTACTACTACCCGCGTCAATACTGACTTTGTATTGGAACAGGATTTGAGTTTCCTCGTAAAAGGATTACGTGCAAGTGCCATGATTTCGTGGGACAACGTGTTTGTGGAAGCCGGTCGTGGTGTCAATGACTTGAATCACGGGACGCAGACCAAATGGATAGATCCGGAAACAGGTGAGGTGCATTATAGCAACGCGCAAACCGACTCTAAAACCGGACTCGATTTTCAGGAAGGTATCTTGTGGTCTACAGCAGGTGGTGCTGTGCGGGACTGGTCTACTCAACGCAATCTTTTTTATCAAGGACAATTGTCATGGAGCGGCAAGTTCGGTGACCACGATGTCAGCGCCATGGGAGTGTTCAACCGTACCGAACGAAGCACTGGTAGCGAATTCCCTCACTATCGTGAAGACTGGGCGTTCCGCGCCACTTATAGTTATGGCAACCGTTATTTCTTGGAATACAACGGTGCATACAACGGTTCCGAGAAGTTTAGTCCCGACTATCGTTTCGAGTTGTTTAACTCAGGTGCGTTGGGCTGGATGATAAGCGAAGAAAAATTCTTCAAGCCTCTCCGTAAGTGGGTAGATATGTTGAAAGTACGTTATTCTATCGGTGAGGTAGGTGACGATAATCTTGGTATTCGTTTTCTATATGCTACACAGTGGGCTTACGGAGGTAAGTCTTTCCACGGTTTGAACAATCGAACCGAGTCTCCTTACACTTGGTACAAGGAAGCTACGGTAGGTAATCCCGATGTACATTGGGAAACAGCTTTGAAGCAGAATATCGGTGTTGATTACGCTTTCTTCGATGGTTTGCTTGCCGGTAGTTTGGAATTTTTCTATGACAAGCGTTCGGACATTCTTGTAGCCGGCGACAAACGTGCCACTCCCGGTTATTTAGGAATTTCCGCCCCGGCTGCCAACTTAGGACGCGTGCGTACGAAAGGATACGAATTGGAACTTCGTGTAAATAAAACATTGAACAACGGTCTTCGTCTGTGGGGTAACTTCAATATGACTCATGCTGAAAACAAGATTCTCAAATACGATGACCCTGTGTTGCGTCCCGCATACCAGAAGTCGGAAGGATTTGCCATCGGACAAGACCACGCTCATCTTACGGCAGGATTTGCCAACACGTGGGACGAAGTATTCGCCATGCCTACACACAATACGATGAACGATCAGAAATTGCCCGGACAGTATATCACTATGGACTATAATGGTGATGGCGTGATAGATGCCAACGACAGCGCTCCTTACGGCTATACGGGTACTCCCGAAAATACGTACAACGCTACTATCGGATTCGATTACAAGGGATTCAGCTGCTTTGTACAGTTCTATGGAGTGACCAACGTCAACCGTTATGTGGGTTTTACTTCCTTGCACAATAACGTGAATACTGTATTCGACGAAGGAGTATTCTGGTCGAAAGATCGTTTTGATGCAGATGCTCCCATGCCTCGTATCAATTCTACTCCGAGTTATTATGAAGGTACTCGCTTCCATTACGACGGTTCGTTTATTCGTCTGAAGAATGCTGAAGTGGCTTACACTTTTACACAACCTTGGGTAAAGAAAATTGGATTGAACAGATTTAAAATATTCCTGAACGGAAACAACCTTTGGGTATGGTCGCGTATGCCGGATGACCGCGAATCGAACTTTGCAGGTACGGGATTGGCTTCGCAAGGTGCTTATCCTACTGTACGTCGTTTCAATCTGGGTATTAAATTTGACCTTTAAAACATCATCGAATTATGAAAAAATACATTATAAAATATGCTGTAATGGCTTGTTTGAGTCTCGGATTGACGGGTACGACTGCTTCGTGTACCGACTATCTGGACAAGGCACCCGAATCGGATGTCACTCCGGAAAATGCCTTTAAGGACTTCCACAATTTTCAGGGATTTGTAGAAGAGCTTTATGCTTGTATTCCCGACATGGCCAAACAATACTGGTCAAACTCTTGGAACTGGGGTGAAGACGAAGTGATTGGTGTAGACTGCAATTATCACATGGGCTATAAAGTGGACCAAGGCGACTTTTGGGGGTGGCAGGCTGAACACGACGGCTGGGGGGCCGGATTTATGGATTGCAAAACTCTGAATCTGGACTTTACTACTCCGAACGACGGATTCAGATGGAACCGCGACTTGTGGCCCGCTTCTTGGTACGGAATCCGTAAATGTAATACGGGATTAGCAAATCTGGACCTGCTTACCGATGCAACGCAGGAACAGAAGAACGCCATTGCCGGACAGCTTTATTTCTTCCGCGGGTGGTTTCATTTCATGCTGATACAATATTTCGGCGGATTGCCTTATATAGATAAGGTGTTGCCTCCCAACGAAACATTCAACGAGCCGCGACTCAGCTATCACGAATGTGCCGACAAGGCTGCCGATGATTTCCGGATGGCTGCCGATCTGCTGCCTATTGATTGGGACAAGACATCTATCAGCCCGAGCACGAAAGGATACAACCAACTGCGCATCAACAAAATCATGGCACTGGGCTATTTAGGTAAAAACTACTTGTGGGCAGGAAGTCCGTTGATGAACAAGGTGTCCACAGGAAGTGAATCCTACAATCAGGAATATTGCCGGAAGGCTGCCGAAGCGTTCGGGGAGTTGCTTACGCTGGTAGAGAACCGACAGACGCAATATAGCTTGGTGGACTTTGAGGACTATTCCGACCTCTTCTACACATACGGAAAGAATGCCCAAATGCCGGGTTCTACAGAAGCATTGTTCAGAGGATTGGTGGCAGATGGCTGGCAAAACTCAACTTTTGGTTTAGCTCTTCAGTTTGTGCCTGCCAGCTATAAGAAAGAAAACAATCCGCAACTCTCGCCCACAGCCAACTATGTACACTATTACGGTATGGCAAATGGATTGCCGCTCGACGACCAGGAATCCAAGTGGGACAAGACTCATCCTTGGAAAGGACGCGACCCACGTTTCTATCATGATATTCGCTTCGACGGTTCGCCTATGGTATCTGATGCAAAAAAAGATTCGGAGGAGGTCGGTGACTTAGCCGTTGCATCCCTCTACACAGGCGGAAACGCCCGTGACGACCAGTTCGGAAGCCGTACCGGATTCCTGCTTGGCAAGTTTATTCCGGTGACAGCCAATAAATGGGATGATGGCTGGGGATGGAGTCCGCAGATGCATATCTATTGCAGCTATATGCGTCTGGCAGACATTTATCTGATGTATGCTGAAGCTGCGGCAAATGCTACCGGCTCGTCTACAGGAAAGTCAACCAACTGTACACTTACGGCACTGGCCGCAGTCAACACCATCCGCAAACGTGCGAGAGTAGAAGGTGTCAATGCCAAATATACCGGTTCAATCGATCTGTTCAACAGTGAGATTCGCCGCGAACGTGCGGTAGAACTTGCATACGAAGGACACCGTTTCACTGACTTGCGTCGCTGGTTGCTTATCGACAAGAAACCTTATACCGAAAAGACTGCTGTCGATTTCCAACGGGTAGGCGACCTTGCCGAGAACCCTCAGGAAACAGCTGTAAGCGGCTATACATATCGGGTAATCGTGACGCGTAATTTCACGGAGAAGCATTACTGGTTGCCTCTGAAATTGTCTGACGTGACCTTGTATCCGGAGTTCTATCAGAATCCGGGATGGTAAACAAGTGACTTATTAAACGAAATAGAATATCATGAAACAAATTCATAAAAATATAATTCTTAGCGCCGGACTATTGTTTGCTTCTGCCGGGCTGATGGCTCAGACGGATGTGGAGAAGACTGATACATTGGCTCAGAAAGTGAATGTGGCTTTCCGCACAGTGGACCGGGCGGATTTGATGGGTGGTGTCTCGTCCGTCAATGTAGAGGAACTGACTAATAAAAGTTATTCGCTGTACAGTCTCGACAATATGCAATCTTTAGTGGGAGGTTACAACGGACAATTATGGAACATGGGCGAAGCGTTGGTATTGGTAGACGGAGTCCCTCGTGAGGCAAACAACATTCGTCCTACCGAAATAGCCCAAATCACATTCCTCAAAGCAGCGCAAGCCGTGGTGCTTTACGGCAGCCGTGGTGCGAAGGGAGTCATTCTTATCACCACGAAGCGCGGATGCGATAAAGACTTGCGGGTGAGTGCGCGTGCCAATGCCGGTATCAATGTGCCTAAAAGCTATCCTAAATATCTGGCTTCTGCCGAATACATGACGTTGTATAACGAGGCGTTGCGTAACGACGGGTTGGATCCCGCTTTCTCGGATGAGCAGATTTACAACTATGCAAGCGGAAGTAACCCTTACCGTTATCCGAACATCAACTTCTTTTCCGATGACTATATTCGGAAGACAAGTCAGGACTATAACGGAGTGGCCGAGTTTTCGGGCGGCGGACGCTACGCCAACTTCTATACGAACATCGGTTACGAGAGTTCCAACGACTTGCTCAACTTCGGTGAAAGTAAGAACAACCGCAATTCGCGCCTGAATATCCGCGGTAATGTGGATTTGCGTATGAACGATTGGATCAGCGGTTGGGTAAATGCAAATGCTATCTTCTACGATTCCCGTCACGATAAGGCAGACTACTGGGCTAACTCGGCTACGTTACGTCCGACTGCTCCCGGTTCGGCGCCTCTTGTACCTTTCATTCCCATTGAGTTTGTCGATAAAAACGATGCTGCTTCGTGGACGTTGATCAATAATAGCAATTACCTTATTGACGGCAAATATCTATTGGGAGGTACGCAGTTGAACATGACTAATCCTTTTGCTGCCATGTATGCGTCCGGTTATCAGAAAGCTACTTCACGTCGTTTCCAGTTTGATGCGGGAATCAACCTCGATTTGTATAAAGTACTGAAAGGATTGTCATTCCGTACACAGTTCTCCGTAGACTACGGAACTTCTTACATCACTTCTATCGACGACGACTATGCAGTGTATGAAGCCTCTTGGAACAATGCTTTCGGAGGCGACCGTATTACTTCATTGACTAAGTACAATATGGACAAGCATACCGGTACGCAAAACGTATCGGGCAGTACGGCGTATCAGACCATTTATTTCTCTGCACAGTTCGGCTATCAGAACACTTTTGCCGACAATCATCATGTGAATGCATTGTTGTTGGCTCAAGGCAGCCAGCAGACCTATTCGGGTACCTACCATCGCACTAGCAATTCCAACTTGGGTTTGCAACTCGATTATAACTATGCCGGTAAGTATTACGCCGATTTCAGCATGGCAGCGGTTCATTCCGCCAAATTGCCCGAAGGCAACCGGATAGGGCTTTCGCCTTCGTTTACGTTGGGATGGCGTCTTTCCGAAGAGGGTTTCCTCAAAGATGCCGATTGGCTCGATAACCTGAAACTGATGGCAGGCTATAGTGTGCTCAATCAGGATTTGGATATCAGTGATTACTACATGTATGCTACCAAGTTTACACAGGCAGGTACGTGGTGGGGATGGAGCGAGGTAAACAACTCGATGCAGACCACCGACTTCCTGCAAGGTGGAAACCCCGACCTCGGCTACATCAAGCGTAAGGAATTTACGGTAGGATTGGACGCTTCTCTTTGGAAGGGATTGGTGAGACTCAATGCCAATTACTTCGTAACCAATACCGAAGGATTGCTGGCGCAGCCCCAAAATTATCCGTCTTATTTCCAGACTTATTATCCGAAGTCCGATATGCGTCCTTATATTAACATGAACAACCAACGTCGTACGGGTGTGGACTTGAGTGTAAATGTGGGCAAAAAGCACGGTGACTTTGAATGGAATGTGGGGCTTGTGGGTATGTACTACACCTCCAAGAACACCAAATGGGACGAGAATGTGAAATATGACTGGCTGAAAGCCGAAGGTGAGGCGATTGATGCTTTGCGCGGATATCAATGCATCGGATTCTTCAAAGACGCTGCCGATGTGGAAAGCTCGGCAAAGGTGAATGCTAATACCAAACCCGGTGATTTGAAGTATGTAGACCAAAACAACGACGGTGTCATCAATGAGCAAGACCAGGTGGTATTGGGCAAGTGGGGTGCTTCCTGGGTGATGGGTCTCAACCTGACTGCCAAGTACAAAGGCTTCACATTGTTTGTGGCAGGCACCGGATCGTTTGGTGGCAAAGGACTGAAGAATAATAGTTATATGCACGTGTATGGCGATCGCAAATATTCTGAAGTGGTTCGCGGACGCTGGACGGAAGAGACGGCAGATATCGCCACATACCCGCGTCTCACAACACAAGGTGGCGACCTGAACTTTGTGGCTTCCGACTTCTGGTTGTACGACACTTCACGTTTCGATTTGAACCGTGTTCAATTGTCTTACGACTTCCCGGCTGCTATGCTGAAAGGCAAACTTGTGAAAGGTTTACAAATCTATGCCAACGGAACAAGCCTGTTGACCTTGGCGAAGGAGCGTAAATATATGGAGATGAATGTAGGGACTTCTCCCCAATGCCGTTCGTACGCACTGGGTGTAAAGGTAGACTTTTGATGGGTCTCTCGTTGTAGAATATAAAAATATAGAATAAATAAGTCATGAAGAAAATTATAACAATATGTGCCTTTGCCGCTTGTCTGACCGGATGCGATGACTTGTTCGAACCGGCTATCGAGAACAACCTCGGACTGGAATATATGTACGAGAATTCGCAATATGCCGAAGGAATACTGGCAAATGCCTATACACGCATACCCTGCGCAGGCTATTCTTTCAACGACGTGGCTACCGATGACGCTGTGAGCAATGATGCGGAAAACAGCTGGCGTAAAATAGCCTCCGGCATGTGGACGGCAAACAACAATCCTGCCGACCGTTGGACTTCCTGCCGTTCCGCCATACAGTATATCAATCTTTTC
>CAJKXC010000086.1 GCA_905203765.1 uncultured Bacteroides sp.
CCATGGACAATACACCTTGTCCACCGAAGCCTGCTATAATGATTTCTTCTTTCATGGTTCTTCTGTTTTTAGCATCGTTATTTATCCTTCAAGTCACCCAGCGGGTAGAAGGGGAACATATTCTCTTCCATCCAGGTGTTCGATTTCTCGGGAGACATCTTCCAGCCGGAGTTACAGGTAGAAACGATTTCTACGAGGTTGGAACCTTTGCCTGCCATAGAGTTCTCGAATGCTTTGCGGATGGCTTTCTTTGCCTTGCGGATGGCGGGAACCGTCTCCACGCTTTGGCGGGTAACGTATGCCGTACCTTCCAGTTGGGCTGCAATATCAGCCATCTTCAACGGATAGCCGTGCAGATGCACATCGCGGCCGTAAGGGCTGGTAGAGGTCTTCATGCCTACAAGGGTAGTAGGGGCCATCTGTCCGCCGGTCATACCGTAGATGGCGTTGTTGATGAAGATGATGGTGATGTTCTCACCGCGGTTCAGCGCATGGATGGTTTCGGCCGTACCGATACATGCCAGGTCGCCGTCGCCCTGATAGGTGAATACCAGACGGTCCGGCCACAGGCGCTTAATGGCAGTGGCAAGGGCGGGAGCGCGTCCGTGGGCGGCTTCCTGCCAGTCGATGTCTATATAGTTGTAGATAAACACGGCACATCCCACAGGGGAGATGCCGATGGCCTTATCTTCCAGTCCCATTTCTTCGATTACTTCGGCAATCAGTTTGTGAACCACGCCGTGGCTGCATCCCGGGCAGTAGTGCATGGGATTATCGTTCATCAGAGTCGGTTTCTTGGCAACCAGGTTCTCGGGTTTGATAATATCTTCTTTTGTCATAATCACTTCTCCTTATCTGTTGGTGAACCGTATAAAAAACTCCATCAGCTTAACGAATATTGCTGCGCCACAAACGTAGATGAACAGTTTGAAGTCATCCTTTGCAACGAAATATACGATGATAGCTGCCAAGGCAAGTATCATAAAGAGTATATTCAATACGCTTCTTATCTTATCAGGGTTCATTTCTCGATTAATTTTTCTTTCAGTGCACTTACAATCTCTTCCGGATCGGGTACGATACCGCCGAGACGCCCGAAGTGTTCTACTTTTACTTTACCATTCACAGAGAGGCGTACATCTTCAACCATCTGTCCCGCATTCAATTCGGTAACCAGCATGCCTTTCACTTTTTCAGCATAGGCTGCAATGGCTTTTGTGGGGAAGGGCCAAAGGGTAATGGGGCGCAGTATACCGACTTTGATACCTTCTTCGCGTGCAAGTTCCATTGCTTTCTGTCCGATACGGGCCATAGAACCGAAGGCGATAATCAGGTAATCGGCATCTTCACAATTGATTTCTTCGAAACGTACTTCGTTTTCTTCAATCAGTTTGTATTTAGCCTGGAAGCGGATGTTATTCTTTTCCATCTCTTCCGGTTTCAATTCCAAAGAAGTAATGATATTGGGCTTGCGTCCGTTTACTCTACCGGTAGTAGCCCACGGGCATTGCTCGATAACTTCTGCATCTGTACGGCGGGGCTTTTGCGGAGGCAATACAACCTTTTCCATCATCTGACCGATAACACCGTCGGCAAGAATGATAGCCGGATTGCGATATTTGAAGGCAAGATCAAAGGCTAATCCAACGAAATCAGCCATTTCCTGTACGGAAGCGGGAGCCAAAGTGATCAGACGGTAGTCACCGTGACCTCCACCCTTGACAGTCTGGAAGTAGTCTGCCTGACTGGGTTGGATGGTTCCCAATCCGGGGCCGCCGCGCATTACGTTTACAATCAAACAGGGTAATTCGGCACCTGCCAGGTAGGAGATACCTTCTTGTTTCAGGCTGACACCGGGGCTGGACGATGAGGTTAATACCATCTTTCCACTTCCGGCACCGCCGTACACCATATTAATAGCTGCCACTTCACTTTCTGCCTGTAGCACTACCATGCCGGTAGTTTCCCAGGGCTTCAGTTCGGCAAGAGTTTCCAATACTTCCGATTGCGGAGTAATAGGATAACCGAAGTATCCATCGGCACCACAGCGGATGGCTGCGTGGGCGATGGCTTCGTTTCCTTTCATTAATACAACTTCTTCTGCCATATTCTTCCTAATTTATTCTACTTTTACTTTATAAACCGAGATACATCCGTCGGGACATACGGTAGCACATGAGCTACATCCGTTGCAGGTATCTTCCAATATTTGGTGGGCATAGTTATACCCTTTCACGTTCACCTCTTTGGTGAGGGCTATTACATTGAGCGGACAAGCTACCACACACAGGTTGCAGCCTTTGCAACGCTCGGTGTCCACTACGATTGCTCCTTTGATTTTTGCCATAATTTACGTTCCTTTATTTTATTGATTGTACATATCCTTATTATAGAAGTTCAAGATATCCATTGCCATTTGTTGGGCATGCAGGGCGGGGCTTTCCGGGTTGAGGTCGATGGCGTACCGGTAATTGTTCAACGCTTGTTGCCAGTTGCCTTGTTTCCGGTAGGCGTTCCCCCGCAGGTAGTAGGCTTCATCTTTACCGGGGAAATCGGTTTGCAGTATCTCGTCGAGCAGCCGGATTGCCTGCTCTATATTTCCTTGGTTGATAAGCTCTTTTATGGTCGTTAATTGTTCCATATCATTCTGAGTTCCGGATTACTGACCTACAAAGATAGCTTTTATTTAATGACAATAAGCAACTTCATAGTGAAAAATAAGAAAAAAGCGGCAAGAAAGAAGGTGAATTTAGTCTTTGATACTATCAGAATGTCAGAAGAATGGGCTGCTTTAAAGAAGAATCCGACGGGCAGGCTTTACAAATCCCCTGTTTATAGGGGGAATGGTGATATTAATGAAAAACGGCAGACTTTCTTGCTGAAAGCCTGCCGTTACCATCTATTTCCATGTTGGAATAATTGCCTTGAATCTACTTTGGCTGAATTACGGGTATCTTGTCTATCCGCCGTTGATGGCGTCCGCCCTCGAATGGAGTACTGAAGAATTCCGCCATAATCATGTCCGCCTCTTCGGTGCTGATGAAGCGCCCCGGCATCACGAGCACGTTGGCGTCGTTGTGCAGACGTGCCAGACGGGCAATCTCTGCCGTCCAGCAAAGGGCGGCACGTATGCCCTGGTGTTTATTCAGTGTCATGCTGATGCCGTTGCCGCTCCCGCAGACGGCAATGCCCATATAGCATTCTCCGGCTTCGACGGCAAGTGCCAGCGGATGGGCAAAATCGGCATAGTCGCAACTTTCGGCGGAGTAGGTGCCGAAGTCTTTATAAGCCCAGCCCTTTACTTCCAGCCAACCGCGGACGTATTCCTTCAGTTCAAATCCGGCGTGGTCGCAACAGATTCCTATTGTTTTCATTCTATTCTATTTATAGCATTGATTTTACTTGCTTATAAACGTTCTCAGCCGTGAAGCCCAGTTTCTCGTCCAATACAGTGTAAGGAGCGGAGAAGCCGAATGACTCCAAACCCCATACCTTGCCGCGAGGGCCTACAAGTCCTTGCAGGGTGACGGGCAGACCGGCTGTCAGTCCGAATACCTTTGTACAGCATGGGATAACACTTTCCTGGTATCCCGGAGCCTGGCTGCGGAACAAGCCTTCGGACGGAGCAGAGACGATGCGTACTTTCACGCCGTCTTTGCGCAGCAACTCGGTACCTGCCACCAGTGTAGCCACTTCGGAACCGGAAGCTACGAGGATTACATCCGGGTTCTCGTCGGAACCGGCTACGATGTAAGCGCCTTTGGCTGCTTGTGAGTAATCGTTTCCTGCGGGCAGGTTGGTGATGTTCTGACGGGAGAAGATCAAACCTGTCGGAGTGCACGTGTTCTCCATCGCAAGTTTCCAGGCGATAGTGGTTTCTTCGGCATCTGCCGGGCGGAGTACGAGCATGGAGTTGTGTCCCTTGTGGTTCTGCAACTTCTCCATCAGGCGGATTTGGGCTTCTTGTTCTACGGGTTCATGGGTAGGACCGTCTTCGCCTACGCGGAAAGCGTCGTGTGTCCAGATGAACTTCACGGGTACTTCCATCAGCGCAGCCATACGTACGGCAGGCTTCATATAGTCGGAGAATACGAAGAAGGTTCCGCAAGCGGGGATAACACCACCGTGCAGCGCCATACCGATGCAGCAGCAAGCCATCGTCAGTTCGGCAACACCGGCTTGGAAGAAGGCACCGCTGAAGTCGCCCTTCTTGAAGGCATGCGTTTTCTTCAGGAAGCCGTCTGTTTTGTCGGAGTTGGAGAGGTCGGCAGAAGCAACAATCATGTTCTCTACCTGAGTGGCGAGGGCACCGAGTACGGTAGCCGATGCAGCACGGGTAGCGGAGTTTGCTTTCTGTTCGATGGCAGCCCAGTTCACTTCGGGAGCCTTGCCGGAGAAGAAGAGTTCCAGCTTGGCAGCTTTTTCGGGGTTAGCCTTTGCCCATGCAGCCTTGATGGCATACTTCTCGGCCATAATCTTTTTCAGTTCGGCAGCACGCTTGGCATACAGTTCAGCCACTTCGGGGAAGATGACGAACGGATTGGTCGGGTCACCGCCGAGGTTCTTGATTGTATTGACGTAAGCGTCGCCACCGAGGGGAGCGCCGTGAGTGGCACAGTTGGCCTCGTAGCTGCTTCCGTCTGCCTTGCGGGCGCCTTTACCCATTACGGTATGACCGATAATCAGTGTCGGACGTTCTGCCTCAGCCTTTGCCTCGTTCAGTGCGCCACGGATGGCATCGGGATCGTTACCGTTGATCTTGATAACTTTCCAGCCCCAGGCTTCGTATTTCCTGGCAGTGTCTTCGATGGTTACATCTTTGGTTTCGGTAGAAAGCTGGATGTCGTTGGCATCATAGAACATGATGAGGTTGTCCAGACCGAGAGCGCCGGCAATGCGGCCTGCACCCTGTGAGATTTCTTCCTGTACGCCACCGTCGGAGATGTAAGCGTAAATCGTCTGAGGCATTACTTCCTCGAAACGGGCTTTCATAAACTTGGCGGCGATGGCAGCACCTACGGCAAAGGTATGTCCTTGTCCGAGGGGGCCGGAAGTATTTTCAATACCACGCATGATGTCGCGTTCGGGATGTCCCGGCGTGGGGCTTTCCCATTGACGGAACTGTTTCAGTTCGTCCAATGTGAACTTGCCTGTAAGGGCGAGTTGTGAGTAGAGCATCGGAGACATGTGTCCCGGGTCTAAGAAAAAGCGGTCACGACCTTCCCATGCAGGGTTTTCGGGATCGTATACAAGGAACTCGGAGAAGAGTACGTTTACGAAATCAGCACCACCCATGGCGCCACCGGGATGTCCGGAATTGGCTTTCTCGACCATAGAAGCAGCAAGGATACGAATGTTGTCCGCTGCGCGGGTCATAAGTTTGTTGTCGTTCATATTGTTTATAATTGGTTTTTAATTATTATTAGCGGTTTGTTTTAACAGGGACAAAGATAACTCTTTATGCGTAATCCGCAACAATGGAAGAGTGTCTTTTTTATCAGTGCCAACGCCCGCCGACAGCCCAAAATACAAGAAGTATTTTTAGCTGAATTACTGTAACTCAATAGTAACAATTGATTTGGCAGGTAGTTTAACCTTTAGTACACCTTTATTGATTTTTACCTCTTTGAAGGGGGCCGGTTTTACAGTATCCGGTTTCTCAAAAGAATTGTAATCGGTCAGGTTTGCCGAGGTCAAAATCTCGCCTACTGCCTTCTTTGCTGCTATATCAGGCAGGTTGATGGTTATTTCCTGCGCGTTGTCAGCGTCGATGTTTGACAGGGAAACGTGTATTTTCCCGTTCTTGTCCTTAGAGGCGGTGGCGCTGATAAGGGGCACGCGGCGGTTGTCGCGTACGTCTACGATGTCGCAGTTCACGTCGATGGGGATAAAAGTTGCATCCTGATGTACGTTATACATCTTGAAAACGTAGTAAGTGGGCGTCAGTACCATATCCTTGCCGCTGGTCAGAATCATGGATTGCAATACGTTGACTATCTGGGCGATGTTCGCCATCTTCAACCGGTCGGTGTATTTATGGAAGATGTCGAGGCTGAGGGAAGCAACGAAAGCATCGCGCAGCGTGTTCTGCTGATAGAGGTGTCCGGGTGTGGTGCCGGGCTCTTCGTCCCACCAGGTACCCCATTCGTCGAGCATCAGGGCTACGTTCTTCTGCGGGTCGAATTCGTCCATGATGGCGCAGTGCTTCTTGATGACGTCTTCTATCTCGCGGCATTTGCCCAGTGTCCAGTAATAGTCGTCCTTGCTGAACTTGGTGGCGGCACCCTTGCTGCCGTTCCACCCGCTGACGGTGTAGTAGTGAAGGGAAAGACCGTTCATGCGGCCACCTACGCGGTCCATCAACACCCGAGTCCAGTTATAATCGTAGTCGCTGGCACCGCTACCTATCTTGAAGAGGTGGTTGCCGTCGTAGTTGCGGCAATAAGTGGAGTAACGGCGATAGAGGTCGGCATAGTATTCGGGACGCATGGAACCGCCACAACCCCAACTTTCATTACCCACGCCGAGGTACTTCACTTTCCAGGCATGGTCGCGGCCGTTCTGGCGGCGGAGACGTGCCATGGGGGAGTCGCCTTCGGAAGTCATGTATTCCACCCATTTGGCAAGCTCTTCGACGGTGCCGCTACCTACGTTACCGCTGATATAAGGTTCGCAACCCAGCATTTCGCACAGGTTGAGGAACTCGTGCGTACCGAAGCTGTTGTCTTCGATGGTACCACCCCAGTTGTTGTTCACCATCTTGGGACGGTTCTCTTTAGGGCCGATGCCGTCCATCCAGTGGTACTCGTCGGCAAAGCAGCCACCGGGCCAGCGAAGAACGGGAACCTTCAGTTCCTTCAGGGCGTTGAATACGTCGGTGCGATAACCGTTAGTATTGGGAATGTCAGACTTTTCGCCTACCCAAAGACCACCGTAGATACAGGTGCCCAGATGTTCGGCAAACTGACCGTAGATTTCCTTAGGGATAATCTGCGAGCCCTGGTCGGCATGCAGGGTGATCGTTGCGCTCTTCTGTGCCGAGAGCGGAAGGGTGGCAGCCAGGAAGAGGCTGCTGATAATAAGTTTGTTTTTCATGTTGAATATAAATTAAAAGAATGAATCGTTTTTCTCTTGATTTAGCTTTTTACTTCTTGAATTTCACGGCTGCTTCTTCAATCGGCAGTCCGGCTTTATAACTCTCGATGTAGGTGTTGAAGCCTGCTACCTCTTCGGCGGTGGGCACTACTTCGATACCGGCATCACCGGCAAATACGTGCTCGTCCAGGAAGTCGGCGAGAGATTGATGCTTTTCATTGTTCACAAGGTAAGAACCCAGCAGGGCAATGCCCCATGCACCGCCTTCGCCGGCAGTCTCCATAACGGAGATGGGCGAGTTGATGGCTGCTGCGAGTACTCGTTGTCCTACGCCTTTGGTCTTGAACAATCCACCGTGACCTGTAATTCTGTCCACTTTGATTTTCTCTTCATTGAAAAGGATGTCGTTACCAATCTTGAGCACTCCGACGGAAGCATACAGGTGCGTCCGCATGAAGTTGGCGAGATTGAACTTATCGCCTGCCGAGCGTACGAACAGCGGTCTGCCGTCGGCAAGTCCGGTCACCGGTTCGCCCGAGATGTAGTTGTACGAGATTAGTCCCCCGCAATCTGCCTGGCCTGTAAGGGCGTGGTTGTAGAGCTTTCCGTATATTTCGTCCATATCTACGGGGATACCCATCAGTTCCTGGTATTCTTTGAACAGGTTGACCCATGCGTT
>CAJKXC010000087.1 GCA_905203765.1 uncultured Bacteroides sp.
CTGAATTCCATCCGGGTAACAACATCGGTATGGGTAAAGACCACACTCTTTTCGCTTTGGTAGACGGAACTGTACAGTTCAAGGTAGGTAAGGCAGATAGACGCTCTATCTCGGTTATTCCTGCTGAAAAGACAGAAGCATAAGTTTCCGAACAAGAAATAAAGAAAAGGGATGCAATCCGCAGGGTTGCATCCCTTTCTTTTTAAAGCAAGGCTTATTCAAGAATGATATATTCTTATTATTTTATGCTGTTTATCATATGTTTTTCGTATAACTTCGTACAACAAAGAAGCATTTTCTCTATCTTTGCAGCACTTTAAGAATCATAAAAACAAGTATAAGATATGCTTACTATCAAACAAATTACAGAAAACACCGACGCGGTGATCCGCGGTCTGGAGAAGAAGCACTTCAAGAATGCCCAGGAAACCATCGGCCAAGTACTTGAAGCCAACGACAAACGACGTAGCACCCAAACCCTATTAGATAAGAACCTCGCTGAGGTAAACTCACTCTCCAAATCCATCGGCCAGCTGATGAAAGAAGGAAAGAAAGAGGAAGCGGAAGCCGCCAAGAACCGTGTGGCCGAACTGAAAGAAGCCAACAAAGAGCTTCAAGCCGACATGGACCGGGCTGCCGAAGACATGCAGACCCTGCTCTATACCATCCCCAACATTCCCTATGACAGCGTACCCGAAGGCGTAGGCGCCGACGACAACGTGGTAGAGAAAATGGGCGGCATGGAAACCGAACTGCCCAAAGATGCCCTTCCCCACTGGGAACTGGCCAAGAAATACGATTTGATAGACTTCGACCTGGGTGTGAAAATCACCGGTGCAGGTTTCCCCGTATATAAAGGTAAAGGTGCGCAACTGCAACGTGCCCTCATCAACTTCTTCCTGGACGAGGCACGCAAGTCCGGCTACATGGAAATAATGCCGCCCACTGTGGTGAATGCCGCTTCGGGCTACGGCACAGGACAGTTGCCCGACAAAGAAGGACAAATGTACCACTGCGAAGTAGACGACTTGTACCTGATTCCGACTGCCGAAGTTCCGGTGACGAACATCTACCGCGATGTTATCCTGGACGAGAAGCAGCTTCCTATCAAGAACTGTGCCTACACTCAGTGTTTCCGCCGCGAGGCCGGCTCCTACGGTAAGGACGTGCGCGGACTGAACCGTCTGCACGAGTTCTCCAAAGTAGAGTTGGTACGTATTGACAAACCGGAACACAGCAAGCAGTCACACCAGGAAATGCTGGACCACGTAGAAGGATTACTCCAGAAACTGGAACTGCCCTACCGCATCCTGCGCCTTTGTGGTGGCGACATGAGTTTCACCGCCGCCCTCTGCTTCGACTTCGAGGTTTATTCCGAAGCGCAGAAGCGCTGGTTGGAAGTAAGTTCCGTATCCAACTTCGACACTTATCAAGCCAATCGTCTGAAGTGCCGCTACCGCACCGCAGAGAAGAAAACCGAGCTTTGCCATACGCTGAACGGCTCCGCCCTCGCCCTGCCCCGCATCGTTGCCGCACTGCTGGAGAATAACCAGACTCCCGAAGGTATCCGCATTCCGAAAGCGCTGGTGCCGTATACGGGATTTGAAATGATAGACTAAAATTCAGAAGATATAAAAAGAAAGAGGTGTGCCGCGGTACACCTCTTTCTTTTATTCCTTTCTTACAACGTATTCTTCAATATCCGCGCAAACACTTCTTCGCGGAAGTTACGGGCTACGGGGATGGTATGTTGCCTGACTATGATTTGATTGCCGTCTATCATATCAATCTTGTTCAGATTAATAAGGTAGGATTTGTGTACTTGCAGGAAGAGCCCTTTGGGGAGCGCTTCTATCATACGCTTCATGGTGGAACGCACCAGTAACTTCGCACTCTCCGTATAGATGCAGACATAATTCTCCAAACCCTCTACCACAAGGATGTTTTTGAAATGCACCTTGTGCATCTGGCGGTCGGAACGGACAAAGATGAAATCCGTATCTTCCTCTTCCTGCCGTTCCTCTTGCAGCAGCAGACCGTGTACCTTGTTCACTGCTTTCAGAAAGCGGTCGAACGAGAACGGTTTTAACAGGTAATCCGCCACATCGAGCTCGTAACCTTTCAGCGCATACTGTTCGTAGGCAGAAGTGATGATGACGTGCGGCGGATGGGCAAGGGATGCCAGCAACTCGAGCCCGGAGAGATAAGGCATCTCGATATCCAGGAACAACAAATCCGGCTGTTCGGTCTGCAAAAGGGCATTCAGTTGCATCGCGTCTTCGCACACTGCCGTCAGGGTCAGGAAATCCACTTTCTCCACGTAGCGCCGCAACCCTTCGCAAGCGGTAGGTTCATCGTCGGTTATCACACATTTTATCTGCATCATGCTATAATTTTATCATAAGTTTCACCGTAAACAATGTCTCTTCCTTATTTATATCCAGTACATAACGTCCGGGATAAAGCAACTCCAGCCGACGCTTCAGGTTCTCGATGCCGATGCCTTGCTTCTTCTTCGGTTGCACCACCGATTCCGGAACAGAGTTCTCGACAAAGAAGTGCAATTCGTCATCTTTCAGCCGCAGCTCTATGGTTATAAAATACTCCCCACCCACATACTTGAAGGCATTCTCCACCAACGGCACAAACAGCAACGGATAGATCTCACATTCTTCCGGTATCTCGTCGAAGTGTACCTGCAACTGCAAGCGTTTCGTGGCACGGAGTTTACAAAGGCTGATGTATTGCTTCAGGTAATCGGCTTCGACACGCACCCGTACTTTTTCACCGTCATTATACAGTTGGTAACGAAGTAATTCCGACAGTTGTTCCAGCGTACGCCGCGGCGCCTCGTTCTTCTCGTCTATCTGAAAATACACCGTGTTGAGCACATTGAAGAGGAAGTGCGGATGATACTGTGCTTTCAGGAACTTCAACTCCGTTTGAAGCTGGTCGTTCTTTATCTTCTCCAATTGCAGGCGCTGGGCCTCATTCTCCTTTTGTACCAGCTGATTGCGCAGAAACCCATAAAAGAAACCGGACAGCAGGATTGTAACCACCATTGGAATAGGGACATCGTAAAGATCAAGCTCCACACCCATCAACAGGCGGATAATCCACATCGTCACAAGGCACCAGAGCGGAGCTCCCAAAACAACCGCCCCGTACTCTCTCCACCATGGCAACCTCTTCCGCCGGCAGATGTGAAGCCAACGTTTCAAGGCAAACACTGCCGGATAAGATACCACAAGCACGGTCAGCACGTCTTTCAACATGAAACCCAAAGCATTCCCTTCCCAGTAGAATTCACGTCTCGGAATATCATTTGCCACGCGAACACATAAGAAAAGAATTACGCCGAACCCTGCCGGCACCAGCCATTTACTCCAATTTCTGTCCATAGTAATTACAAATTTACTCTTTTTGTCTCATCCAGCCCATTTTTCCGCCTGCTTTCTTTCACTTCACTCCCCTTTTGGAAACGCCACGAAAAAGCAACGCCTATCACACGCTGACTGCTGTCGCCATGCGAAACCACATACGCCTTGGTACCAGCCGCCCGTATATTCACCCGTTCATTAGCGGTTCCGAAAATATCTTTGGCAAACAAGCTGACAGTTCCTTTGCCACGTAATATCTTTTTCTGAATACCGGCATTCACTTCCAATGTCGGATGCACGGTAGCCTGCCCGTAAGCCATCCTGCCCCGATAGTTGGCGGACAGTTCCGCCGACCAGGCACGTGTAAACGTAAACTGGTTCATGCTGCTGACAAGGGGAGTAAGCAGATTGTTCCTCATCCTCTCACCCTGCTCCGTCCAACGATAACGGTTATAAAGCCCGATAGCCGTCAAGTGCATCTTCCACCAGGATGCCAGCGAAAGGTTGGCGGCATGGATGCGCAGCCCGGTCTGCACATAGGACGCAAGATTCTCGGGAGTGACATAGATACGCAAGTTATCCTGTATCTGATAAGTTTTCATAATGGCATCGTCAGTGTGCGAGAAGAAAAAGACGGTTTGCAGCCATTCATGGTGTACATACGCCAGCTCGATGTTGTCCGAGAATGACGGGCTCAGACGGGTATTACCGCCTTCATGCGTATAGTCGTCGAAGATATAGACAAAAGGATTCAAGTCCTGGTAATTGGGACGGGTAATGCGCCGGCTGTAAGAAAACTGAAAAGCACTTCCCCCTTCCAGCCCATACTGCACGGAACAGGTGGGAAACAGATGTACATAGTTCGTTGTGAACGACGAATCGCGCTGCACGGTATTCCCGCTCAATTCGCCATGCACACGGGTATGCTCCAACCTCAATCCCGCCGCGAACTTCAGGCGACGATGCTCATAACCGGCTTGCAGATAGGCGGCATTGATATTCTCATCGTAAACAAAACGGGAACCGAGCGAACCGTCCGCCTGCCAGCCCGACGGCACCGGGCGCAGGTAACCGGCATCATTGTCTATCTTGACGAAAGCGGATTTACCCCCGCCGTGCAGTTTCCATTGCTCGTTCAGCGGATAAGTCGCATCCGCTTGTCCGGCATAGATATGGATACGTCCCTGCATATCCCCCTTCAATGTATCGGGTTTGGAATAATGTATGTACTGGAGTTCCGAACGGTCATAGCTGAAATAGTCAAAAGCAGCGGAAATCTCGCCGCCGTCTTTCCTGAGGCGATGCGTGAAGTTGGTTCCGGCAGAGAAGTTGTTCCAGTCGTTATCCAGATGACCGTCAGTCGTTTCCGGCCTTTCCGCTCCTTGCTTTTCGATGAGCATATCCGCATTTTCGGTTCTGTCGGACAAGTTACCATTCAACGATACGCCCCACACGGTGCGCGGATTGATGTAAAAGTCGCAACCGCCACGAAGATAATGCGAATGGGTACTCCGCCGCCGGTAAGAGGATTGCCGCATCCGCCCATCTCCGTTGAAGGCACGGTCGATGTCCAGGTCTATCGTCTGATTTCCCTGATAATAGGAATAGGTCAGAAAGAAATTAAACTTATCCTGCCTCAGGTTCATGGAAGCGCTGCCATATCCGCCACCGCCCGAGCGGCCGAGAGTGCCGTTGCCGTTCAAGGCGAGATTCATGCCGCGCAGCTTTATCTTGCGGGTACGGATGTCAATCATGCCAGTACTTCCCGCCGCATCATAGCGCGCGGAAGGTTGGGTGATAAGGTCTATCTTATCGGCATTCGTGGCGGGAGTGGAACGCAACAGGTTCACCAGTTCTTCACCGGACAGATAAGTCGGTTTGCCGTCCAGCAGCACCTGTACCCCACCCTTTCCATTCAGCAGGATGCCGCCTTTGGAGTCAATCATCACTCCCGGCAAAGAAGAAAGCACGTCGTAAAGGCTGCCCGTGCTTTGAGTGATAGATGCATCCATCCGGTACGTGGTCTTTCCGGCGGACATCTCCACCAACGGAAGCTTGGCGGTTACTACGATTTCCCCTAAACGCTGGTCGGCGATAGTGTCTTGCTGTGCCCTGCCAACCAAAGGCATACTTAATAAGAAGATTCCCAAAAATACTTTTGTACACATAGTCTCTTGTTTTTTTGTTCCAAAAGTAGGGAAGGGAAGCAAAGCGGACAAATTAGAGTGACGAAGGGAAGGCAACCGGTGACAAACGGTACAAAAACGTCCCGATGCTGCCTAAGCACAAATGATATGATATTCTTCACTACGCTGAATGACAGATGATATGCACTGCAAAGTTGTTGCATATACTTTGCAGTGACGCTGCAAACCTTTTGCAGTAGCGCTGCAAACGTTTTGCAGTGACGCTGCAAACCTTTTGCAGTAGCGCTGCAAACGTTTTGCAGTGACACTGCAGACGTTTTGCAGTGGCGCTGCAGTCATAGTGCGTTAAGGCAAAGCCCTGATGCTGCCCGAACACTAATTATACGATTTGTATAATACAACTTGTATAATACGAAATAAATAATTAGCTTTGTACATCCAACGAATGTACGCCATGACCCAGAAAGAAAAGAATCCGTTTATCCTCACCGGAGCTATTCCCGCCGAATACTTCTGTGACCGCCGGGAAGAGTCGAAACGTCTTACCCGCACCGTTACCCAAGGCGGTAACCTCTGCCTTATATCTCCCCGCCGCATGGGAAAATCCAAGTTAGTACGTTTCTGCTATGACAAGCCGGAAATGAAAGAGGCATACTACACTTTCTATATCGACATACTCCATACTTCCAGCCTGCGCGAATTCACATACGCTTTCGGGCAATGCGTATTCGAAACTCTACGCAGCCAAAGCCGGAACATGCTGACCATGCTGGCACAGGGATTGAAATCCGTACAAGCAAAGTTTGGTTTCGACCCCATAAGCTGCACTCCCACCTTCAGTCTGGAACTGGGAGACATCACCATGCCCGAATTCACGCTGAATGAAATCTTTCAATGCCTGGAACAGGCCGATAAGCCCTGCATCGTGACATTTGACGAGTTTCAACAGATAACCAAGTATCCCGAAAAGAATGTGGAAGCCCTGCTCCGTTCCCACATTCAGCATCTCGGAAATGTACATTTCATCTTTGCCGGAAGCGAGCGGCATCTGGTATCGGAAATGTTCCAGTCATCGGCACGACCTTTTTACAACAGCACCGACATGATGGAACTTCATCCCATCATCACCGAAGAATACATACCTTTCGTAACGAAATGGTTTGCTGCCTGCCAAAAGACAATCGGCAATGACTTAGTTCTACGCACCTATCGGCTCTTCGAAGGAAATACGTACTATATGCAGAAAGCCTTTCACGAAGCCTTCATCAACACGCCGAAGGGAAGCGAATGCACGGAATCTCTGATGTACAGCACCATACAAAGTATGCTTGAAGATGCCGCCGACGGCTACCGCCAACTATTATCCCGCATTCCCGAAAGACAAAAAGAAGTACTCTATGCCATAGCCGCCGAAGGACAGGCAAGCAAGATAATGAGCGCCGCCTTCATCAAAAGCCACTCACTGACTTCCGCGAGTGCCGTTCAGGCAGCCACACGGAAGCTATTGGAGACCGACTTGCTCACGGTTGAGAACGAGGTTTACTATGTGCCCGACATCTTATTACGAATCTATTTAAGGAAGTTGCAAGGCATTGAAACACAATTATAAGTATCTGTCACACTACAAGGGGGATAAACTGCACCGAAGCAGTTTTCCCTCATTCTTTTTTGATATTAGTAAATAACCTGTATCTTTGCAAACTGTAACAATCTGAAAGTAATTACGTAATTATACCAACAAAATTATTAGATAATGAACAAAATCATTAGCAAAGAACACTTTTCTGAAAAGGTCTTTAAGTTAGTTATTGAAGCACCGCTGATTGCTAAATCGCGCAAGGCAGGACACTTTGTTATCGTACGTGTAGGTGAAAAAGGCGAACGCATGCCGCTTACCATAGCCGGTGCTGACCCGGTGAAAGGAACAATCACGCTGGTGGTACAGGAAGTCGGACTGTCCTCTACCCGCCTCTGCGAACTGAACGAAGGCGAATCCATTACGGATGTTGTAGGCCCGCTGGGACAAGCCACGCATATCGAGAACTTCGGTACGGTAGTCTGTGCCGGGGGTGGTGTAGGTGTAGCGCCGATGCTCCCCATCGTGCAAGCGCTGAAAGCAGCCGGCAACCGCGTAATCACCGTACTGGCAGGCCGTACCAAAGAACTGATTATCCTTGAAAAGGAGATGCGCGAAAGCTCCGACGAAGTCATTATCATGACCGACG
>CAJKXC010000088.1 GCA_905203765.1 uncultured Bacteroides sp.
CAACATGAATAATCAAAAACGAGAAAAGTATGAACCGCCGGTAGTAGAGGTGCTGACGGTGGCAGTGGAGTATGGCTTTGCAGGCAGTGGCGGTGGTGGCAGCACCGGAACCGGTAGTGCCGATGCTACATTACCTACATGGGGGCCTGAGGATGGCTCTTGGGAATAATCCTCTTCAGTAATTACAACCAACTTAAAAAAAGAATTCAATGACGAAAAACTTATTTTCCATCAGCGCCCTGCTATGCGCAGCGGCTCTGATAACAGCTTGCTCCAATGAGGAAATCATGGAGAACGGAACGTCTGCCGGTAATGTTACGCTGGTTGCCACAACGGGGGCAAACACCAAAACTACGGTGAACAATGAATATACTGTGAAGTGGACGAAAGGTGATGCCTTCTATGTATTTGGCAAAAAGAAAGCGAATAATTCTTATTCCAGCAAAGGAACGTTCAACTGGACAAGCGGAACGGACACGGAAGGAACGTTCACAGGTACGGTGACGGGCAAGATGGCCGATTTGCAGTATGCCGTTTATCCGGCTGATAAATATACTTATTCTTCCGGCAAAATGACTGTAAAATTTCCTGAGACATACACCCATCCCAACAGCAATGCGCCGATGTTCGGCAAAGTAAATCCCCGTGAAGGCAAAGTAGAATTCAAAAAACTGCTTTGCGGCATGATGCGCGTCACGGTGAATAAATTACCGACGGGAAAGTCCGGCTCATTGAAACTGGAAGGTACAAACGTGGCAGGCCCGGCTACACTGACAATAGATGATGAAGGCAATCCCTCGCTTGCCGCTATCTCGACAGACGGAAAAAATGCTGTAACCGTATCATTCACGAACTCAAGCGACCCGCTGGTGCTGGATATACCCTTGCCCGAAGGCGAGTATACAGACGGGCTTATCGCTACACTGACGATTACCGACACTTCAGACCCTGCCGAAGCGTTTAATACAGGAAGCTTTACAGTGACTGCCGGTAAGATAAAGGAGATGCCCGAAATCAACATCGCCAGTATTACAAGTTCCACCATCTCGTTCGAAAAAGAAGTGGAAAGCGTGACAGATGCTATCCAGGCGTTGGCAGAAGGTTCAAAGAACGTTACGATTAATGAGGTGAAAACAGGTGATGCGATTGAAATTCCTGAAAGCGACTCCCCTATCACAATCAATATCAAAACTGTAGGCGATAACTTCGCAGTGAAAGGAGCTGAAGGCGCTGCTACAACACCGGTCGTGAAGATTAATGTACCGGAAGGCTCAACCGGTACTGTAAACGTTGAGAATGTAGAGCGCATAGAGATTAGCGGTGGCTGGAGTGAAGCAGTTACCGGTGATGCCAGTAAAGTCCTGGAAGTGAAAGCCGGTACAAACGTGAAAGAACTTGCCGTAGAGAAGATTGAACATATCGAAGTTAGCGGCACTTGGGAGAAAGTTACTGCCAGCACGGGCCAAAGCACTTTTGTTGTGAAAGCCGATGCTGTGGTAAAGGAGTTGACCGTAGAGCAAGGTAACATCGAAATTAAAGAAGGCGGTGTAGTCAACAAACTTACGCTGAATAATGATGTAACCATCAACAACCAATTGATTATACCGGCAGGGGAATCAATGGAAGTAATCTTAGGCACGCATGAGTTGACGTTGAGCAGTGGCTATACCCTTATCAGTGCAGGCAGCAGCCTCAAGTTGACAGGCGAAAGTTCCAGCAACAAAGGAAAGGTAAAGGATGCCGGTAACGGAATAGATTTGTATGAAGACAACGCTAATTTTACTATGGAGAATGTAGCATACGAAGCGACCAATAAAAATGGATACGGTGTTTTCACCGAAGCGAAGGTCAGCAGTACGACTATTAATATCAAAAACTCTACCATGAAGGGCAAATATTACTGCGTAGCTACAAATGCCTTGGAGAAGGTTGGTACCGGCAATGTAATCACACTTGAAGGTTCTGATTTCACTGCCGATGAAACCGCTCTTATGGTGAATACTCCTGCTACGGTAACGGCCAAAAATTGTAATTTCACCGGCGGCTGGCAAGGCGCTTTCCTGCGTGCCGGCAAATCGACGTTCGATGCTTGCGGCTTTAACCTGGATGTCAACAGCGGCTATGCAGAAAATGAAGTGAAGGCAGGCGCTACAGTTTGGGGCACCGGAAACGCGGCTCCTTCGGCAGCCATTACCGCAGGCAACAAAACGGATGGAAATGCTTATAAGCGTAAGGCTGATTTCGAGTTGAAGAATGGTTGTACCTTTAGTGTAAAAATAGATGGTAATGTAGACACTGAAAAAACTTATCCCGCTATCTACATTGATGCGGAAAATGAAGAAACGCAGGGCGTCACCTTCAAGTATGACAATAAAGCGTTCGAGAGTGCCGGAACCGGTCTTGACATCCGCAACAAAGATAAGGTTACTGAAGTAAATAATATACCCATTTAAAGTATTCCGAATTTGTTTACTTCCTGTATAACATAAGAAGGATGCCTTCCCCTGCCAAATGAAGTTTTGACATGGAGAAGGCATCCTTTACATTTCAGGGCAATTTGTTTACCCCACAACAGGCATAGCCTGCGCTCCAAGCACTCCCGCCAAAGCGGAAGCTACTGCAATGATTACCTTAAAGATAATGCCCCAGGTGGATGATTTTGTTTTCATAATGATGTTTTTAGTAGTTAGTAGAAAGTAGTTGGTAGTAAGTAGGAGATACTATTATCCCATCGGATTATCGTCCAAATCTCCGTCGTTGCCGCTACCGGAGCCGCCCCCTTCACCGCTGCCGCCGGATGCACCTTGCGACTCCAAGTAGGCTTGAAGGTCGATAAACTCGATTTTCTCTCCGGCACGCGTCGTAGCCAAATCCACCTTCACCGAAGAGGAAGGGCGGAAGTTGATACGTACCTTCTGAATCTTGTCCGCTGTGCAGTCCTTTGCCGCCGCAGAGCCTTCGCCCTCGCAACTCAGCGAGAACACACCGAAGTTCTCGATATTCACCGACTTACCGCCGTACAGACTCTCACGCATCACGTCCACAAAGTTGATGATTACACTGTGGATATCACCTGCCGACAGCGAACTCGCCTTCTGCATACGGTACGCCACTTCGTCTATTCCGACCGTCTGCCCCAACGTCACCAGGCGAGGGTAAAACATCTTCGCCGCATCCTTGCGGGTGGGGTCGGCAAACTTCTCTTTCTTGAAAAATACTCCCATAACTTTTTTGTTTTTAAAGGGTTAATAACTGAAGGTTCACAAGTAACCTTCGTACATAAATTCATACTCAATGATTCATTGCAATTATCACTGCGACAAAGATACGGCAGCCGCTACAAGCCCAAGACGCATCCCACACTTTACGCTATTTTTCAGGACAATAAGGTACTATATCATTTCCGTAAGACACTAATTTTCATTACCTTTACATCATAGAAAAACAGATTTATAAACCCTAAAAAACAGTAGAACAATGAAAACAAAAGACGAAAAAGAAGAAGAAACCGAATTCAAATGCCGCAGCTATAGCAAGAGCGAACTTGCCCAACTATACAGCCCGTTCACTACCCCCAAAACCGCCGTCGACAAACTCAACCGCTGGATAGACCACAAACCCGGACTGCGCCAGCTGCTCACCGAAAGCGGACTCATACACTCCGCCAAGTGCTACACCCCCGCACAGGTGCGGCTCATTGTAGAAGGCATCGGAGAGCCTTAGTCTCTCCCACCCCTTCGGAAATTCTGCTCTTGGCATAAAATCATAAGCCCTTGCAATAATCTGATATTGCAAGGGCTTAATTTTATTTAGGGTTCACAAGGTTCAAAGTTCGCTTATAAGCCTAACTTTCCGCCGACACCCGGAAGTTTCCGGTACTTCGTTCCCTCATGCTTCACAAACGAAGCCTTCTCTGCCTTCTTTAGCATCCGCTTTCCGGTAGAGACAGACAAGTTCTGCTTGGCAGCCTCATTCACAAAGTCGGTGAAAGAAAACTCTTCCGGCATCTTCTCCAGCACCGGCAGAAAGCGGTGGAACTCCCTTAGGGGTAATGCTTTCAGCGCCAGTTCCGGCAACGACGAACTCAGCAGCAGCCCATGCTCCAACAGCACTTCCACCAGTTGCATCGCCATATGGAAATCTTCATCGGTACAGATGCGCTCTCCCGCTGCCCAAAACTCATCCTCACACTTGCGCAATGCCGTAAATATCGCTGCAATACGCATCGCCAGCAGTCCGTGGCGCAGCACCATAGCACCCGGAGAGTCGTCTCCCTCTACCACCACGCCTTGAAGCCGGTGCTCGAAAAAGTCCGTATGTGCTTTCCATTGGGCATCCGTAAACGTCACCCAGGTGCGTTTGCCCTGCATCATCTGGTGCATATGCAACACCTCTTTGCCAAGTTCCCGGAAGTAAGAGCGAAACTCCACCCCATCGTGTCGCGGAGCAGCAGAACGCCACACCCATTGCGTCTCGGCAGTAAGCACCGTGAGGCGGCTGAACAATCCGTTTTCTTGCGAACGAACCAGTGCCACCAACTGGTCGGGCGTACCCGTCAGGCACATCGCCAGCCGTGGCAAACGAACTACAATTAACGCGCCATCTACCTTGAACGAAGAAGATATTTCCTCGTGGTGGTAGGCGGCACAAAGCAAATCGTCCTGCTTGCCGTAGTCCTGCCCCATAGCAGAAGCCAGGGTGTTGATTTCGGATGCATGGATAATGCCGCCCAACGCACCGTTATCGCGCAGATGCCCGTAGACTTTGGCTTTGGATGAGTTGGCGGGAATCATAAAGCTGACCAATCGGGGTTCTTCGGGACGGGGATCTGACGACATCTTCTTATGCTTCCGCCTATCCTCGGCATGGGATTCTTCCCATACCCGGAGCCGTTCTTCGTAGGCTTTCATTTCGGCTTCGCCCTGGCGTGCATAGTAGTCGTGCACCTCTTGTGAGAAGGCGGCAGCAAGTGCCACCACTCCCTTTCCCGTACCGGCATGCGCCACCGCTACAGAATAAAAATGCGGGGAATACTCCATCTGGTCGTAGCTGAAATACACATCGGGCAGGCAGGCGCTGAGGTGCGCCAGCATGCCCATCAGCAGCATATCCCGCTCACGCTTCCCGCGTGCCAGGGTGATGCCCCGTTTCAGTAAATCCGGCAAACGTTCGTAGACTTCCTGCGGAAAGTAAGGCATGGACGCCCGCAGTTCGTTACTTTTTTCGGACAATTCTTCCTGCTCATCCTGAGTGGCGGTACGGAAACTGAGGTTCATAAGCGAACTTTGAACTTTTTGACCGTAAACCGCACTTTTCGGCAATGCCGGTTTTCCACTAAGATACTGATAACCAGCACGGATGCAACTTTCGATTTCGGAAGCCGTAAAATCCGCCGTTGCCAGTTCCGAGGCAGTTATCCGCACCAATTCGGCAAGTTCTTTTGGAGATAAATTTTTACTTCTCGCCGCATGTCCCAGTTGCAGCATCGACTCGTGCCGGCTGCCCGATACGAACGGGCGTTTCTCCAAGAACTGATTAAGCAATCCCGCCAACAAGCCGGTTCCTGCACCTTGGGACGCACCTTCCGGCTTCGGTTCATCCCGCAAGACTGCTTCGGGCCTCTCCTTTTCCCAAACTTCACGCCAGGGAAAATACTCCGCTGCTGGATTGTAGTAAATCTCCGGGTCGTAGACCTCGGAACACAGGCGGGACAGGTTTTTGCAAGCCTCGTCGCAAGGATGCCCTGCAACCCGCGACAGTTCGCGTGCTACGATGGCGTAGGCGGCGGCATACTCCGCCACATCGTTCACGTCCACCGGCACGGTTGCCTTCAGCCCCTTGCCGGAAACGCTCGTCCACACCAGTTCCACATACCCCAGTCGGCACAGCAGGGCTTTAATCTCCGCCGTGCGCCCGTTCGTTCCGTCAAAGTCGAACATCGACCTTCGGCTCAACGTTTTCAGGTTTCCGTCCGAGCGTTTGCCTTCGCAGACTCCCGCCATAGTGACTCCCGGAAACTTCTTCTTCAGCTTCGCAGCTTCTTCCAATCGGTTTTGTTCCAGCAAAGAACGATACTGTTCCGTCTTTGCTTTTAGCTTTGCGCCACTCACGTTATTTCTGAATTCCTCTACCGAGGATTCTTTCGGTTCCACATCCCACATATCGTAGAAACGTGAAACCTTTGGTTGGTTTTCATCCATTAAGATGAGTTTTAGGTTATAGAGATCGGAGCCGTTTGCCCCGAGAATGAGCACGAAGTTAGGGAGTAAAGAGAACTAAGTCCAAAAAAATCATAAAAACTTTTCAACAGCCCGGGGGCAACGCATCCGCGTTAATTTTTGCAAAATAAAAAAAACAGTTAAACGGATGCGCTTCTGCGGTAAAATTGTAAAAAAAAGAAGAGACAGCAAAAATAGTGTTATCTTTGCAGATAGAAAAGAGAAGCAAATAATGGAAAATTCAGCAGAAATCAATCCCTCTATGCAGTGGTTCGTCTTTTACAGAGACCAGCTGCTGCTGAAAAAAGAAGAGAACAATCAATACAGTGTACCATGCGGAACGGAACCGCCGACACCGCCGACAGCAGGACAAAAGATACAAGACGTAACACTTACGGATGGCACGAAGGTAAAGGCGTTTGCCGTGATGCAGCCGGTGGCGGAGACGGACGAATGGGTGATGATGGGGCTGCGCGCCTCTTACGACCATCTTCCTTTTGACGACTACCAGGCTGCGGGAAAAGCGTTTCAGATACTTTATTGGGACAAGCACAGCCGGTTCTGCCCCGTATGCGGAATGCCCATGAAGCAAGAGACACCGATTATGAAGAAATGCTCCAATTGCGGAAACGAGATGTACCCGCCCGTTTCTACGGCAATCATCGTACTGATACGCAAAGGAAAAGAGATTCTGCTGGTACATGCACGGAACTTCCGGGGAACCTTCTACGGACTGGTGGCGGGATTCCTGGAGACGGGCGAGACGCTGGAACAATGCGTACAACGAGAGGTGATGGAAGAAACCGGACTGAAAGTGAAGAACATCACCTATTTCGGAAATCAGCCCTGGCCCTACCCCAGCGGTCTGATGGTGGGATTTATTGCCGACTACGAGAGTGGAGAAATAAAGCTGCAAGATGAAGAACTCTCCGCCGCCGCATTCTATTCAAAAGACAACCTGCCGGAGATACCCCGCAAAATGAGTATCGCACGAAAACTGATTGACTGGTGGTTGGAGAATAGTTGATAATTGATAGTTGATAGTTGGAGAATAAAAAAAAGCAGATTGGAAGACACACACTCACAAACGAACAACTACGAATGAAACGACTCTCATTCACATCAACCAATCGGTGTGCCTTGTACTGTCCTGACTTTAGTTGACTGGATTAATGTTTAGTCCTATAGGACAT
>CAJKXC010000089.1 GCA_905203765.1 uncultured Bacteroides sp.
ATGTCAAAATTGAGATTCAGAGTAGTAGAAACGGCGTTCAAGAAGAAACCCGTTGAAGTGGCAGTTCCGGCGGAACGTCCGTCAGAGTATTTCGCCAAGTATGTATTCAACAAGGAAAAGATGTTCCGTTATCTGTCCAGCAAGGTTTATGCCAAGCTGACCGACGTGATTGACAACGGTGCGCCGCTGGACCGCAGCATTGCCGATGAAGTGGCGGCAGGCATGAAGAAGTGGGCGCTCGAAATGGGAGCCACCCATTACACCCACTGGTTCCACCCGCTGACCGAAGGTACTGCCGAAAAGCATGACGCTTTTGTAGAACATGACGGTAAAGGCGGTATGATGGAAGAATTTACCGGCAAGCTGCTTGTGCAGCAGGAACCGGACGCATCCAGTTTCCCCAACGGCGGTATCCGCAACACCTTCGAGGCTCGCGGTTACTCGGCATGGGACCCATCCTCTCCTGCGTTCATCGTGGACGATACGCTCTGCATCCCTACCATCTTCATTGCCTATACCGGCGAGTCGCTGGACTACAAGGCACCGTTGCTGAAAGCGCTCCGTGCGGTAGACAAGGCGGCTGTAGACGTATGCCGTTACTTCAACCCGGAAGTGAAGAAAGTAGTTGCTTACCTGGGCTGGGAACAAGAGTACTTCCTGATTGACGAAGGCCTGTACGCTGCCCGTCCCGACCTGTTGATGACCGGCCGTACGCTGATGGGACACGACAGCGCCAAGAACCAGCAGTTGGAAGACCACTACTTCGGCGCCATCCCGAGCCGTGTGGCAGCCTTCATGAAGGAACTGGAAATCGAAGCATTGAAGCTCGGCATCCCCGTTAAGACACGTCACAACGAGGTAGCGCCCAACCAGTTCGAGCTGGCTCCTATCTACGAAGAGTGCAACCTGGCTGTAGACCACAACATGCTTATCATGGCATTGATGCGTAAGACTGCCCGCCACCACGGCTTCCGCGTGCTGCTGCACGAAAAACCGTTCAAAGGCGTCAACGGTAGCGGCAAGCACAACAACTGGTCACTGGGTACCGATACCGGCATCCTGCTGATGGGTCCGGGCAAGACACCCGAAGAGAACCTGCGTTTCATCACCTTCGTAGTGAACACGCTGATGGCGGTTTACAAGCACAACGGATTGCTGAAAGCCAGCATCTCCAGCGCTACCAACGCTCACCGCCTGGGTGCCAACGAAGCCCCCCCGGCAATCATCTCTTCCTTCCTGGGCAAGCAGTTGTCCCAAGTGCTTGACCACATCGAAGAGAGTACCAAAGACGACCTCATCAGCCTCAGCGGCAAGCAGGGCATGAAGCTGGACATCCCGCAGATTCCCGAACTGATGATAGACAATACCGACCGTAACCGCACCAGCCCGTTCGCCTTCACCGGAAACCGTTTCGAGTTCCGCGCCGTAGGTTCCGAGGCTAACTGCGCCAGCGCCATGATAGCCCTGAACTCCGCCCTTGCCGAGCAACTGGCAGAATTCAAGGTAGATGTAGATGCCCTCATCGAGAAGGGTGAACCGAAGATTTCGGCTATCCTCGAAGTGATTCGCAAATACATCAAGATCTGCAAGCCCATCCACTTCGACGGCAACGGTTACAGCGACGAATGGAAGGCGGAAGCCGCCCGCCGCGGTCTGGACTGCGAAACCAGCGTGCCCGTCATCTTCGACAACTATCTGAAACCGGAAACCATCAAGATGTTCGAAACCGTCGGCGTAATGACGCAGAAGGAACTCGAAGCCCGCAACGAGGTGAAGTGGGAAACTTACACAAAGAAAATCCAGATCGAAGCCCGTGTACTGGGCGACTTGGCGATGAACCACATCATCCCCGTAGCCACGCAGTACCAGACCGACCTGGTGGACAACGTCTATAAGATGAAAGACCTGTTCCCCGCAGAAAAGGCCGCCAAGCTCTCTGCCAAGAACCTGGAACTCATCGAAGAGATTGCCGACCGCACCGCCTTCATCAAGGAGCACGTAGATGCCATGATCGAAGCCCGCAAGGTTGCCAACAAGATAGAGTGCGAACGTTCCAAAGCCATCGCCTACCACGACAACATCGTGCCGATGATGGAAGAAATACGCTACCACATCGACAAGTTGGAACTCATCATCGACAACCAGATGTGGACGTTGCCGAAATATAGAGAACTGCTATTTATAAGATAAAAAATAGGTAATCCCGTCTCCCCGGAAGGGGAAAAAGGGTGTGCCCCTGCGGCACGAGTTATCTATTTCTTTTGTTGGTTGTTTTAAGTTTGCAGGGGGAGAGGTACCGTGAGGTAGTTCTCCCCCCCATTTTTTACCCGTCCGATAGTTGCCGGTAGAAACAAAATAGCTTATCTTTGTCCGCCAATAAAACAACTGTCATATTATGAAGAAATTACACACTCCCTATGCAGCGCTGCTGCTGCTCGCACTTCTGTTTGCGTCGGTTTCCGCATCTGCACAAACCGCCCTGCAAGAAAAACTGAGTCGGATTTCCGCCATCACGGAGACAAAACCACTGCAATCCACCGAGTTCCAGGAGAAGTACGTCACCTACTTCACCCAGCCGCTCGACCATCGGCATCCCGAGAAAGGCAGTTTCCGCCAGCGCGTCATCGTAGCCCACGTCGGCTTCGACCGCCCCACGGTGATTGTTACCGAAGGCTACGGAGCCGCTTACGCCTTCAACCCGAAGTTCCGCGAAGAGCTGTCCAAGCTGCTCAACGCCAACATGATATTCGTGGAATACCGCTACTTCCTCGAATCCACCCCCGAACCCAAAGACTGGCAATACCTCACCGCCGAGAACTCTGCCGACGACCTGCACGCCGTAAATGCCGCCTTCCGCAGCATCTATCCCGGCAAGTGGATTGCTACCGGCATCAGCAAGGGCGGACAGACTACCCTGCTCTACCGCACCTTCTATCCGGACGATGTAGATATCTCCGTTCCCTACGTTGCCCCGCTGTGCTATGCCGCCGAGGACGGACGTCACGAACCTTTCATCCGGAAAGTTTCCACGCCCCAGGACCGCAAGAAGGTACAGGATTTCCAGTTGGAAGTGCTGAAGCGCAAGGCCGCATTGCTGCCCCGTTTCGAGAAATACTGCACGGAGAAGAATCTGAAGTTCCGCGCTCCCATCGAAGAGATTTACGACTACTCGGTGCTGGAATACTCCTTCGCCCTTTGGCAATGGGGAACTCCCGTCAGCAGCATCCCTGCCCCGTCGGCATCGGATGACGAGATATTCAGCCATCTGCTCGACATCAGCAACCCCGACTACTTCATTGCCGACAGTCCCACGGCTTCGTTCTTCGTACAGGCTGCCCGCGAACTGGGTTACTACGGTTACGACACGCGCCCGTTCAAGAAGTACCTCTCCATCAAGTCCAGCAAGGGCTACCTGCACCGCCTGATGTTGCCCGAAGAGTTGAAAGACATGCCTTTCGACAAAACACTGAGCAAGAAAATCACCAAGTATCTGAAAGCAAACGACCCCAAGATGATATTCATCTACGGTGAGAACGACCCCTGGACGGCTGCCGGAGTGACGTGGCTGAAAGGTAAGAAGAACGTGCATGTCTTTATCCAGCCCGGCGGCAGTCACCGTACGCGCATCAGCACGCTACCTGAGGCTGAAAAGCAGGAAGTCATCTCTTTGATAAACAAGTGGTTGGAAGAATAAAAAAACGGATGATGCGTTTGGGCAAAACGCATCATCCGTTTCATGCAAACAGACCATGCGTTTGAGGTAAACAGACCATCTGTTTCCGCCCGACGCATGGTCTGTTTTTTTAGTCTATAATTTCAGCATCTTCTATGTTGTCTATCGTCTTTGCCGAAGTCCCTTTTCCGGGCGTTTTAGGACGGCGACGGGTGAAGGTAAACCAGTTCAGCAACTCCGAAGCGGCATACACCAGACTGCTGATGCCGATAATGATGAACGCCGTGGAACGCACCCCCATCGGGTTGAACAATGCAAGCAGTCCGGCAAGCAGAATCAGAACCGGAACGATATAGAATCCCCCCGGAACCGGCATCCAGCGACGGGCTGCCGTGAGCGAGGCAATCTGCTGCACACCGCCCATCACCAGGATAAATCCGAGTACAAACGTCAGCAAATCGGCAAAGAAACCGGGCATGATAATCAGCCACAAGCCGAACAGCAAGCTGCCCACACCTTCCACCGGGAAGCGGGGGCGCACCTCGGCATTCTGCGCAAAGTAGCCTATAATACTGATGAGCGACGGCACAAGGAAGACGACACCTATCGTAATGACAAAATAATCACCCGCCTGGTCGGGAAACATCACCAGCACCAGTCCGATTATGAGCGCACATATAGCGCGCAGAAATGAATAACTTAATCCTTTCATAAGTCTATGATTTTTTGCGAAGATACATTTTTATCCGGATAACTCCGCAGGAAAGTCCGGGAAAATCAATTCATACCCAGCCAGGCATTCAAATCTTCGGCCACAAAAAGCCAGTATAATAGTAGAAGCACCGCAATAATGACGCCGATGGCGACTAATTGTTTTCGTTTCATAGTCAATCCTTTTTTTTTTAAAGTAAATATTCGTTGTTTATGTCGGTATAGAACAATATTTCAAGAAATTTGTTCTAATGAAGAAAAAAAGTAAGTTTTGTTTTGGCGTTCCAAACAAAGTGCTTATATTTGCCCCCAGTTAAAACAAAAAAGATAATGAGAACAATGTTAGTAAATACATATTGGTGGTGGCACCCGTTACAACTCCGACAGTCGTAAGGGAGCAGTGCTCGTATGTATATACCTCATTAAAGATATAACAAATTTGAAAGAGCCCTGTCGCAACCTGCGACAGGGCTCTTTTTATTTACCCGTTTCAAAACAGATTCAATAATAACATAAAAATACAGATAGGATTATGAAAAGTTTTTTAGTTGACCAGGATGGCTATTACGGAGAATTCGGTGGTGCTTATGTACCGGAAATCCTCCACAAATGTGTTGAGGAACTGACGAGCAAGTACCTCGAAGTGATTGAAAGCGAAGAATTTAAAAAGGAATTTGAGCAGTTATTACGCGACTACGTAGGACGTCCTTCCCCACTCTATCTGGCAAAACGCCTTTCCGAAAAGTATGGTTGCAAGTTGTATCTGAAACGGGAAGACCTGAATCATACCGGTGCACACAAAATCAACAACACCATCGGACAAATCTTGCTGGCACGCCGCATGGGAAAGAAACGCATCATCGCCGAAACCGGAGCCGGACAACATGGAGTAGCAACAGCTACCGTATGTGCGTTGATGGATATGGAATGTATCGTTTATATGGGAAAGACGGATGTAGAACGCCAACATATCAATGTGGAGAAAATGAAAATGCTGGGAGCTACCGTTATTCCCGTTACTTCCGGAAACATGACCTTGAAAGACGCAACCAACGAAGCGATCCGCGACTGGTGTTGCCATCCTGCCGACACTTATTATATTATCGGCTCTACCGTAGGCCCTCATCCTTATCCTGATATGGTGGCACGCCTGCAATCTGTTATCAGCGAAGAAATAAAAAAACAACTGCAAGAAAAAGAAGGACGTGACTATCCGGATTATCTGATAGCCTGCGTTGGAGGAGGAAGTAATGCTGCCGGAACGATTTATCATTATATCAATGATGAACGGGTAGGCATCATTCTGGCGGAAGCCGGAGGTAAAGGAATAGAAACCGGAATGACCGCCGCCACCATCCAACTCGGTAAAATGGGAATTATCCACGGAGCGCGTACTTACGTCATCCAAAACGAAGACGGACAGATTGAAGAGCCTTACTCGATTTCCGCCGGACTGGATTATCCGGGCATTGGTCCGATACACGCCAATCTTGCCGCACAAAGACGTGCCAACGTTTTGGCAATCAATGACGACGAAGCAATAGAAGCCGCTTACGAACTGACTAAACTCGAAGGTATTATCCCTGCACTGGAATCTGCCCATGCATTAGGAGCGTTAAAAAAATTGAAGTTCAAACCGGAAGATATCGTTGTATTGACTGTTTCAGGACGAGGAGACAAAGATATTGAAACCTATTTGTCGTTTAATGAACAGCAATAAGTAATTAGTAAACCATCATTCGTAATCAATAATCAAGCAATTATAAAAATGAAAACATTTAATTATACAACTCATAGCAAACAAGTGCTCGGAGATATGCATACTCCCGTCAGCATTTACCTGAAAGTGCGCGACATGTATCCGCAATCCGCATTAATGGAAAGTTCCGATTATCATGCCGGAGAAAATTCCTTGTCATTTATAGCCCTCTGCCCCTTGGCAAGTATCGGCATAAACGGCGGCATTGTCACTGCCAACTATCCCGATAACAGCCGCACGGAAGAACCGCTGACAAAAACCTTCCATGTAGAAAAGGCCATGAACCGGTTTATCAATCAATTCCAGGTGACCGGAGATGACAAGAATGTATGCGGACTTTACGGATACACGACGTTTAATGCCGTGAAGTACTTCGAGCATATCCCGGTGAAAGAAAGTCACGATGAGCAGAATGATGCTCCGGATTTGCTATACATATTATATAAGTATGTCATTGTTTTCAATCATTTCAAAAATGAATTGACACTGGTTGAAATGTTGTCCGAAGGAGAAGAAAGCGGCTTGCCGGAACTGGAAGCAGCCATCGAGAACCGAAATTATGCTTCCTACAATTTCTCTGTAACAGGTCCTGTAACCAGCTCCATTACTGACGAAGAGCATAAAGCCAATGTTCGCAAAGGAATCGCACACTGTATGCGCGGAGATGTTTTCCAAATCGTGCTTTCCA
>CAJKXC010000090.1 GCA_905203765.1 uncultured Bacteroides sp.
ACGGTTTTCAAGACCGCCGCAATCGACCACTCTGCCACCTCTCCAAAACTTCTCTTCCAAGAAGGCTTTTCTCTTAAAGCGGTGCAAAGGTATAAATCATTTTTTAATCTGCAAACATTCTGCTACAATTTATTTTTGGTAGGGCCATAAATATGTTGCCACACTACCTAATTATAGTTATTTTATGCTGTCCGACATAAAAAGGAATACATCCCCTATACAATTACGGAAATTTTTCCGTAATTTTGCGCCCTCTTTAATAGGATAACATTTCTAACCCACTAACAAAAAGAATTTTATGGAATTGAACAAAACCTTTACCAACGGGCTTTGGAACAAAGAAATCAATGTCAGCGATTTCGTTAGTAAGAACATTGCGCCCTATACCGGGGATGCCTCTTTCCTGCAAGGACCTACCGAGCGCACCCGGCGCATCTGGGACGTCTGCCTCGCAGCACTCGAAGAAGAGAGAAACAACAACGGAGTCCGCTCCCTGGACAACGTCACCGTGTCCACCATCACTTCCCACAAAGCCGGATATATAGATAAGGAAAACGAGCTGATTGTAGGCTTGCAGACCGATGAACTGCTGAAACGTGCCATCAAGCCATTTGGCGGCATCAACGTCGTGGCAAAGGCTTGCCATGAAAACGGGCTGGAAGTGGACGACCGCGTAAAAGATATCTTCACGCACTACCGCAAGACGCACAACGACGGCGTATTCGACGTATATACCGAAGAGATCCGCTCCTTCCGTTCGCTGGGCTTCCTCACCGGCCTGCCCGACAACTATGCCCGCGGACGCATCATCGGCGACTACCGCCGCCTTGCCCTCTACGGCATCGACCGCCTGATCGAAGCCAAGCTGGAAGACCTGCACAACCTGACCGGCCCGATGACCGAAGCACGCATCCGCCTGCGCGAAGAAGTGTCCGAACAAATCAAGGCACTGAAAGAAATCAAAGTGATGGGCGAATATTACGGACTCGATCTCAGCCGTCCCGCCACTTCCGCCCAAGAAGCGGTGCAGTGGGTATATATGGCCTACCTGGCTGCCGTTAAGGAGCAGGACGGTGCCGCCATGTCACTGGGCAACGTATCTTCGTTCCTCGACATCTTCATCGAATACGACCTGGCTCACGGCAAGATCGACGAGACTTTTGCGCAAGAACTGATCGACCAGTTTGTCATCAAGCTGCGTATGGTCCGCCACCTGCGTATGCAGTCCTATAACGACATCTTTGCCGGCGACCCCACCTGGGTGACCGAAGCCATCGGCGGACGCTTCAACGACGGACGTGTGAAAGTGACCAAGACCTCTTTCCGCTTCCTGCAAACGCTCTACAACCTCGGTCCCTCTCCCGAGCCCAACCTTACCATCCTCTGGAGCCCCGAACTGCCGGAAGGTTTCAAGGAATTCTGCGCCAAGGTATCCGTAGACACCAGCTCCATCCAGTACGAGAACGATAACCTGATGCGCGAAGTGCGCAACTGCGACGACTACGGTATTGCCTGCTGCGTGTCCTACCAGGCCATCGGCAAGCAGATCCAGTTCTTCGGCGCACGTGCCAACCTTGCCAAGGCATTGCTGCTCGCCATCAACGGCGGGCGCTGCGAAAACACCGGCACCGTCATGGTGAAAGGCATTCCCGTGCTGACCGGCGACACGCTGAAGTACGAAGAAGTAATGGCCAACTACAAAAAGGTGCTGACCGAAATTGCCCGCGTCTACAACGAGGCGATGAACATCATCCACTACATGCACGATAAGTATTACTACGAGAAGGCCCAGATGGCATTCATCGATACCGACCCGCGCATCAACCTCGCCTACGGCGTTGCCGGCCTTTCCATCGCCATCGACTCGCTGTCCGCCATCAAGAACGCCCGGGTCACCGCCCGCCGCAACGAAATCGGCCTGACGGAAGGTTTCGACGTAGAGGGCACTTTCCCCTGCTTCGGCAACAACGACGACCGCGTAGACCACCTCGGCGTAGACCTGGTGTACTACTTCAGCGAAGAGTTGAAGAAGCTGCCCGTTTACAAGAATGCCCGCCCCACCCTGTCACTGCTCACCATCACCTCTAACGTGATGTACGGCAAGAAGACCGGCGCCACTCCCGACGGACGCGCCAAAGGCGTTGCCTTCGCCCCGGGCGCCAACCCGATGCACGGACGCGACAAGAACGGTGCCATCGCCTCTCTGAGTTCCGTAGCCAAACTGCGCTACCGCGACTCGCAGGACGGCATCAGCAACACCTTCTCCATCGTGCCCAAGTCGCTGGGCCCCACGGCGGAAGAGCGTGTAGAGAACCTGGTTACAATGATGGACGGCTACTTCACCAAAGGTGCCCACCACCTGAACGTGAACGTGCTGAACCGCGAAATGCTGGAAGATGCCATGGAGCATCCCGAGAAGTATCCGCAACTCACCATTCGCGTTTCCGGCTATGCCGTGAACTTTGTGAAGCTGAGCCGCGAGCATCAGTTGGAAGTTATCAGCCGTTCGTTCCACGAAAGAATGTAATATGATAAACGTACACTCCTACGAAAGTATGGGAACCTTCGACGGGCCGGGTCTCCGGCTCGTCGTTTTCCTTCAGGGCTGCCCGTTCCGCTGCCTGTATTGTGCCAATCCCGATACGATAGACGCCAAAGGGGGCACCCCCACTCCCCCCGAAGAGATTCTTCGGATGGCAGTCAGCCAGAAAGCCTTTTTCGGAAAGAAAGGCGGCATCACCTTCTCCGGCGGAGAGCCTACGCTGCAAGCCGAAGCGCTGATACCCCTTTTCAAAGAATTGAAGGCCAACGGCATCCATACCTGCCTGGACACCAACGGCGGCATCTGGAACGAGAAAGTAGAAGAGCTGTTGAGCCTGACCGACCTGGTACTGCTCGACGTCAAAGAGTTCAACCCCGAACGCCACCGCGCACTGACAGGACGCAGCAACGAACAGACGCTCCGCACCGCCGCCTGGCTCGAAGAGCATGCACGCCCCTTCTGGTTGCGCTACGTGCTCGTTCCGGGGTACAGCGATTTTGAAGAAGATATCCGCAGCCTGGGCGGAAGCCTCGGAAGATACGAAAACATACAGCGGGTAGAGCTGCTGCCCTACCATCGGCTGGGCGTACACAAGTACGAGGCGATGGGATGGGATTACCGGCTGAAGGCGGTAAAAGAAAATACTCCCGAACAGCTGGCATACGCGGAAAAGCTGTTCAAGGAGTATTTCAGAAATGTGATAGTAAACTAATACGTTAATCGTATCCCCGCCTGCAACGTAAAGTTAGTCTTATTTTCCTTGCGTATCGTCTGCACCGACGAACCGTCGTCGAAGAAATAAGACACACCCGGTTCTACGTACAAACCCACTCTATTACTTATATTATACTGTGCGCCTACAGCTCCCATCACCGAGAGCTGTACAGGCTTCACGGTTTCGCTCTTGCTGCCGATCTTGCCGTACACGCACTTCTCTACGGCGGCGCCGCCCGAAACATACATCGTAAAGTTCTCCTTATCCACAAAGTTCCAGTTGGCACGCACCGGTATTCCGATATAGTGCAACTTCTGGCTCACCTTTTCGGAGCTGCCGCCGAACTTCACATCCGAAGCCAGATAAGTATATGTCAGTCCCGTTTCAACCGAGAACCCCTTCGGAAGATTCTTACGCACCGATACGCCGAAGCTGATCGGTTGTTTGTGGTCGATGGAAGTAATCTCATTGGCTTTTTTCTGCAGGTAGGGGAAACCGTCCTTAAACACCAGTTCATCCCCACTGGGAATGGTAACAAGGCCATTGGCGGTAGACGACAAATCCACGTTCCCCCCATAAATCGGGCCACCGGGAGCCGAACTCTGCAGAAGGTTTCCGCCCTCGGCCTCGCCCGACTGCAAGAGGCCGCCCGTATTTCCTACCGACAGTCCCACAGCCCATCCCTTGGCACGGGCTTCCGACTTCTTTCCTTCCGGCAAGTGCAGCTTGTCTTTCCCCGACGGGCGATAGCGCTCTTTAGGCCTGCTCTCAGGCTCTCTGTCCGGGGTTACCGCGGTATTACCGTCCTCAGTCTGCACCGTCGGCTCTGCTGCCGGACGGTCGATGCTCTCATCATCGATCCCGGAAGAAAGCAACGTTTCCTCTTCCCCGTCATCGGTTGTTATCTCTATCTGTTGTGCCACCAGCGAACGGTGCGCGTTTCCATTGCTTGCCGAAGTACCTCTGTGTGCCCTGTAAAGAGGTTCCGCCGGATGGGTCTGTATTGCAGGCGTGGTCACTTCCGGCAGATTATCGGGCGCCACCGCCAGGGCAGGCACCGATGTGTGCCGCACTTCATCCGCCACCGGGCTTTGCAGCAACCACAGGCTGACGGACGACACCGCCACCAACAGCACTGCAGCCGCCGACACCGCCCACCGGCGGAAAGGCACTATCCGCCGCGGCTTGGGCACCGGAGCATTACCTGCCGCCAGTTCCTTCTCCAACCGTTCCCACCCGGAAGCAGACAGCGGTTCGGAGTAGTTATCCAGCCGGTCTTTGATCTTCTTCAGCCACAATTCATCTTTCATATCATCTTTCATTATCATGCATTTTGTTTCATCCACTCGCGCACTTTTGTTGCCAAAGCCGCTTTAGCGCGTGTCAGCTGCGAGGCCGATGATTTTTCGTTAATCCCCAACAGTTGAGCAATCTCCTTATGGGGCTTGTCTTCAAAAACATACAGGTTGAACACGGTGCGGTAGCCCGCGGGCAGTTCACTGATAAACTGCATCAGCACCTTTTCCGGAATCACGTCTATTGCCGAACCGTCCGGTTCATCGTACGCCTCGGGCGCATTGTCCAGTTCCGAGGTACGGTTCATTACGTCGTTCTTCCGCAGGTATTGCAAAACCGTATTCACCATCACGCGTTCCATCCAGGCACGCAGCGAGCCTTCTCCCCGCCAAGTGAATTTATCGAATGAGTCGAACAGCTTCAGGAAACCGTCATGCATCAGATCCTGTGCAGTATCCCTGTCGCCGGCATAACGAAGGCACACGCTGAGCATACGCCCGGCGTAATGCTCATACAGTTCCTTGCGGGCAGCATTGTCTCCTTGCCTGCATCGTTCTGCCAATTCCTGTTCTTCCATTCTTTCTCTTAACACGTGTTACCTTATAAATGCAATGGGTGCAAAAATACTGCATCGGGCAGAGAAGAAAATCATACTTTCAATTCTTTAACAATCATCGGCGCAGTAAATGCCCCTCAAGCGTATTTTCTGAGTACAAAGTATCTGATTAGTTTAAAAATATAAAACCCATTCATTTATGAAGAAACAGAAAATGACATTCGTAGCACTGATGATTTTATTCCTGACCATGCCCATGTTGCAATCCTGCCTGGACGATTGGGATAATGATTACGACACCTTGTTTGCCATCGGTACAGTGAAAGTCATCGAAGGAAAAGATTACTATTTTGCACTGGACGAGGGCAGCAAACTATATCCCGGCGACACCACCTATGTACGCAATTATGCCCTGGTGGACGGCCAGCGGGCTTTTGTCTACTTCAGCGAACTGAAGGAGCCGGTAACGGGCTATGACTACAACGCCCAGATAAAGCATATCGAAAACATCCTGACGAAAGATATCTACTTTATGCCTGCCGAGAAGAACGACAGCATCGGCGACGACCGCATCAACGCCACCGACTTCTGGATTACGGGCGATTACCTGAACATCAAATACCAGTTCTACCACAGCAACGACACGGAGAAGAAACACATGCTGAACCTGGTGGTGAACGAAGCCTCTACGGGCGAGGGCGACAAGGCCGATTACGTCAACCTCGAGCTCCGCCACAATGCCTTCAACGACAACCAGATCAGTCTGGGTACAGGCCTCGTATCCTTCAAGCTCGACAACATTACCGACCTGCTTGCAGGGAAAAAAGGACTGAACATCCGCGTGAAAAGCCTGTACGACGGCGAGCGCTTTGCCACCGTGGATATCGAAAAGAAATAAATTCCCCCCTAATACCTACAAATGCCCCGGATTCGGTGGCGGCGGTTCTGTCAGGATACTCGCCGCATCGAAGCAGGGGCATTCTTTTATCCACTCCTCAGGTTCTATCTCGCCGTTGCGGTTCAGGTCGGGGCTGAGGTCGCGATGCCCGCACAGCCGTGCACCGGGATAATCCCTCAACAACGTCATTACAAGTACCCGTAGCGAATGCTTCTGAAAAGGCGTGCGCGTGTCGGCAGAGCGCCCGTGCCCGTCCAGTCCGCCTTCGTAGCAGATACCGATGCTATGGGCATTGTAGCCGCGGGCATGCGCACCGGACTTCTCAACCGGTCGTAAAGATTTTATACTTCCATCCTTTCGGATATAAAAATGGTAACCTGCGCCGGAAAATCCCCGGCGCAGGTGATCTGTTGTCAAATCATTTTCCGTATAACAGCGGTCACACCGACTGGCAGAACAATGGACAACGATGAGGTTGATGAATCTCATTTTTCAGGTGATAGATGATAGGTGAT
>CAJKXC010000091.1 GCA_905203765.1 uncultured Bacteroides sp.
TTTTCAACTTTGCCACAATTATACACCGTTACTTGGTAAGTAATTCCGGTTCTTATCGCCGTTACTTGGTAAGTAACTCCCTTCTCAACGCATTGTTTTACAACACATTGCATACCGCTCCACTTTCCCGTCTACATTTTCGAACAAAGGAAATCAATTTACGGTTGGCATCGTCCAGTCTCTTATTTTCAAAAGGCTTCAGGTAAGTTTCCGTCACCCGGATAGATGAATGCCCCAACGACTGGCAGATGATACCTACAGGAATACCTATATGATAAGCCAACGTAGCCCACGTGTGGCGCGCCGTATAGGAACTGACCTCTACACCGGGCAACAGAAGCTGCATCAACCGTTTCAATGACCGGTTGAAACGCCGCAAGGCAGCTTGATAGCATTCATACAGCTTGCGCCCGATGCGTAACCGCGCATCCAACACGGGGAACAGATAAACAGATTGCGGATTCTTGTCCCGAAACTCTTTTATCAGCCCCAATGCTTCTTCGGGAATATGCACCGCCATCTGCTTGCCCGTCTTGTGCCGGCAATAGACAATAGAGTTACCCTGTACATCGCACTTACGCAAGTGTGCCAGATCAATAAAGGGCATCCCGCGAAACAACACCATCAACAGGAAATAGGCAAACACGCATTTCAAATCATCGGGCAGCGTTTCCATATCCGCAGACATCAGCTTATTGATCTGCTGCTCGGTGAGCGCCCGTTTGGTTTGTGATACCACCTTGGTATGTACATCGGCAAATAGCCTGGGATTATAGCCCTGGCTGCCAAACGGCATCCAACGATTGTAGACTGCCTGAAGCGTACGCATATAAGTTGAAACCGTATTCAAACTCAGTTCACGCTCCGCCAGCAACCAGTTCTCGTAGGCCTTCAGCCGCCCGGGAGTAAAGACTTCCTGCATAGATATCTCCATTCCACCGCCGGCAGAGAATGCCACAAAAGAGTGCAACGCACTGGTATAGGTATGCACCGCAGCGTACTTTCCATTCTGCTCCAACTCTTCAATCACTCCCGCCATGTAGAGCGACAAGTCCGTCGGCTCCACACCATTCTTCAATTCTGTTTCATTCATAACACCTTATTTATTTAGTGACACATAAAGATAGTGCCGTGGAAGTAGAACGGGACTCCATACACAATGTTTAATTACAAGGTTGCTGTGACAAATCGAAAAACCTTGCGACAGATAGAGTAAATATCAACCTAATTATTTATCTTTGCTAACTTGAAAAAGTTAGCAGCCTAAAAACAATAAGACAATGAAAGATTTTCTGAAATTTACACTTGCCACCGTAACCGGTATTGTCGTATCGCTCGTCGTCCTGTTCTTCATCAGCATTCTGGTGTTTTTCAGCGCGATCTCTTCTTCGGAAGCGGAAACACAAGTACGCAAGAACTCTATCATGATGCTGGAACTGAACGGTACATTGGCCGAACGCAGCCAGGACAATCCGTTCGACTTCCTGCTGGGCAACAGCTACAACGTCTATGGACTGGACGACATCCTCTCCTCTATCAAGAAGGCAAAAGAAAATGACGATATTAAAGGTATCTATATACAAGCCACCTCGCTGGTTTCAGGCTTTGCATCCCTTGAAGAGGTGCGCAATGCCTTGAAAGACTTCAAGGAATCGGGCAAGTTTGTGGTAGCCTATGGTGATACCTACACACAGGGGCTGTACTACCTGTCGAGCGTAGCGGACAAAGTGCTGCTGAACCCGCAAGGCTCCATCGAGTGGAGAGGTCTGGCTGCCGCTCCCGTATTCTTTAAAGATCTGCTGGCTAAGATCGGAGTGGAAATGCAGGTATTCAAAGTGGGTACTTACAAGTCGGCAGTAGAGCCGTTTATCTCTACCGAAATGAGCCCGGCAAACCGCGAACAGGTGAATGCTTACCTGAGCTCCGTCTGGGGACAAGTGACAAGCGATATTGCCGCATCGCGCAAGGTATCGGTAGAAGCGCTGAACGAAGCAGCCGACGATATGCTGATGTTCCACCCCGCCGAAGAAAGCGTGAAGTACGGAATGGTGGACACACTGATATACAAGAACGATGTGCGCAACTATCTGAAAACAATGATAGGCATCGACAAGGACGACCGCATGCCGGTGCTGGGATTGCAGAAGATGATAAATGTAAAGAAGAACGTCCCCAAAGACAAGAGCGGAAACGTGATTGCCGTATATTACGCATCCGGAGAGATTAAAATCGGTAATTCATCCGCCACTGATAATACAGAGATTATCGATCCTGAGAAAATGATCAGAGACCTGCGCGAATTGCAGGAAGACAAAGACGTGAAAGCCGTAGTGCTGCGCGTAAACTCACCGGGCGGAAGCGCTTACGGATCGGAACAGATATGGTATGCAGTGAGCCAGTTGAAGAAAGAGAAACCGGTGATTGTGTCTATGGGTGACTATGCCGCATCGGGCGGTTACTACATCTCCTGCAACGCCGATACCATCGTTGCCGAACCTACCACACTGACCGGCTCCATCGGCATCTTCGGCATGTTCCCCAACGCCAAAGGACTGGCGGACAAGATAGGCATAAGCGTGGATGTGGTAAAGACCAACCCATACGCCGACTTCGGTATGCTGACCCGCCCCATGAACGACGGTGAAAAAGGCCTGATGCAGATGTATGTCAACAATGGATACGACCTCTTCCTGACCCGTTGCTCCGATGGCCGCGGCATCAGCAAGGAAGAACTGGACAAGATAGCACAAGGCCGCGTGTGGACCGGAAGCACAGCCAAAGACCTGGGACTGGTGGACGAACTGGGCGGCATAGACAAAGCACTGGAGATTGCCATTGCCAAATCCGGCGTAGATGCCTACACCGTAATGAGTTATCCGGCTAAGGAAGGTTTCTTTGAAATCCTGGTAAATACAAGACCGGACAACTACATCAAGTCCCGCATCCTGAAAGGTACAATGGGAGAAATCTACCAGCAGTTCAATATCCTGGAGAACTTTGACAAGTACGACCGCGTACAGGCACGCGTACCTTTCGAACTGAATATTCAATAAATGGAAGAGAACTTTATTAAAACACACCATTGGCTATACCCCCTCTCGTGGCTTTACGGGCTGGGGGTATGCTTGCGAAATAAACTCTTTGATTGGGGATGGCTCCGGTCAAAGAGTTTTGACGTTCCTGTGATATGCGTGGGAAACCTCTCCGTAGGGGGAACGGGCAAGACGCCACATACGGAGTACTTGATAAAGTTGCTACAGAAAGAGAACGTAAACGTTGCCATGCTGAGCCGCGGCTACAAGCGGAAAAGCAAAGGGTATGTGCTGGCAGGCAACAAAAGCAGCGTAACGGAGATAGGTGACGAGCCTTATCAGATAAAGGGCAAGTTCGCCGACATACGCGTTGCCGTAGACGAAAACCGCTGCCACGGCATAGAGCAACTGCTCAAACTGAAAGATCCCGCCGTGGATGCCATATTACTGGATGACGCCTTTCAGCACCGCAGCGTGAAAGCGGGAATCAACATCCTGCTGACCGACTACCACCGCCTGCTGTGCGAAGACACCCTACTCCCCGCCGGAAGGCTGCGCGAACCGGCAAGCGGCAAGAACCGGGCACAAATCGTAATCGTTACCAAATGCCCGGATGACATCAAGCCGATAGACTTCAACATCATTACCAAACGGCTGCATCTGTATCCATACCAGCAACTGTACTTTTCCAGATTCCGGTACGGCGTGCTGACCCCGCTATTCCCCCAGAAGACGAACGGACGAAAGACGCTCTCTTCACTGACGGAAGACGCACAGGTACTGCTGGTTACGGGAATCGCTTCCCCGGCGCCACTGGTGAGGGAAGTGGAATCGCATACCCAACACATCAAGCTGCTGGCATTCGATGACCACCACGACTTCCGCACCAAAGACCTGCAGCAGATAAAGGAACAGTTCATGCGGCTGGAAGAAGGAAAGCGGCTGATCATCACCACCGAAAAAGATGCGACACGGCTGAAGCATCAGTCTGCACTGGACGAGAAACTGAAGCCATACATCTATGTGCTGCCCGTAGAGATAGAATTTTTACAGAATCAACAACATATATTTAATCAAAATATTATTGGCTATGTTAGAACATATTCAAGAAACTGCAGCCTTTCTGAGAGGAAAGATGCACACACATCCTGAGACTGCAATTATTCTCGGTACCGGACTCGGCAGTCTTGCCGGCGAGATAACCGAAAAGTATGAAATAAAGTATGCAGATATCCCGAACTTCCCCGTTTCTACGGTAGAAGGACACAGCGGCAAGTTGATTTTCGGCAAGCTGGGCAACAAGGACATCATGGCCATGCAAGGACGTTTCCACTTCTACGAAGGCTACTCGATGAAGGAAGTTACTTTCCCGGTACGCGTGATGCGCGAGCTGGGCATCAAGACGCTGTTCGTTTCCAACGCCAGCGGCGGTACAAACCCGGACTTTGAAATCGGCGACCTGATGATTATCACCGACCATATCAACTACTTCCCCGAACATCCGCTCCGCGGCAAGAACATCCCGTACGGCCCCCGCTTCCCGGATATGAGCGAGGCGTATGACAAGGAACTGATCCGCAAAGCCGACGAGATTGCAGCAGAGAAAGGCATCAAGGTTCAGCATGGCGTATACATCGGCACGCAAGGCCCTACGTTCGAGACTCCGGCGGAATACAAGTTGTTCCATATCCTGGGGGCGGACGCAGTGGGCATGTCCACAGTTCCCGAAGTGATCGTAGCGAACCATTGCGGCATCAAAGTGTTCGGTGTATCTGTGATTACCGACCTCGGCGTGGAAGGCAAAATCGTAGAAGTATCTCACGAGGAAGTGCAGAAAGCCGCCGACGAAGCCCAGCCGAAAATGACGGAGATTATGCGGGAACTCATTAATAGAGCGTAAAAAGATGGGAACAGAAATATCAACCCTCGGTGAATTCGGCCTCATCCGCCGTCTCACCGAAGGTATTGAACTGAAAAACGAATCAAGCCGGTATGGCGTCGGCGACGATGCCGCCGTCCTCTCCTACCCTGCGGACAAGGAAGTGCTCGTCACCACCGATCTGCTGATGGAAGGCGTGCACTTCGACCTGGTGTATGTACCGCTGAAACATCTGGGATATAAATCGGCAGTAGTCAATTTCTCCGATATCTATGCCATGAACGGCACGCCGAAGCAAATCACCGTCTCCCTGGGGATTTCCAAACGCTTCAGCATAGAGGATATGGAAGAACTGTATGCCGGCATCCGCCTGGCGTGCGAAGAGTACAACGTGGACATTGTGGGCGGAGACACTTCTTCGTCCTACACAGGCCTTACCATCAGCATTACTTGCATTGGCGAAGCCGAGAAGGGTAAAGCGGTTTATCGCAATGGCGCCAAAGAAACCGACCTGATCTGCGTCACCGGTGACCTGGGCGCTGCCTACATGGGCCTGCAACTGCTGGAACGTGAAAAGGCCGTCCTCAGAGGTGGTGACAAAGACCTGCAACCGGACTTTGCCGGCAAGGAGTATCTCCTGGAGCGTCAGTTGAAGCCGGAAGCCCGCAAAGACATCATCGAGAAGCTGGCAGCGGAAGGTATCCGGCCCACTTCCATGATGGATATCTCTGATGGTCTGTCGTCCGAGTTGCTGCACATCTGTACGCAAAGCGAAGTAGGCTGCCGCGTCTACGAGGAGCATATCCCCATTGACTACCAGACAGCCGTCATGGCAGAAGAATTCAACATGAACCTGACCACCTGCGCCCTGAATGGCGGCGAGGATTACGAACTACTGTTCACCGTCCCCATCGCCGACCACGAAAAGATTTCCGAAATGGAAGGCGTAAAGCTCATCGGCCACATCACCAAACCGGAACTGGGTTGTGCCCTGATTACCCGCGACGGTCAGGAATTTGAGCTGAAAGCCCAAGGATGGAACCCGCTAAAGGAGAATACAGCAGTAGAAGAAGAGGAAGAAACGAAAAAAGTATAAAAAAATAAACGCTGATACTTAGCCACATAGCCATTTATCAGCGTTTTTTCTTTCCTCTCCCCTTGCACAGTCCAAAACTTTCACTACCTTTGCATCCGCAAAAGAGACAAAAAGGTGCCATAGCTCAGTTGGTAGAGCAAAGGACTGAAAATCCTTGTGTCCC
>CAJKXC010000092.1 GCA_905203765.1 uncultured Bacteroides sp.
TTACCAGACTCAAAGTTACGAATCCAATGAGAGATAACAGTGGGATCTTCAATATGTACCGTCCTGAGATAAGCAGTAACATTCCGGGATAAGCTGACCGGTATAGTATCGCATCCTTGCAAATAGAAACAGGGTATCACATTTCACAGAGTTTAGGAGAGGAAATTTATTCTGAGAGATAATGCTTCTTGATACGTCGATCATTTACCTTTACCCTTCCCTTGCCAAAGGATTTTAAGTGAACAACTGGAGTTGTTCAAGTGAACGACTCCAGTTGTTCGATCGAATGACTCCAGTTGTTCAGCTGAACAACTCCAGTTATTCACTTAAAAGAGTAACTGTTTTCCGAAATAACTCACCGGCTTTTGCCCCAAAACATACAATGTTTTATGCCCTAAGAAGCATTGTTTTGCAGTAAACATCCCTGCGATGCCGTCTTGGTATTTATTGAGAGCAGGGTGAACCCTTGAAGTCGGGTATATGAGCTTGCTTTCACCACCGTTGCCCACAGACAAGCGTCTATAAGAAGCTGATGAATAGGTGAATACCAAGTTCCGCAAAGACTTTGCGAGTTTCTTTTGTAGGAATGCAGTCTCAGGAAGTCGCTATCAGAAGCGGACTGATGAAGATTGTATTGAAACCGGATGCTGAGGTACTGGATGAAGTTGTAGTGACAGCTATGGGTATCTCCCGCTCCGAAAAGACTTTAGGCTACTCTGCCACGACGGTGAAGAGTGACGAAATTATCAATGCACGTACCACCAATATCGCCAATGCGTTGTCCGGTAAGGTGGCAGGCGTTCAGGTTAGTTCCACTTCTTCCGACCCGGGATCGGTCAGTAACATCGTAATCCGCGGTTTTAGTTCTATCAACGGTGACAACCAGCCACTTTATGTAGTAGACGGTATCCCCCTGCAGAACAGTTTGTTCTCCGGTTCGGGTAAGAACGTGTCGACAGGTGGTGTGTCCAACGTAGCTTCCGAAGATATTGAGTCAATGACTATCTTGAAAGGTGCCGCCGCTACCGCATTGTATGGTAGCCGTGCTGCCAACGGTGTTATCGTGATTACCACCAAGTCCGGTAAGCGGGGTGATGGCCGTAATTTCTCCATCAGCTATAGCGGAAGCATTCAGGCACGCCAAGTTTCTCTGCTGCCCGATATGCAGAATGAGTTCGGACAGGGCTGGAACGGCGCACAGACTTTCATTGAAAACGGTTCCTGGGGACCCGCCCTCGATGGCTCCTTACAGGTATATGGCCCTATCTGGAATCATCAGCAGCTGATTCATGAGTACAGCGCCAAGAAGGACAATGTGAAGGACTTCTTTGACCTGGGATGGTCGCAGAACCACAACCTCTCGTTGAGTGGTGTGTCGAATGACGGCAAACTGGATTACTACCTGTCATACTCGTATGCCAACGACGACGGTATCATGCCGAAGGATTACGATACTTACGAACGTAATACGCTGGCCTTCCGTAGCAGCTACGAGGCTACCGACTGGCTGAAGGTTTCTTCTTCCGTGAACTTTGCCCGCAGTGCTACCGATGCCGTAGGAAACTTCCAGGGTACTTCCGTTATCGACGGCCTTTATGAAATGCCGCGTGATGTATCTATCGTGGATATGAAGAACACCAGTTCGGCTTTCTTCAATCCCGAAGCTTACTTCACTCCTTACGGTATCACCAACCCGTACTGGTCTTTGGAGAACAACTACAACCATACCAACTCCAAGCAGATTTATGGTAAATTGCAGGTCGATATCAAACCTATCAAAGAACTGACACTTTCATACCGTATGGGTTTTGACTATACGGACTATGATATCAAAATGGGCGCCCCGCAGATTAAGCTGGACGATGCTCTGATTAACGAAGACTATGGCTATGCGCCTTCTAACATGAACCAAAGCGGATATGTATATGCCGCCTACGGCCGCCGCTATGAGCTGAATCATGACTTCCTTGCCAATTATGCCAAGAAATTCCTGAACGGTAAACTGGACGTCAACGTAAATGCCGGTGTGAATATGAACGAACGTGGTTCTACCAGCATGACGGGACAGACGGACGACCTTACCTTCTTTACCGGTTTCTGGGATTTGAGCAACGGTGCTACCAAGACTACTCTTGGCGAGAGCCAGAGCAAGCGCCGCTTGGTGGGCTTGTTCGGCGACGTCACGCTGGGATGGGACGATATGGTTTACTTGAATGTGACTGCCCGTAACGACTGGTCGTCTACACTGCCTCTCGAAAAGAACAGTTTCTTCTATCCGGGTGCTACGTTGAGCTGGATTTTCACCCGACTGATTCCGGAGAACAAAGTGTTGACTTTCGGTAAGTTGCGTGTAGCTTATGGTAAGACCGGTAACGATGCCGCCCCTTACCGTACGGGTGTTACTTATGTTCAAGCTACGGCACACGGTTACTATGGTTCTGATATTGCCAGCTTCCCGATGAACGGGGTGAATGCATTTATGGCATCCAACACCAAGGGAAGTTCCGCATTGAAGCCGGAAATGACCTCTGAGTTCGAGATCGGTGCAAACCTGCAGTTCTTCAACGGCCGCATTGGCATTGATGCCGCTTACTATACCCGTACTACGAACGACCAGATCTTTACGTTACCCGTCGATCCTTCTACCGGTTACAGCTACATGGTAACCAACTTCGGTAAGGTTCGCAACAATGGTATCGAGTTGGTATTGAATACAATTCCCATCCGTACCCGTGATTTCCGTTGGGATTTGGACTTCAACTTCTCCAAGAACAAGAATAAGGTAGTTTCGTTGCCCGAAAGTCTGGAAGGCGGCAAGGTGTCTATCTATAACTTCTCGGCAGGAAACGACGCCATATATATGTATGCAGAAGAGGGCAAGCCTATGGGGCAGTTCTACACTTATCTGCCTAAGTATACAGAAAGCGGCCAGCCGATTGTAGATGCAAACGGCCAGCCGGTAATAGGCACAGCAGTCGAAGATACCGGAAAGAACATGAACAACGATTGGACAGGCGGTGTGAATACGGCATTTACCTACAAGGATTTCACGCTGAGTGCAGCGCTCGATGTCCGCAAGGGCGGTTATATGTTCTCCCGTACCATGAATCTGATGCAGTTTACCGGTAACGGAACGATAACGACCTACAACGGACGCCGTCCGTTCATCATTCCCAATTCGGTAGTGGACAACGGTGACGGTACCTATTCTGAGAATACTACTCCTATTCTTTCGCATAACGGCAGTTATCAGAATTACTTTAATAACTTCGGTTATGGTCATGGCGGCGAGGCATTCCTTGTAGACCGTTCCTTTGTCAAGTTGCGTAACATCAGTCTGACGTGGAATGTACCTAAGAAATGGGTTAATGCCATGTCATTGAGCAACATTGCTGTGACTGTATTCTGCAACAACGTGTTCACGTGGACGGCCTCGGACAACTACTTCATCGATCCTGAGGTAACCACTATCTCTCAGGCCAGTTATGGTGACTTGGCTACACAGTTTGGCGAGCTTTACTCCAATCCCTCTTGCCGTGTCTTCGGATGTAACCTGAGCATTAAATTCTAAAATAAAGGAGAAATAAGATATGAAAAAGATATTACTAATATCCGCCGTTGCCTTGAGTGCTGTTTTAGGCTCTTGCGACAGCTACCTGGATATCAACCAAGATCCTAACTCGCCTGCTGAGGGCAACATTGAAACCAATATGCTGATGCCTGCCATCGAGATGAACGTGGCGGCAAGCTATGGTAACTTTCTGCGCATTGCCGGCGGATTTCATTCGGAGCAATATGCCCACCTGAATGGAACGGAAAACTACATTGACTATTCACAGTTCAATATGTCTGCCACCCGTAGCAGTAGCACTTATACCCAATTCACGCAGAAGGCTTTGCAGAATGCGAAGACCGTGCTCGAAAAGTCGTTGGCAGCCGAAGACTGGGGTACCTATCTGGCAGCTACCACCTTGCGCGCTTTCGTTTATCAGGCTTTAGTGGACTGCTATGGTGAAGTTCCGTATACGGAAGCTCTCGATCCCAATAACCTTGCACCGAAATATGATGACGGACAGACTGTTTACGAAGGAGTGATTGCCGAACTCAACACGGCTTTGGAGCATGCTTCGGCTTCCAATCCTGTTGTTACCAATTTCCTTTATCCGTCGGCAACGGCAGGGCAATGGATTCAGTTTGCCAATGCTCTGAAGCTGAAGTTGCTGATGCGTATGGCTAATGTCAAGGATGTACAGTCCGAAGTGGCACCCCTGATTGCCGAAGACAACTTCCCGACAAGCGATGTCAGCTACGCCGGTTGCTGGAGCAATGAGTCCGGGCACATGAACCCGTTCTTTTCCGAAGAATTCAGTACTGCCTGGGGATCTTCACAGATTAATATTGCCGCCAATATAGCGATTATCGGTACCATGCAGGTGCTGGACGCCGAAGGTAATGTGGCATACCTGGATCCCCGTCTTCCTAAATTCTTTGAGAAAAACGGCGAAGGCAAGTATGTAGGTGGTGTTTCGGGTTCAAACTATCCCAAGACTTCCTTCTCGGTAACCAAATGGTGCCGTCCGGTGGCAAGTTTCGATATGCCGGTATACCTGATTACGGTATCGGAAATCGAATTCTTCAAGGCCGAATATTATGCACGCTATGGTTCGGCAGCCGATGCTGCGGCTCATTATGCCAAGGCTATCGAAGCATCGTTTGCTACGGCAGGCGTAGATGGCGCGGCCGAGTATGTGGCACGTTATCCTTACGACGCGGGCAATTATCAGAAGAGTATCGGTGTAGCCAAGTGGGTGGCGCTCTCCGGTGTCAATACATTCGAGGCCTGGTGCGAAATGCGCCGTCTGGATTATCCGGCATTTGGAACGATCAAGGGCAGCGATATGTATAAGATAGGGGATGACTCTTCTTTCGACACCTCGAAGTATGTACCCGGTACGCTTTATACCCCTGTTCAGGTATTCGGACAAGTGGGCGATAACAAGATACTGGAACGCTATCCGTATGCCGAGAGTTCTTCGGCACGTAACCCTAATACACCGGCATTCCCGGGCTATACATCACCCGTATTCTGGGGCAAGTAATCAATTCATATACATAAATTGAACAGAACAATGAAAAGTAAATTATTATATCTGATGATGTTTGCGCTGGCAGCTTTCTCGCTGACCGGTTGCGATGACGAGAGTACGGCAGGGATGACGCGCATCACCTATTATCCTACAATAGAGGTTCTGGGAAGTCCGTCTGTCGTTTTGAATCTTGGTGAATCTTATGCGGATGAAGGCTGCTATGCCGAACTGAACGGTGAAGACGTGTACTGTCCTGACTTTAGTTGACTGGATTAATGTTTAGTCCTATAGGACATTG
>CAJKXC010000093.1 GCA_905203765.1 uncultured Bacteroides sp.
CACCGGTCTCCAAAACCGGGTGTCGGGAGTTCGAGCCTCTCCTCCCGTGCAGAAATAAAGCCGCAAGTCGATCGTTCGACTTGCGGCTTTATTCTTATATCTTATTCGGAAGGTGATGCCAAACGAAGCACACCAATTTTGGTTCAGCGTATATCTATCAACTTGTGTGTCTGCAGACTGAGTCTCCATCGGGGATGCTGCATTACGCACTCTACCGTCTCGGCAATATTGCTGCCGGAGCAGGGTTGCAGAAAGAAGTGCCGGGCAGGAAGTTGCTCATAGGCGGCGAGGTCCTGACCTTGATACACCACTTTCACCTCGTCAATGCGTGCTACCGCCGGCTTTGACTCCGATTTGGGCGAGCAGGTCACCCAGTCGATGCTCTCCGGCAGAGGCCGCGTGCCGTTTGTTTCGATGCAGACGTACTTGCCCGCCTGATGCAACAGGTCTATTAACTCATCGTCTATCCAGAGCGAAGGTTCGCCCCCTGTCAATATCACCACAGTGGCAGGATGCAGCATTACCTCTTCCAGAATTTCTGCATCGGTCATCAGCCGGCCTTCCTCGTGCTGCGTATCACAGAAGGAACACTTCAAGTTGCAACCGCTAAAGCGGATGAACACGGCGGGTGTACCCGTATAATATCCTTCGCCCTGCAGGCTGTAGAATATCTCGTTAATCTTTCTCATAAACGGCTACATTCGATTCGGATTCCTGTACCTCGACTTTGAAGCAGGTGGGTATTTGGTCGCATATCCAGCGGGCGATATTCTCGGCTGTGGGGTTAAAGGGAAGCATTTCATTGAGATTGCGATGGTCCAATTGTCCCTTTACCACTTGCTTGATATGGCTGAAATCAACTACCATTCCATCGGCATTGAGCTCCCGGGAACGGCAATATACGGTGATAATCCAGTTGTGACCGTGCAGATTCTCACACTTGCTATGATACGAAAGTTTCAGGCTATGGGCTGCCGATACTTCCATGCGTTTAATGACTGTGTACATAGGGTTAATACGCTAATTAATATGAGTTGTCGCATCTAATGTCACCTCGATGCGGCTGCAAAAATACAAAAAAAGAGGGATTATTCTTCGGTTGCCGTCACTTATTCGTATACACAAAGGGAATTGGCTACCTTGCGTTCGGCATTGCCGCTCGGAGTATTGGCAATACCCTTGCCCGGCAATGAGGCGTTCCATAAAGTAGAAGACCCGCCCCCATCCAGGTTCAACGCATCCCGGCAGCCCAGCACGCGCAGCAGGTGTGTAAGTTCGGGGATGCTGATGCCTTCCGACTTTCCTTTTCTGCGCCCGTCTACAACGATGAACAGTATCTTTCCTTCTTTGGTCAGCGCCACCGCGCTACGGGGATGCTTGGTATTCACGAAACCGGGGTTGCAGGCCGACAAGTCACGCGCCTTTCCCGCCAGCAACATCAGGGGACTGGATGCAAGGAGACTGCCCCGCTTCAGCCGGCAGGTCTTTTCATCTTCCTTGCTCCAGGGAAGGATTTGCAACTTATCTTTCTTAATAAGTACGGCACCGTTTGATACGGTGGTCAGTACGCCACCGGCAGCGGTAGTATCTACCACTACCCCGTCTTTGCGCAGATAACAGACGGAATTGCCTTTCTTCATGTCGAAATAAGAACCGTTGATAGCAGCTATCGCACCGGAACGGCGGGCAGCCACACTGGTTTCTTCCTTGGGATTGTGAATAAGGATATCCAGGCGGTGATGCTTCGGAGATATTTCAAATATAGAGATTTCCTGTGGTACTCCGTACAGGGAAGCGAAGGTTGCCTGCCGGCAAAGGATGCCTTTCTGCAAAGGGGTGACCTGCCAGTCGGCAGATACAAGTGCAAGGGAGTCGGCTGTGGTCTGTGCTACGGTAGCAGTCAGTACGCTGCTAAGGACGAACAAAAGCAGGAAGAATCTCTTTCTCATAATACAGGTGATTTAACGGAGATACATCTCTGTTATAAATATAAAATCAGGCTTTCACTCCGCAAACATAGTTATTTTTTCTATTTTTGCGGCATGAAAGCCCTATATATTCTGCTCGGCACGCTCTCTTTGTTCTTGGGTATACTCGGCATCTTCCTTCCGCTGCTGCCCACTACCCCGTTTCTATTGCTCACGGCAGCACTCTACGTGCGCAGTTCCCCGCGCCTGTATGCCTGGCTTCTCCGGCAGCCTCATCTCGGGGCTTATATCCGTAACTTCCGCGAGCACAAAGCCATCCCACTGAGAGCGAAGATCGTCTCCGTGGCACTGATCTGGATAACAATCTCTTACTCTATTATCTTTATCGTGCCGCAGTGGTGGCTGAGGCTGATCCTGCTACTTATCGCCGCAGGAACAAGCTACCATATCCTGTCATTCAAGACCCTGAAAGCAGAGTGATGTAACTACACTCCACCCAGTTTCTCAAAGAAGAGTCCCAGTTCGTGGCGCGCGTCTACAATCTTATCTTCCCAGTGCTTCACCGAGTTCTGTCCGATGATGTCCGTCACATACTTCACGGCAATGAACGGCACATTCTTGGCGCGGCATACGAATGCCTGGGCATACGCTTCCATATCTATCACATCGCCTGCCACATCCGAGATTTCCGTCAGGAAGCTGTCTCCCGTGTTGCATACACCGTTTCCCTGCCAATGCAGGCAGTAGCCTTTCTGCTCCAGCAAGTCGGTGGAATCCGCCTCGTACTCCAGTTCCAAATCAGCAAGAGCCTGCATATCCCGGTCTATGAAATGACGGCACACAAAGATATCTCCTACCTTATGCCGGATAGTACCTGCCGTACCGACATTAACCACCAAGTCCGGTTGTCCGAAGTTAATCGCTTCCGAAAGATAGAAAGCCGACTTTACCTTCCCCACTCCGGTACGCAGATAACCTATCTGCAACTCCTCGCCCCCTACCATACCGGGGAACTTCAATTCCGCAAACTCGCCTTGAACGGCGTAAGTAACCAAAATCTTCATAATTTTCTATTTACGTTAATGTATCTTCTACCAACTACTAACTACCAGCTACTAACTACTATCTACTACTTCACAATATAGCTCTTCAGCGCTTCCACATACTCCTCAAAGGCATCTATCCCTTGCGGAGTGATCTTGCAAATCGTGCAAGGCATCTTTCCTTTAAAAGTCTTTGTCACCTCCACATAACCCGCCTTGCTGAGTTTATCCAACTGCACGCTGAGGTTTCCGGCAGTTGCCCCTGTCTGCTGGCGGATATAAACAAAGTCCGCCTCTTCGACACTGATAAGCAACGACATCACCGCAAGCCGCAGTTCGGAATGGAGCAAAGGGTTCAGTTCTTTAAACATGCTATTCGTTATTATAAAACATTCTGTTTTTCTACCCTATTCAGGTAATGTCCCGGTATAACCATCATAAAGACAAAAGCCAGTGCAAAAAGCAATATCTGGTCGAACCCATGCAGGCAGAGACACCCCAATGACAAGAGTCCGCCTAAAACTCCGCATATCGTCACGACTCTCATTTTTACAATCAATCCGGTCAGCGCCGTTCCCATCCCCATCATCAGCAAGATGACGAAGAGCACCGACAAATCCCAAAAGAAAATGGCAACCCAGGATACAAAGAAACCGCCTATTCCGAAGACAAGCCACACATATCCCAGTATGCGGTCTATGTAGGTTTTCACCATCTTCTGCTGCTTCCGCCCGGTCCACATCATAATGGTATAGGCTACGGTAGGCAGCAGGAACCAACACCATTGCCAATTATAGTTTCCGGTTTCTTTCAAGAGAAACCATACCACAAGCGAGGTCACCACGGTGGTATATCCCCATATCAGAAAAGGCAGTCCGGCATTCTTTGCCATTCCGGACTTCGTGTTCTGTATCATTTGAGCGATGAGTTCCAAACTCTCTTTCTCATTCAGTTTCTTATCTTCCATTGCTATACTTATTTTTTAATCCCAATTACATACGTTCAATACCAGAAAAAGCATTATCACCCAATCGGCTATCAAAAAAGCCACAAGCCAAGTTTCCATTTCTTATCTTATTTAAAGTTACACACAAACAAAATCTGAAGAATCCATAAGAGCAACAGGCAGCTTGCCAGTATCAGCAGTCTTTTCTTAGTTGCCACCTGTCGTTTAGCCATCAGTCTCTTCCTGAGCAGAAGCGCTTCGGCAAAAGTCAATACCACCAACCAGGCATAGCCATAAAAGGTAGTGATGTGCCACACTTCTTTTGAACCCATATACATGGCAAAGAACAGGAAGTCTGATATCAAAGAGATACCGACAGCAATCAATGATACCCACATCGCCTTCTTCACCAAACTCCGGGCACCGCCCTCACAAGCCAGGCAACTGTATAATCCCACTCCCCAGAAAATAGGATTTACCGTAAGCATCATCCCCATGCCCAACTGCGGATTATAACGCCAGGGCATCCAAAGTACTACATTGGAAAGCCAGTACAAACACATAATGGTCAATGCTGTGGATGCCCACCAATTATAACCAACCGTTTTCATAACCTCATCATGTTTAATGTTAATTGATATAATCACATTTTGGGTTCGAACTCCGGTGCAAATATAAGTAGTTTATTTTATAAACCAAATTATATTATAAATTATTTCATGCTTTCTAAGAAGAAAAACATCTTTCTCCCACATGAAGGTGACAATGCCTCTATCCGAGAGCCATTATCCTCTTATCCGAAAAGCATTATCCCCCCATCCGGACAACATTAGTAGAAGAAACGATAGAGATACCGACCAAGGCAGGCTGACATAACGACCAAAACAGTCTGAAGTAGGCTTTAAAGTATATCTTAAGGTTTCAGATGTATATCTCCGCACTTAAGATAGACATCTGCACAGCTAAGATGTGTATCTTGAACCCTAAGATATACTTTAAAGCCTACTTCAGATCTCCTTTGTCCCTATGCCAGGCCTCTTTCTTCCGTACCTTTGACTGCCTTTCCCTTAGTCTCTGACAAGACGGCAAGCTATACAGAAGAAATCAACAAGAAAAAAGGTACAGAAAGAGAAGAATATCCGTAGAAAAACGAATTTATTGGGTAGAAAAGTGACATTTTATCCGAAAAGTTTTTGTAATCTACAAGTTAATTGTATTTTTGTGTACAATTTTGGTGTAGTAATGACAGACGAAGAAAAGAAGCTATTAAGTACCTTTGAAGCCAGACTGCGGCATTTAATCTATCTGCACGATGAATTAAAGCGCGAAAATGCTGAACTAAAACAACTTCTCGAAGCCAAAGAAGAAGAATTAGAGAAGATACAAGCTGAATATAATGAACTGGAACTTAACTACACGAACCTAA
>CAJKXC010000094.1 GCA_905203765.1 uncultured Bacteroides sp.
GTCGATAGGCGGATTGGTGACTTGTGCAAACTGCTGGCGGAAGTAATTGTATAGAAGCTGCGGCTTGTCGGACAGAATCGCCAGCGGCGTGTCGTTGCCCATCGAGTTGATGGGCTCTGCTCCGGTGGTACACATCGGGACAATCAGCCGCTCCACATCCTCTTTGGAGAAGCCGAAGGTGAGCAGCATGCGTTCGTAGTTCTCTACGCTGTGGGGCACCTTGCGGCCGCTCTTCAACTCGTCCAGCTCGATGCGGTTGTTGGCAAGCCAGGTACGGTAGGGCTTGGCTTCGGCAAGCTGCTGTTTCAGTTCGCCGTCGTAGTATATCTCGCCTTTCTCGGTGTCTACGAGCAGAATCTTGCCCGGTTGCAGGCGTCCTTTTTCCTTGATGTCGCCCGGTTCGAAGTCCATTACGCCGACTTCGCTTGCCACTACCATCATGTCGTTGTGGGTGATGAGGTAGCGTGCCGGTCGCAGACCGTTACGGTCGAGCATACCGCCCGCGTAGCGTCCGTCGCTGAAGAGCAGGGCGGCGGGTCCGTCCCACGGTTCCATCAGGATGGAGTGGTATTCGTAGAAGGCTTTTAGGTCTTCGCTGATAGGGTTCTTTTCGTTGAATGATTCCGGCACGAGCATCGCCATGGCGTGCGGCAGGCTCAAGCCGGACATCACGAGGAATTCGAGCACGTTGTCCAGTGAGGCACTGTCGCTCATGCCCGGCTGCACAATGGGACGTATCTCCTTGATGTCGCCCAGGGCGGGAGAGGAGAGCACGCTTTCGCGGGCTTCCATCCAGCCACGGTTGCCCCGGATGGTGTTGATCTCGCCGTTGTGTGCCAGCAGGCGGAACGGTTGTGCCAGTCCCCAGGTGGGGAAGGTGTTGGTGCTGAAACGGGAGTGTACCAGTGCCAGTCCGCTGGTGAAGTAGTTATTCGTCAAGTCGGGGAAGTAGCTGCGCAACTGCAAGGACGAGAGCATACCTTTATAGATAATGTTCTTCGTAGAGAGCGAAACGATGTAGAAATCCTCGCGGGTGGGGATATCCGACTTGCGTATCTTGTTTTCTATTCTTTTCCTTATTATATATAGTGTACGGTCGGCGGTTTCGGCGTCCGTAAATCCGGTGATGAAGATTTGCTTGATGTCCGGTTCGTTGGCAAGTGCCGATTCTCCCAGAATCTCGGGACAGGTGGGCACGTTGCGCAGGTGCATCAAGGTCAGTCCTTCTTTTTCTATCTCTTCGATGATGACGCTCAGAATGGCCGCCTGGTCTTTCTCGTCCTTTGGCAGAAAGAGCAGACCGGTACCGTATTTCCCTTTTTCGGGCACGGGGATTCCCTGCAACAAGATAAACTCGTGCGGGATTTGCAGCATGATACCGGCACCGTCTCCGGTTTTATTGTCCGCACCTTCCGCTCCGCGGTGGCGCATGTTTTCCAGTACCTTTAATGCTGATTCTACCAGTTCGTGTGATTTGCCCCCATTGATGTTGACCAGCATACCGACTCCACAAGCGTCGTGTTCGTTGGAAGCATCGTACAAGCCCAGCTGTCCGGGCTGTCGTTGGTAGGGCTTTACTTTTGTCTCGTTGTTAAAAAGTCCTTCTTTCATCATTCTAAGTTTACTTAATTACTATGTAATACCTATTATAAGTGTCAAAATGTTCGGCAAATATACTGAATTAATTTCAAATTGATATGGTAATATCTGCTATTAGGGCTTATTAAATACCTACTATCGGGGATGAAGTTATAATCTGATATAAAATACCGGCTGTTTTCTTTTAATTTCAAATCAAATACAATTAGTTTGCTTTTAGATTGTAAATTCGTCCATTTGCTTTCAAAAGAATATTTTCGTTAACTTTTTGACATGAAAACATCTTTTCTCTATTCTTTTGATAAATAAATTGGAGAAAGATGAACTTTATGTTCTCAAGATTATGTATCTTTGCAACGCAAAAACAAATACTGATATATTATGTGTGGAATCGTAGGCTATATAGGTCAAAGAAAAGCCTACCCCATTCTTATCAAAGGTCTGAAGCGGTTGGAGTATCGCGGATACGATAGTGCAGGGGTAGCATTGATCAGTGACAACCGGCAGTTGAACGTGTATAAGGCGAAAGGCAAGGTTTCCGAACTTGAAACTTTCGTTGCTCAAAAAGATATTTCCGGTAATATTGGTATTGCACACACCCGTTGGGCTACGCACGGAGAACCCTGTTCCGCCAATGCCCATCCCCATTATTCCTCTTCCGAACGACTCGCACTCATCCATAACGGCATCATCGAGAACTACGCCGTCCTTAAAGAAAAACTTCAAGCTAAAGGCTATTCATTTAAAAGCAGTACGGATACCGAAGTATTGGTACAACTCATCGAGTACATCCAGTTGACGAATCACCTCGATTTGCTGACGGCGGTGCAACTTGCCTTGCAGGAAGTGATTGGCGCGTATGCCATTGCCGTGCTCGACAAGGACAATCCCGACGAGATTATAGCCGCCCGCAAAAGCAGTCCGCTGGTAGTGGGCATCGGCAAGGACGAGTTCTTCCTGGCATCGGACGCCACGCCGATTGTGGAATATACCGACAAGGTGGTGTACCTGGAAGATGAAGAAATAGCTGTGATACACCGCGGAGAGAAACTGAAGGTGGTGAACCTGAAGAACGTGGAGTGTCCGCACGAAGTAAAGACGGTGGCGCTCAACCTCGGTCAGTTGGAGAAGGGCGGCTATCCGCACTTCATGTTGAAAGAGATTTTCGAGCAGCCCGACTGCATCCGCGACTGTATGCGCGGACGTATCAATATAGAATGTACGAACGTAGTGCTTTCGGCTGTGATAGATTATAAGGAACGGTTGCTGGCTGCCAAGCGCTTCGTGATTGTAGCCTGCGGCACGTCCTGGCACGCTGCGCTTATCGGCAAGCATCTGATAGAGAGCTTCTGCCGCATTCCGGTGGAAGTGGAGTATGCATCGGAGTTCCGCTATCGAGACCCGGTGATAGACAGCAACGATGTAGTGATTGCCATTTCGCAGAGCGGTGAGACAGCCGACACACTGGCTGCCGTGGAGCTTGCCAAGAGCCGTGGAGCATTTATATACGGCATATGCAACGCTATCGGTTCCAGCATTCCGCGCGCCACGCATACGGGTTCTTATATCCACGTGGGACCGGAAATAGGGGTAGCATCCACCAAGGCCTTCACCGGACAAGTAACGGTGCTCGCCATGCTGGCACTGACGCTTGCCAAAGAGAAAAAGACGATTGACGAGGAACAATACCTTGCCGTGGTCAAGGAGTTGGGATGCATTCCCGACAAGATGAAAGAAGTATTGAAGCTGAACGACTGCATAGCAGAGCTTTCCAAAATATTCACCTATGCGCACAACTTTATCTACCTGGGACGCGGTTACAGCTATCCCGTAGCACTGGAAGGCGCGTTGAAGCTGAAAGAAATCTCGTATATACATGCCGAAGGCTATCCCGCCGCCGAAATGAAGCACGGGCCTATCGCCCTGGTGGATGCCGAAATGCCGGTAGTCGTTATTGCTACGCAGAACGGACTCTATGAGAAAGTGCTGAGCAATATACAGGAAATCAAAGCCCGCAAAGGCAAAGTCATCGCCATCGTTACGAAAGGCGATACGGTTATCAGCCAGGTTGCCGATACTTGTATCGAACTTCCCGAAACAATGGAATGCCTTGATCCGTTGATAACTACGGTGCCCTTGCAGATGCTTGCCTATCACATTGCCGTGTGCAAAGGTATGGATGTGGACCAGCCGCGTAACCTTGCAAAATCGGTAACGGTAGAGTAGGAAAAAACAGATGATGCGTTGAGGTAAAACAGATGATGCGTTTGACCCTAACAGATGATGCGTTTACCCCAAACAGATGATGCGTTTTACTTGAATAGATGATGCGTTTTTGTAACTTGTAATTTGTAACTTGTAATTATATAAATGGAACAACTAAAGCATGAATGTGGCGTCGCCATGATACGCCTGCTGAAACCGCTGGAATACTACGAAGAGAAGTACGGCACATGGATGTACGGACTGAACAAACTCTATCTGCTGATGGAGAAACAACACAACCGCGGGCAGGAAGGTGCCGGACTGGCTTGCGTAAAACTGGAAGCCAATCCCGGCGAAGAGTACATGTTCCGTGAACGTGCGCTGGGTTCGGGTGCCATCACCGAAATCTTCGGTACGGTGCAGAGCAACTTCAAAGACCTGACAAAAGAACAGCTGCACGATGCCGAATACGCAAAGCGCGTACTGCCCTTTGCCGGCGAAGTCTACATGGGACACTTGCGCTATTCCACCACCGGAAAGTCGGGAATCTCCTACGTGCACCCGTTTCTAAGAAGAAACAACTGGCGCGCCAAGAACCTTGCCCTTTGCGGCAACTTCAACATGACAAACGTCGACGAAATCTTTGCACGCATCACCGCCATCGGGCAGCATCCGCGCAAGTACGCCGATACTTATATCATGCTCGAACAGTTGGGACACCGCCTCGACCGCGAAGTGGAACGCCTCTTCAACCTCGCCGAAGCCGAAGGCCTGACGGGGATGGACGTAACCCATTACATCGAAGACCATATCGACCTTGCTAATATGCTGCGCACTTCGAGCAAGGAGTGGGACGGGGGATACGTGATGTGCGGACTCACCGGAAGCGGTGAGACCTTTGCCGTACGCGACCCCTGGGGCATCCGCACTGCATTCTGGTATCAGGACAACGAAATAGCCGTGCTTGCCAGCGAACGCCCCGTGATACAGACCGCCCTTAATGTACCCGCCGACTCCATCAAGGAGTTGCTGCCGGGACAGGCCATGTTCATCAACAAGGCAGGCAAGGTGCGCACCGTGCAAATCAACAAGCCGCGCGAGGTAAGGCCCTGTTCTTTCGAGCGCATCTACTTCAGCCGCGGCAGCGACGAAGACATCTACAAGGAACGTAAACTGCTGGGCGAGAAACTGGTGCCTAACATCCTGAAATCCATTGATAACGACATCGACCATACCGTTTTCTCCTTCATCCCCAATACGGCGGAAGTCGCTTTCTACGGCATGTTGCAGGGACTGGACGAGTACCTCAATGAAGAGAAAGTACAGCAGATTGCCAACCTGTCGGACAAGCCCAGCCACGAAGAGCTGGAGCGTATTCTGTCCCGACGGATACGAAGCGAAAAGGTAGCCATCAAGGACATCAAACTGCGCACGTTTATTGCCGAAGGCAACAGCCGCAACGACCTTGCCGCCCACGTGTACGACATCACTTACGGCAGCCTG
>CAJKXC010000095.1 GCA_905203765.1 uncultured Bacteroides sp.
CTCGTTATACTCTTTGATATTACGCACATGGGCAGCTTTCAGCAAGTCGTAGCGGGTATCCATTTCTACGCAGATGGAGTTCAGCGTCTGCACTACCTTGGTCACGTCCGTAATGATGGCATCCTCTCCATCGGGCAACTTGGCAAGGAAGTGATGCTCGATGACGGAATAGATGCTGAATTCCACCTTCTTCGGGTCTACCAGCACGAACTTCAGTTCCGCCGGATGCTTCTTATATAATAAGGAAGTAATGATGGCATTCAATCCCACAGACTTACCCTGACCGGTAGCACCGGCAACAAGCACGTGGGGCATCTTGCACAGATCCACCATAAACACCTCGTTGGTGATGGTCTTACCCAGTGCGATGGGCAGATCATAGGTAGACTCCTGGAACTTCTTGCTGCCGATAATGCTTTGACCGGAAACAATCTTCGGATTGGAGTTAGGCACCTCGATACCGATGGTTCCTTTTCCGGGGATGGGCGCAATGATACGGATACCCAATGCCGAGAGGCTGAGGGCGATATCATCTTCCAAACCGCGGATTTTAGAGATACGCACACCCTGTTCGGGAGTGATTTCGTAAAGCGTCACCGTAGGACCGACCGTTGCTTTGATGGTACTGATTTCGATACCGAAGCTGCGCAGCGTATTGATAATCTTATCCTTGTTGGCATTCTGTTCCTCCATATCGATGGTAGGTCCGTTGTCGTCGTAATGCTTCATCAGGTCTATGCCGGGATAATGATAATTCTCCAGGTCCAGACGGGGATTGTACGGTTCCTTCTCCGTACCTTGATATTCTTCTTCTTCGTTTGTCTCAACTTCGAACGCCGGCTCCTTCACCGCCGGCTGTTCCCGGAAAGGGGGCTCCGGTTCGGGCTGAGGGGTTTCGATGGTCATCGTTATGTCGTCGTCTCCATGTCTGACGGGCTTTTCCCTGTTTCCGTTGCCGAGGTCGAGGGTTATTTCGGGAGCAAGATCATCCTCTTCCCCGTCATTGGCATCGGACAAGATTTCTTTCTCGGGTTCCGTCTTTCCCGGTTTCAAGGCAGCTGCTTTCCCTTTCGCCGTCCACGAGTCGGTAAACTCTTCGGGTGTCTCACCTTTCGCCTTTTCGGCTTTCTCTTTACGCCTTAGAAAACTGAGTGAAAAGAGTTTACGCAACCAGATAACCGTACGCGCACTCAGGTAAATAAGGAAGCAGATGGCAGTGACCAGCAACAGCAACCATACCCCCGGCACCCCTATCTGGGACACCAGCCAGTTGCTGACGTTATATCCGTGCATACCGCCCAGGTAGAGGAAAGAATCCTTGTACTGGTCTACAAATGCAAAGCCGAAAAAAACCGAAAACCACACCAGCAGCAGTGAGCAACCGATGAACCACTTCCACAAGCGCACCACACGCACCTTCATCAGTTTCAATCCCGCCACCGCGAGGAATACGAGGATGAAGAACGACGACACGCCGAAGCAGTCGTTAATCAGATAGCTTGCCAACTGCGCACCGCGAGAGCCGGCATAGTTTTTTACTCCGTTGGTGGTAGAAGCCAGTTCCTGCGCACTGCCACCGTCAATGATGCTTTGGTCTGCCGCTCCCGTGACGAAGAACGACGAAAAAGCAAGCAGCAAGTAGACAGAGAAGATGACGAGTATCAGTCCGATTATAAAATGAATGGTTTCATTCTTAAAAATTCCTGCCACTTTCCCGAAAAACGAAAGCGACGGTTCTGTATCTTTGATTGTATTTTTCTTTGCCATTTTCAGATAGATATGATTGATTGGTGCAAAAGTAATAAAAAAATAGCGCTTCAACATTTTTGGGACAGGGAAAATCAGAATTTAGTTGAAACGCAGATTACTTCTTTTTCGGGTAATAAATCGGTTGTCTCAATATCCCTCTATTTTCCAGTTTTCCTTCTTCGCAAAGACGTTTAATTTGGCGTAAAGCCGTCGTTCGCGTCATTCCGCAGAGCGTTTGGAAGTCAGTTCTCGTTAAAAAGTCTTTGGCGGCAAAATGCTTTTCCAATCGCCGGTCTATTTCTTCCGCCGTCAGCATCTTCCGTCCGGGCACCCTTATCCGTAGCGGAGACACTTTTATGTTCCCTATCTCACTCCGCATCGCCTTGTCGGGACGGAAATGAATACCTTTCAGCTTCACCTTCGTACTTTTGCGCTTGGTTTCCAGGGTCACGGGTTCGGTACACGTCAGCGTGGGGCAAAAGTAGCCTATGCCATCCAGATGTACCTGCCTGCCCTCGCCTAATTCCCGCCCCACAAAGTGGGACAGTGCATCGAGCACGGCAGAGACATCCGTCTCCGTCAGCGAGCAGTATTCCTGGATATGCCGCCTCAACTCGGCAGTCGTAGTAGAGCCGTTCAACTTAATGCGCGGATGCAAGGTCAGCTCCCCGCCCTGTTCCTCTTTTCTCTTTGGATTCTCGTACCAATCAAACAGTATTGCCATAACAATCAATGGTTTATTAACGGTTAAGGTCTGTGGTTTCTTCCGCAAACCCCTTGTCTTTCTTTCGTAAAAGCCTTGTCTTCTACTGATGCGCACGTTCGTGATTCATCTTCCTCACAGCTGTGATTCATCTTCCTCACAGACGTGGGTAAGATGAACCACGAACGTGCGCATCACTCAAAGAGTAGTGCAAAGATAAACAAAGACTTATGCATAACCAAAGGAATGCAAGTGTTTATTCAAAGAAGTGCAGGTGTTTCTCCTTATCATCCCTGAGGGAAACTACATTCGTGAAAATCACCTTCATACGCACCAAGAGGGCGAACGACGCCTGAAAACCTACAACGGACTGGTACAGATAGAAGTAAGCTAACTGGCAAGTGCTGCCGAAGTGGAACTGGTGAAACGGAGTACCACGTGGCAAAGAACGGAAATTCCTAAGTATTAACACTCTTTTTGAGGACGGTTGCTCAGCAAAATGCAAATAAATTTGCTTCTGCTTTCGGTTTACGTTATCTTTGCGCTTCAAATCAAGAAGATATGAAGAAAGAAAGCCAAGTGATATTCGACCGTAATGTGGTGGAGTTCGTTACCGTAGCCGCTGAATTCTGCAAGTTCCTGGAACAAGCGGAAGGCGCGAAACGTTCTGCATTCGTCGATACTACTTTAAAGATACTCCCGCTGCTATACCTCAAGGCCTCTATGTTGCCCGAGTGCGAAACGATAGGCGAGGAAGCGCCGGAAACATTCGTTACCGAAGAGACTTATGAAGTGCTCCGCATGAATCTGGCAAACATCCTTGCCGAGAAGGATGACTACCTGGATGTATTCGTGTCGGACATGAAGTACAGCGACCAGCCCATTACAAAGAATATCTCCGAAGACCTGGCGGATATTTACCAGGACATAAGAGACTTCATCTTCGTATTCCAGTTGGGGCTGAACGAGACAATGAACGACTCCCTCGCCATCTGCCAGGAGAATTTCCGGCTGTACTGGGGGCAGAAGCTCGTCAACACGCTGCGTGCCCTGCACGATGTGAAGTATGCCCAAGGCGAAGACGAGGAAAACGAAGCGGATGACTGTGACTGCGAAGACGGTTGCGACTGTGGGGACGACTGTCATTGTGATGATGACGACTGCCATTGCCACGGACATCATCACGAATAAACATTAAATTATGGTTATCAAAAGAACAATAGATAAAGAAATACTGAAAGAATTGCCCAAAGCCGCCTTTCCGGGAGAGATACACGTGGTGCAGACACCGTGGGAAGCAGAGAGGGCAGTGACTTATCTGAAGGGATGCCCCATCCTGGGCATCGACAGCGAAACGCGTCCTTCGTTTACCAAAGGGCAGTCGCACAAAGTAGCCTTGCTGCAAATTTCTTCGGAAGAGCATTGCTTTCTGTTCCGCCTCAACCTCACCGGGCTGACACTGCCCCTTATCACGCTGTTGGAAAATCCCAACGTAACCAAAGTGGGGCTTTCACTGCGGGATGACTTCATGATGCTGCACAAGCGCGCTCCCTTTGAGCAACACGCCTGTGTAGAGTTGCAGGAGTATGTCCGTGCCTTCGGCATCCAGGACAAGAGTCTGCAAAAGATATATGCCATCCTTTTCGGGGAGAAAATATCCAAAAGCCAACGCCTCTCCAACTGGGAAGCTGATACACTGACCGAATCGCAGAAACAGTATGCCGCCACCGATGCCTGGGCATGCCTCAACATCTACAATAAGCTGCAAGAACTGAAGCGCACGGGGGATTTCGAGATTGCGGCGGAAGAAGAACAGGAAGAAGGAAAAGTTATAGAAACAGACAAATGATAATTTACCAGCGCGCCCTGAAAGGGCTCAATTATATAGCGTAGGGCATCGCCCTACGTAAAAGGTCACATACGATACAAGCCCTGAAAGGGCGGAACTGTATACAGGTTATGCCCTTTCAGGGCGCAAATTCAGAGGATCGCTCTTGCGTAGGGCGATGCCCTACGCTATATAATTGAGCCCTTTCAGGGCATGCAGCAGAA
>CAJKXC010000096.1 GCA_905203765.1 uncultured Bacteroides sp.
GAAAATGGGAATCGGCCATTACCCCGTGTGCATCGCCAAGACACAATACTCTTTCTCTGCCGATCCGAAGATATACGGCGCCGTCGATAACTTCGAGTTCCATATCAAAGACATCGTAGTCAATAACGGTGCGGAAATGATTGTAGCCATTGCCGGTGAGATTCTCCGTATGCCGGGCTTACCCAAGCAACCGCAAGCCGAGCACATCGACATCGTAGATGGGAACATCGAAGGGTTGAGCTGATATCATAAAAAAACAGATGGTCTGTTTGAGGTAAACAGACCATCTGTCAGTATCATATAGACCATCTGTTTACTACAAACAGATGGTCTGTTTTTTAGTATGCAAACAACGGATATTTCTTCATTGTTTCATTCACGCGTGCGCGAACGTCAGCAATTACCTGTTCGTTTTCAACGTTGGAAAGTACCGTTTCAATCATTTCGGCGATTTCAAGCATCAAGTCTTCCTTTGCACCGCGAGTAGTGATGGCAGGAGTACCCAGACGGATACCGGAAGTCTGGAAAGCAGAACGGCTGTCGAATGGAACCATGTTCTTGTTTACGGTGATATCGGCAGATACCAACGCCTTTTCGGCAACCTTACCGGTCAAATCGGGATATTTGCTGCGCAGGTCTACCAGCATGGAGTGGTTGTCCGTACCGCCGGAAACGATGGTAAAGCCACGGTCTATCAGGGCTTGTGCCAGCGTAGCGGCATTCTTCTTCACCTGTTTGGCATATTCTTTCCATTCCGGTTGCAGAATTTCGCCGAAGGCAACGGCTTTCGCAGCGATGACATGTTCCAGCGGACCGCCCTGAATGCCGGGGAATACGGCAGAGTCGAGCAATTGGGACATCATCTTGATTTCGCCCTTCGGTGTTTTCTTGCCCCAGGGGTTAGGGAAGTCCTTGCCCATCATGATGACACCGCCACGAGGACCGCGGAGTGTCTTATGGGTGGTAGAGGTTACGATATGGGCATACTTCACGGGGTTGTCCAGTTCGCCGGCGGCAATCAGTCCGGCAGGGTGTGCCATGTCTACCATCAGGATAGCACCTATCTTGTCGGCTATTTCGCGCATGCGTTTGTAGTCCCATTCGCGTGAATAGGCAGAACCGCCGCCGATAATCATTTTCGGTTTCTCGCGCAGGGCCACTTCTTCCATCTGGTCGTAGTCCACGCGTCCTGTTTCCTTATTGAGGTTGTACTCGCAGGGAGTGTAGATAATGCCGGAAGTATTCACTGACGAACCGTGAGAAAGGTGACCGCCGTGTGCAAGGTTGAGGCCCATGAATTTGTCGCCTGGGTTCAGCACTGCGAGGAATACGGCAGCGTTGGCCTGTGCACCTGAGTGCGGCTGTACGTTTGCCCATTCTGCGCCGAAAATCTGTTTCAGGCGGTCGATGGCAATCTGCTCGCTTTGGTCTACGACTTCGCAACCGCCGTAGTAGCGTTTGCCGGGATAACCTTCTGCATACTTGTTGGTGAGGCAGGAACCCATTGCCTGCATAACTTGGTCACTTACGAAGTTCTCTGATGCAATCAGTTCAATACCTTTGAGCTGACGTTGATGTTCTTTTTCGATGATATCGAAAATTAAATCGTCTCTTTTCATTCTGCTTATTTAGATAAGTTTGGTAAATCTATATTCTCTTATTAAGCGTACAAATTTACGGGAAATAAATGAATATATGGAAAGAAAAGGCGGAAATTTTCTGTCAAAAGAACACACCGAAAGAAAAACTGAGAACATTGTCCCGGCGCTGGAAACGGATTTTATCGGTAGACTCTTCCATCGCGGCATCGTTGGCAGGAATATCATAAGTCACGTGCTTGGAGATGTTGTGCAGGCCTATGTCGTAACGGAAATCGAAGAATATGCGCGAAATGGTGACCGCGACTCCTGCCGTGAAACTCAGGTTGAGCGGACGCAGCTTTTCCCGGATATTCCATTCGTCGAAGTTCTCGAACTTGATGTCACTTTTTTTGTCCCATATATAGCGCACCTTGGGGCCGCCGAAGATGGCAAGGCTGTATGGCCCTTCCTTGATGACATTATACCCGTAGATTACCGGAATGTCTACGCTATGGATGGATGAGGTAATGGAAGCTTCTTCCGGCACGGTTCCGGTGGGAGCGTCTTCGGGCAAAGGCTTGTCAAAGGTGATGTTACAGCGGTTGATATTGTAGGATATTTCGGGCTGAAGGAAGTGGCGGTCGAAGTTTATCCGCATGAAGAACGAGCCGAAGTAACCTATCTTATAATTGTTCTGCACTTCGTCAATGCCTACACCGTTGATGCTGAATTGGGAAACGAGGAAGAGGGAAGAGGTGAAGCCGGCTTTCACGCCGAAGTTTACCGGATGCTCGTTGGTGCGCTTGGAATGCAGCTCATCGGCAGTGCCGGGCACAACGGGAGTCTGTCCCCACATCGTTGTGGAGAGCGCCAGCAGGCAGAAGCAGATAAAGGATACTTTCAGTTTCATCTTTCCCCAATAAATACACTGGTTACTTATTCGTTTTTTTCTCGACCGACCATCCGAACTTGCCTATTTTCTCGCCCAGTTCATAATATCCGCCATGCACATATACCAGCGGGTTGCTTTCAGCCAGTTCCAGTTTGCCGGTTTCCCGGTTCAGGTTGCGGGTATCGGCACGCACATTCACTACATCGGCAATGAACATATCGTGTGAGCCCAGGGCTACAATCTCCTTCACCCGGCACTCGATGCAAAGCGGCGATTCCTCGATGAGAGGGGCGCTGACAACGGTGCACTTGCCCGGGGTGAGGTGCATTTCCTCAAACTTGTTGTAGTCCTTGCCGGAGCGTACGCCACACCAGTCCGTGGCGCGTGCCATCTCTTTCGTAGTCAGATTGATGACGAACTCCATGTTCCGCTTGATGAGGTCGTAGGAGTGTCGTTCGGGGCGTACGGATATATAGCACATGGGCGGGTTCGTACAAATCGTCCCCGTCCATGCCACTGTCAATATGTTATATTCTTCCGGAGTGCTTCCGCAACTCACCATTACGGCAGGCAGCGGATAAATCATCGTCCCCGGTTTCCAGTCTTCTTTCACTTCTTTAATTGATAATTGAGAGTTGATAATTACTTGTTTAAATGATTTCTATTTCGTCTCTCTTCTGTTCTTTTTCGCAATAGTGGCATCTGATGATGCAACTGTCCTTGTTTACGACGTGGAACAGCGTCGGCATAGGCTCGTTGTTCGTGATGCACTTCGGGTTGGCACATTTCACGATGCCGCGCAACTCTTCGGGCAGGCTGACTTCGCGTTTTTCCACAACTTCGTAATCGCGGATAATGTTCAGTTTCACGTTGGGGGCCACGACGGCAATGCGGTTTATCTCGTCGTCGCAGAAGAATTTACCGGCAATTTTGATGATGCCTTTAGTACCCAGTTTCTTGCTTTTGAGGTTGAAACCGATGGTGATATTGTTGCTCATGTGCTCCAAACCGAGCAGGGAAACTACGGTGAATAGCTTCTCAGAAGGGATATGGTCGATGACTGTGCCGTTTTCTAATGCGGCTACTTGCAGCTCTTGTTTCTTATCGTTCATAGTTTGATTAATTGATAATGAGTCGCTGACTTCTAATTTTTAATTTTCAATTTTTAATTCCCCTTGACTTCTTCCAGTGTGATGCCCAGTACATCGCAGAGAATCGCTTCACGGGCATACAGTCCGTTCTGTGCCTGCTGGAAGTAATATGCTTTGGGATTATCGTCCACGTCGTAAGCTATTTCGTTGACGCGGGGCAGGGGATGCAGGATGCGCAGGTTGGGGCGGGTGTGATCCAGCATTTTGTTGCGCAGGATGTACACGTTCTTCACCCGTTCGTACTCCATGAGGTCGGTGAAGCGTTCGCGCTGCACACGGGTCATGTAGAGAATATCCGCATCGGCAATGACCTCTTCGGTGAAGTCGGTGTGCTCCACGTACTTGATGTTGTGCTCGCGGCAATAGATTTTATACTCTTCCGGCATTCTCAGCTCATCGGGGGCGATGAAGTGGAAAGTGGGGTTGAAGTGGCGCATTGCCATCAGCAGGGAGTGCACGGTACGGCCGTATTTCAGGTCGCCCACCAGGAAGATGTTCAGGTTCTCGAGCGTGCCTTGCGTCTTGTAGATGGAGTAGAGGTCGAGCATCGTTTGCGAGGGATGCTGGT
>CAJKXC010000097.1 GCA_905203765.1 uncultured Bacteroides sp.
CGGACAGCTTTCTGTTAGGAAGTGGGACGCTCTGTGTTGCCCGGACTTTCCTCATGCACGCGAGGTGCAAGCGACAGACCGACCAACTGCTTTAGGGGGACAAAGATACAAAATTCACCACAGATTACACAGATTGGGACAGATTCTTTTTTGAAACGCAGTCACCACAGAGGACACGGAGTCTCACAGAGGAGAAAATAGAGAGACGTATTTTGCTCACGGAGCACACGGAACACACGGATAACACGGAAAGAAATAAAAAAATCCGTGCCATCCGTGTGTTCCGTGTGCTCCGTGAGCAAAAAGACTCTGTGTCCTCTGCGGCAAACTACTTAAAATTGCTGAAAAAATGTATCTCTTTTGGAATATTTTTGTAGCTTTGCTAACAGTAATAACCCCCAAAATCATTAAAGCAATGAAAAAGCTCACCTTCCTTCTTTCATTATTTCTCTTGATTCCCCTTTTTGCTGTTGCTGCGGAAGTAGGAGACCGTACAATCCCTGCCGAAGTATCGCAACTGTCTGACAATTTGAAAAAGACCTATGCACCGGACAAGCGCGTTGCTCTGTTCGATGTGGACTATTCTTTCTCTGGAAAGAACGTGATGCTGCGTGGCGTCACTACTTCGGCAGAGGCAAAGACCGGTTTGCTGGACGGACTGGCAAAGCTGGGATATAAAGTGATGGATTGCTTGCAGGTGCTGCCGGATGAGGAAGGACTGGAAGGCAAGACATACGGCATTGTCAACGTGTCGGTGGCGAATCTTCGTGTAGACCCGGACTTCTCTTCGGAAATGATGACGCAGGGACTGATGGGCATGCCGGTGCGTGTGTTGCAGCGCGATGGCTGGTATCGCATCCAGACGCCGGACAATTATATTGCATGGGTGCACCGTGTAGGCATCCACCCCGTGACGCGCGAAGAACTGACGGCGTGGAACCAAGCCGAGAAAGTGGTGGTGACGTCTCACTACGGCTTTGTTTATTCGCAACCCAATGAAACTTCGCAGACCGTTTCGGACGTTGCTGCCGGCAACCGGCTGAAGTGGGAAGGAACGAAAGGCTCTTTCTATAAAGTGACTTATCCTGACGGCCGCCAGGGATATATCTCCAAGTCCATCTCCATGCCGGAGAAGAAATGGCGTGCGGCGTTGAAGCAGGATGCCGCCAGCATTATCCGTACGGCACACACCATGATGGGTATTCCTTATCTGTGGGCGGGCACCTCTTCCAAAGGGGTGGATTGCAGCGGATTTATGCGTACCATCCTTTTCATGCACGACATCATCATCCCGCGCGATGCTTCACAGCAGGCATACGTAGGCGAGCACATCGACATAGCACCGGATTTCAGCAATCTGCAACCGGGCGACCTCATCTTCTTCGGACGCAAGGCAACGCCGGAACGTAAAGAACGGGTGGTGCACGTGGGTATGTACATCGGCAACAAGCGTTTCATCCATTCGCAAGGCGATGTGCGCGTCAGCAGTTTCGACCCTGCGGACGAGTTGTTCGATGAATACAACCTGGGGCGTTTGTTGTTCTCCGCGCGCGTGATACCTTATATAAATAAGGAAGCATCGCTCAATACAACGGAAACGAATCCGTATTATCAATGGTAAAAATGAACTCATTAATACAGTAATATTATGTCAAACAGAAGAGATTTCTTGAAGACCGCCGCTTTTGCCGCACTCGGCTCAGGCATCGTTGCCAACAATGTATTTGCCGCAGGAAAAAACGTTCCTTTGTTCAACGTCAACAGCAAGGCAGGGGTGACGCCCAAGATGAAACTGCGTTTCTTTCCCTATGAATTAAAACTGCGCCACGTGTTTACGGTGGCTACTTACTCGCGTACCACCACTCCCGACGTACAGGTGGAAATAGAATACGACGGCATCATCGGCTACGGTGAAGCTTCCATGCCGCCTTATCTGCAACACGAATTGGGTACGATGGACAGCGTGCTCGCCTTCCTGAAGAAGGTGCAAGATACCATCGACCGCTTCTCCGATCCCTTCCAGCTGGAAGATATCCTGGCATACGTAGACAGCCTCTCGGAAGGAGACGCTGCTGCCAAGACCGCCGTAGACATCGCCCTGCACGACCTTGTGGGCAAACTGCTGCAAGCTCCCTGGTTCAAGATCTGGGGACTGGATAAGGAGAAAGCGCCTTCCACTACTTTCACCATCGGCATCGACACTCCCGACGTGGTGCGCGAAAAGACCAAAGAATGCGCCGACCAGTTCAATATCCTCAAAGTGAAACTGGGACGCGAGAACGATAAGGAAATGATTGAAACCATCCGTTCGGTGACCGACCTTCCGATTGCCATCGATGCCAACCAGGGTTGGACGGACAAGCATTATGCGCTCGACATGATACACTGGCTCAAAGAAAAGGGCATCGTGATGATAGAGCAACCCATGCCGAAGGAGCAGTTGGACGACATTGCCTGGGTAACCCAGCAGAGTCCGCTGCCGGTATTTGCCGACGAATCCATCCAGCGGTTGAAAGATGTCGCCGGACTGAAGGATGCCTTTACGGGTATCAATATCAAACTGATGAAGTGTACCGGTATGCGCGAAGGCTGGAAGATGGTGACCCTGGCACGTGCGTTGGGCATGAAGGTGATGGTGGGCTGTATGACCGAGACCTCATGCGCCTGCTCTGCCGCCGCACAGTTCTCTCCCGCTGTGGACTTTGCCGATCTGGACGGCAATCTGCTGATAGCCAACGACCGCTTCAAAGGTATGGAAGTGGTGAAAGGTAAGATTACATTGCCCGACCTGCCGGGTATCGGAGTAGTAAAAATCTAATAATGATTTAGTTGAAACGCAGATTAACGCAGATTTTCGCAAAAAGATAATTATGCGGTGTTTTAATCTGTGAGAATCTGCGTTAATCTGCGTTTTAATCCCTTTATATTTATACATTATGAAAAGACTATTATATATCGTTGCCTTGTTCCTCTTCGCCTCTGCCTGCAGCACGAAGCCGGAGAGCAAGCCTTACAGTTGGGAAGAAGACCTGCACCAACGCCTGCTCACCGATTTCCGTTTGACAGAAAGCCAGGTGAAGGACTACATCCGCAAATACATCCCCGATGTGACCGACGAACAGATGCGCCAGTGGGAAGAATCCAAAGCACTGGAATACATGGTGCTGGACGGTGAGAAGCGTTACTTCCGCAATGCCGGACCGAACTTGTTCCGCGTAGACTCCGCCTGCTATTACATCAAAGCTGCCAAAGAGGGCGTTGTCCCCAGCACCAGCGATAAGGTGAATATGGAGAACCTGCCCGAGATTATCGCTGCCGTGAAGAAAGAGGGCAAGCCTATCGTAGCCCCCAAGCGCATGCGCGTCACCTATACCCTGACCGTGGACAGCAATGCCGTGCCTGCCGGAAAGATAATCCGCTGCTGGCTGCCCTTCCCGCGTACAGACCAGGCGCGCCAGCAGGATGTCAAGTTTATCTCTGCCAGCGAACCGGAGTACACCTTCTCTCCGAAGGACTGCCGCCACAGCACGCTCTACATGGAGAAACGTGCCGTACAGGGCGAGCCTACCGTCTTTTCCGAAACCTTTGAGTACACCGCCAACGGCGAGTGGCATAACCTGAAACCGGAAGACGTGCAGCCATACGACACCACCACCGCTCTTTATAAGGAATATACCGCCGAACGCGAGAAACATATCATCTTCTCTCCGCGTCTGCGCGAACTTGCTGCCAAACTGACAGCCGGTGAAACCAACCCTTACCTGAAGGCGAAACGCATCTTCCGCTGGGTGAACGACAAGTTCCCGTGGGCGTCCGCACGCGAATACTCCACGATCGAGAATATCCCGGAATATGTATTGGACAACGGTCACGGCGATTGCGGACAGGTCAGCCTGCTGTTCATCACGCTTTGCCGCATCAGTGGCATTCCCGCCCATTTCCAGAGCGGCTTCATGATGCATCCGCGCGCATGGAACCTGCACGACTGGGCGGAAGTCTATTTCGAGGGCGTCGGTTGGGTGCCTGCCGACCAGTCATTCGGCATTCCCACCTATGCCCGCAATGCCGACGAAGAATATTTCTTCCTGGGTGGTATCGACTCCTGGCGTATGATTGTGAACACCGATTACGGCA
>CAJKXC010000098.1 GCA_905203765.1 uncultured Bacteroides sp.
CGTAGGGCGATGCCCTACGCTATATAATTGAGCCCTTTCAGGGCATGCAGCAGAATTCCCATTTATCCCACAACCTCTTTTTCATTAATTGAACTACGCATTTACCTGATGAACCTTTTATTTATTCTCCTGCCCTCTCCCTCTTCACATACGAATGTAGCGATTCCGGGCTTATCATTTTGCCGCTTTCCATATTTATCACATCCATGACTGAAGTTAGTTCGTGGATGATGCGGGTGTAATTGTCGGTGCCGTTGTAGAGCAGTCTTTTGGTCTGTACCAGCCGGATGATGAAGTGGGTGAAGATTTTAGGATCGCCACGGAATTCGAGGCGGACAGGGGTGTCGTGCTTCTCTTCTTCACGGATGTGTTTGATTACACTTTTCTTTTTATCAATAAGAGATAATAAATCATCCATCAACAAATACTCTTTTTCATTTAGATTTTTCAGCGCGTCGCGCAGTTCTTCGATTTTCATAATTGAATATTAGAATGTAAAAAAACAGGTGTTACGGATATCCTACTAATACGGGTTTTTCAGATAATCTTCTACCATCTTATCGATGTTTTCGACAAAGAAACTCTGGAACGATATGCCATCGACAATCATTGCACGGGAACCTTTCATAGAAAGATTTTCTCCACTAATCGTTGTTATTGTGATGCTTGGGTCCCAACGTTTCATCATTTCCAGAAATCCTCCGTCCGGATTGATGATACTCCATTTACCGGTAGTCGGGTCTCTGTAACAGATATTTATCCCATCGGTTCTGCCTGCCAGTGCGTAGTTTCCATAAATGGCTATCGGTTTGCTCTGATGTGCTTTTGCCTTTACTCCATCCCATTCTTCTTCCTTTCCTGTTTCCACATTATAAATATACACATCGGATTCTTTTCCTCCACTTTGGAAAATCACTCTCTTTCCATCAGTGGCCACACGTCGGGTGTTTCCAAATATATCATCAGCACCAGTACCAGGCAACAAGTCCCACTTTTCTGTGTCCGCATTATACTTATAAACCCCCGTGTTAGTAGCCAATACCCCTCCGTAGATAGAACATTTATAAGCCCCTATACCCGAAGGTGTATCTTGCACGGCCCCCAAGTCACCATTTTCATCAATCGGATATATATAAGAGCGACCGGGATTAGGTTGACTGGATACGTGATTGCCGCCAACCAAAAAATCCTCACTGATACAGACGCCATATCCACGTCCCTGAAGCCTGCCGCTTGCACAATACCATTTCCCTGTATTCTTGCTCTTCTTTATGAAATAGAGAGAATTGTTATCGAGATTGGTACCCAGTACGGCGTAGTCGCCGGACATCTCGATCGCAGCATCTTTTTTCAGAATGCTGCTGTATGTTTGTGTAGGAAACTCCACTGTTCCCGCTTCGTCTTCATATACCAGTACCCCCTCTCCCCACGAACCGTCCGCCTGTTTGTCATATACCCGGTAGCGATACTCTCCGCTGGCGTTCTTAATGGCACAAATCAGACGGTTACCGGAAAAAGCACTGTTTGTCGCATTGGGTATCGTCGTCAGTTTCGGTTTTATAGTAGCACCCTCGCTCGCTTTCAGTTCAGTAGAAAGTTTCGTTTTCTGCCCTGCCTGCAAAGTAATCTCACCACTGATCTTGCAAACATACTCTTTACCGTTAGTCAGAGTGACGATAATGCTCTGCCCTTCGCCCAACGTTTGGGGTGGCAACAGGCATTCAAAATCCAGGTGATAAATCTGCTGATCCGACCACGACCGCTTCATGCCGATGCTCTGCGTACCCTTCTTGTCGTCCGGGACGCTTAGCCGGTATGCGTTGGAAGCATCTGTGGCCACCGTTCCGTCCGCATAGATGTGGGTGATTCGTGCCTTCGCATCCATTACGTCCGGTTGCGTCACCGCATCGTCCACAATATCTACGGACAGAAGAAGGCGTGCCGTAAGATGATGGAAGGAGAAGTCCAGCGTGTTTGTGGCGGGGGATACCGCCTGATGCGCTGCCATGCAAATGGCGGATAGCAGCTTGCTATCCGAAGTCTGGTCTTGCGGGATGGAAACAGTTGCGCCCACCGCAGGCAGGCTGCTGTTCATCGTTCCGTACCAGGCATATACATCTACCGATGTTTCCGTACTTTGAAACAAATCCGTCCATAGTTTCCGGTCGGTATCGGTGGCGTTCGGAACAAATACGTTGTTTTTTCCCGAACAGAGGTATTTATAGGAAGTGCTTCCGCTCCAACCGATAAGAATCGGGTCGTTTTCCGTGAAAGACGTCCGGTCGTTACGGTCTGCCACGCGAGTAGCTACGCCCTCATTCTCTATAGAGGCAGTTATCCGGCAGTCTCGGTTACCCTGTTCGCCACGCTCCGTTTCGTCCGTACAGGAAGTTGAAAACAGTAGCAGCCATGCTATCAATATCCGATATTTCTTCATATTCCAAGTCTTAAAACATTATCTGTATAAATCCAACACTACCTGTTCTACGGCGCCTTCCGTATTTGTCACCTCTTTCCAAAGTGCCCATCCCGTATGCAGATCCGCCTCTGTATTCAGCAAACCGCATAGTCCGTTGAAGTCTGTAAATGTTGTAGTTCCCGTGGATGGATCGTTTGGCGTACAGCCTGAGGCGGTGCTTCCCGACTTATAATGGCAGGCATTGAAACTGACGCCCGTCTTGCCGCCCACCAGCCAACCGGCAGCAGGCGCATTTCCGGACGTGTCCTGATTGCTCAGTTTAGAAAGCTGCACATAGCAGTTGTTCACCGTTTTGCCGGATGCCACACAGCCCGCCAGTCCGCCGATGCCACTTCCTGCCGATGCTTTGCTGAAACTGACTTCGGAGACGGAGAGCGGGGACGAGCCTTCATATACGGCAGAGTTCAGGATGTTTCCGCCGCAATAGCCCACCAATCCGCCCAGATACATGGCAGACGTAGCGGAAGTATTGGAGTTGACCACTGTTGTCTTGACAAGCTCCACAGAACAGTTCAGAATGTCCCCGTCCACCTTGCCTGCCAACACGCCTGCATACATGGCATTTGCCGACTCAATGCTGCTTCCTGTGGAAGCGCTATTACTGGGAATGGTTCTGACACACAGTTTGCTGATGCTTGCCTGGGTATAGCCCACGACACCCGAATACGTTGCTTCGATGCGTTGGGAACTGTTCTGCAAGTCGATGCCGATTTCCCATCCCTGCCCGTCGATGGGAAGGGTGAGCGGGTGGTCGTCCGTACCCACAGGTACATAGAGCTTGCCGGACGAGACGCCTGTCAGTTGGAACGGAGCGGTCAGTTTGATGGTGAAAACACGGTCGGCCCCTTTTGTCTCATACCAGCCGTAATCCTCGTAGAGTGTATAGTCGGGGGTCCCGTCGGACAGTTTGGGAAGCCCGTTAGTGTTCCATGTTTCGGCAAAGGCCACCCACTCGGCAGCAGAAGAGATTCCTTTTTCCTTACCCGATATGTTGCCTCCCGAACCTGTGGTCCAGTCATTGGCTACGGTGGCGGTCATTGCCCCGTCCTTCTTTATATCGAGCAGGTAGTTCACGCCGCCCTCTTGTACCCAATCCGTGGGAAATGCTACATTGCTTTTCTTTATTTCCAAAGGACTGGCCCCGTCCTGTTTATAAGTAATGGAGAAAGTGGCGGAAGCCTTGCCGGGCAGGAGAAAGAAGGTGGCCACTGCCTGGGCGTCGGCGGCATTAGCCGTCACGTAAGTGCCGCCATTGGCAAGGGTTGCCTCATAAGTTTTTGTGCCTGTATAATTTCCCCAGCCGAAACCACGATCCGTAAACGTCAGTTGAGCCGTTGCCGGAGCGTTGTTTACCGTCAGGGCGGTCACTGTAATTCCGACCTCACTTTTGATGCTGAATTTCACTCTGCTCAGGACGTGGTTCAACTGGAACTTCACGTTGCCGGATGTCCCGCTATATGTCTGGTCTATCAAGGGGACGG
>CAJKXC010000099.1 GCA_905203765.1 uncultured Bacteroides sp.
GAACCGGACTGTAAAAGATGAAAAGAGGTTGTGCCAGCATTTTGACACAACCTCACTCTTTTACAATTACCATTCTATAAACTTACCTCTTTCCCGGCGCTTCTGCAACTCTTCTTTCAGAAAGCGTTGCCGGTCTTTGGCTATATACCGTCGGGCAAAGATATTGGGCACTGCTACTCCCAGCGCGATGCAGAGAATAATCAGCGAAGCGTTGATGCCGTTGGACACCGCTGTGGTTACTTCTCCAACCACCCCATGCATATTGATAAGTGCAAAAAGCGAGCGGTACATCAACACACCCGGAATCATCGGGATAACGGAAGGAATCGTCAGCACGTGGTTGGGAACATGAAACCAGTGCACTGCCTTCACCGCAATCAGGCTCACCACCAAAGCGCCCATGAAAGAACCCACTACCGGGCCATATCCAAGTTCAAAGTTTACAAAGTTGCGCGTGCAAACCGCAATGATGCCCCCCACAGCCACCACCCACAACAGACGGCGCTGTATGTTAAAGATCATCGAGAACCCCATTGCCGAGATAGCCGCTGCAATGGCATACACCCAATAAGAATCGTGGGGAACCATGCTCAGTTCGCTGAATTTCTTGTCAATCACCACATCTTCCACAGCCAGCAGACGCATGGCAAGCACAATGCCGAAAGCCATTGCACACACTATCAGCACCGTGTTGACGGCACGCACAATGCCCACCTGGATATAATTGTCAATCATATCGTCCACAAAGTTTATCAGCGGAACTCCCGGAACAATAAACAGGGCACATGCCAGCAACGGATGATAAGGAGTGGAAGAAACGCCCCAAACACAAGAAGCGTATGCCAGGCAAGTAGCGATAAAAGCGGAAATAGCTATACTCATATAATGATTGATGCCGAACTCAAAGCACCGGGCGCGTACGCGGAAACCGACAAAAGCGCAGATGGAAGCAAAGAGAAAGGCAATCCAGTCACAGCCGAACAGCTTACAGAAGCCGCCGCATGCAAAACCCGCCCCGACAGCTATCACATAGGGTACATAATTGCGTTTCTTGTTCGCAATCTTTTCCAATTCCTCTTCGTACTGATCCAGTGAATAGTCATTTTCAATCGCCCGCCAGGACAACTTGCTGATTTGCGAAATGGCCGTCATGTTGATGCCATGTTTCTCACACTTCTGGAATTTGGAGTACGAATGAGCATCGTCACTCAGGTTTACCACCAGCATGGTATAGCTTACGTCGATGTGGAGTTTCTCTTCCGGAAGTCCTAAATAAGCTGCAACACGATTCATATTCCGCACGATGCGGTTGGTGTCGGCAGCACTTTCTACCAATAGTTTCCCGGTACGGAGCAATAAATCTAATTTTCTGCGAAGAACTTTTACCTGTTCTGTTGATGTGTTATCCATTAACTTTTTACTCTAAAAAATGTTTTTACCTTTAGGGGTGCAAAGATAGACAAAATGTAGAAAATGATTTCATACTTCAACAAGAAACCTATACCTTTGCACCCGTTTTCAGTAGAAGTTATCCGTAAAAGCGACAAAGACCAATTATTAACTATCAATTCATTCAATGGAAGTATTCTGGAATACCATCGCGCAATACAATGCAGGAACCTGGTGGGCGCAACTCGTCATTACAATAGTAGGTATCACGCTAACCATATTGCTTTACCGGAAACCCGTCACCTGGGTGAAGCGTTCCATGAAAATATATATGGTATTCCTGAATGCGTGGATATCCATTGTTTATTACATGATGTATTGTAACACACGAAGTTACAGTTATATCCTTACTCTGTTTTGGGGAGTCATTGCATTGATATGGTTATGGGATTTATACGCCAACTATACACAGTTTGAACGCAATCCCAGATATAAAGTCCTCGTAGGAGTACTCTACGCGATGCCCTTCCTCTATCCGCTCCTTTCGTGGGCGCGGGGCATGGGATTTCCGATGATGACCACTACCGTAATGCCTTGTTCGGTAGCTGTTTTCACCATCGGGCTGTTGCTGGGCTTCTCGCGCAAAGTCAACCTGATCGTAATATTATTCTTATGCCACTGGGCGCTCATCGCATTCTCCAAAGTGTATATCTACAAGATACCGGAAGACCTCTTGCTGGCCAGTGCCACCGTGCCCGCCATCTATCTGTTCTTCAAGAATTACTTCGATCAGAATTTGCATAAGGAAACCAAACCGAGTGCACGACTCATGAATTGGTTCCTTATCCTTATTTGCGTAGTGGTGGGGATATTGCTCAGTATCACGCTGTTTCAAGGAATTTAGCGTATTACTTCTTCTTCCCCTGATTAGCCACCGCTTCCATCAACTTCCTGATTTCTTCCGGGTCGCCCAGGAAATAATCATTCGTCAGATTCAGTTCATCGTCGAACTCAAAGACGTAAGGTACGGCAGTAGGCAGGTTCAGATGTACGATGTCCTCGTCCCAGATGTGTTTCAGATGCTTGATAATGCCGCGCAAACTATTGCCGTGAGCCACTACCAGCAGTTCATCAGCTGTTTTCAGGTTCGGGAAAATCACGCATTTCCAATAGGGCATGATGCGCTCAATCGTATCTTTCAGTGATTCGGTACGGGGAAGTTCCGCATCGGGTACTTCGCGATAACGGTCTTCAAAGCGCGGATTGCGCGGATCATCTTCTGCCAACGCATGCGGGGCAACATCGAAACTGCGACGCCACACCTGTACCTGTTCATCGCCATACTTGGCAGCCGTCTCCGCCTTGTTCAGTCCTTGCAACTGTCCGTAATGCTTCTCGTTCAATCTCCAGGACTTCTCCACCGGAATCCAATCCTGGTCGAGACGGTCCAACACACAGTTCAACGTTTTCACGGCACGCTTCAAATAAGAAGTGTAAGCCTTCCCGAAACGAAAACCTTTCTCTTTCAACAACTCGCCTGCCTTTACAGCTTCGGTTACCCCCTTCTCGGTCAGGTCGACGTCCGTCCAACCAGTGAAACGGTTTTCCTTGTTCCATGCACTCTCGCCGTGGCGAAGTAAAACAATCTTTTTCATATCCTATCAATCTCCTTTCTGTTTCCATTAGAAACACTTACCCCCTTTCTCTTGTTCACAAAAAAAACGCACCATCTGTTTACTCGAAACAGATGGTGCGTTTGGTCCGAACAGACCATGCGTTTGACCTCAACAGATGATGCGTTTCATGCAAACGCATCATCTGTTTTTATATCATTGTTATACAAACCAGCGAACGTAGCAGAAGTCCTGACGGTGAGGCAGATCCGCATTCTTCGGGAACATACGGTATGATACCTTGAAGCTACCTGCATTCTCCAGCTTATGCTTAGTCTGGAAAGTATAAAGGTTGCCTTCTTTCTTCACTACCTCGAACGGTTCTACGGAGTAGATGTGCTGCTTGCCGTCGTGAGCCGTGTAAGTAGTGACAAGTTCCAGACCGATAGCGTCGTTCAGGCCCTTCTCGTCGATGACGTAAGTAATGGTGTATTCCTTACCGCTTTCGAGCGAGCCGGTGAGCAAGTCCTCAGTCTTTTCGCAAGATACCACTTCGATGCTATCCCACTTCTCAACCACTTCTTCTTTCCAGGCTGCAATTTCCTTAGCCTTGGCATAGTTGTTGGCAGCAAGCATCTTGAAGCGTTTGGCTTCCTTGATGTAGAATTTATTATAGTAGTCATCGAGCTGACGCTTCATCGTATAGTGCGGAGCAATCTGTGCGATAGAATTCTTGATGGCCTTCACCCAACCTTCGGAATATCCCTTCTTGTTGCGTGCATAGTACAACGGCAGGATTTCCTGT
>CAJKXC010000100.1 GCA_905203765.1 uncultured Bacteroides sp.
TTTTGCCAATCGGCAAAATCATTCTGTATGCTGGGATTGAACCATAATCCGATGCGAATACCCAATTTCTTGCCTTTCTCTACAATAGGTTTCAGCCCATGAGGGAACTTTGTGGGGTTGGGCGTCCAGTAATCGCCACTTTTCCAGATATCCTTAAAACTACCTCCGGCAGTCTTCGAGTTAGGGCTTTTTCCGCTCTGCCAGCCATCGTCCAGTTGAAAGAGGGTGATGCCCATGCGTGCGGCACGGTCTAGTTCTGCCAGACAGAAAGCCTCATCTATTTTGGCATCCTGGCTACGGTCGCCCCAGGTATTGAGCATAATCATCTCATCCTGTACGGCGGTATGATGGCGCAGTTGTTTCTGATAGAGGCGCAAGGCAGTAAGCGCTTCTTGCTCGCCGCCGGTATAGATGCCGGTAACGCATCCATAAACGCGGGTCCAGCTATCCGGCTTTACATCATGAGACGCAATGCCCAGCCCCACTACCATAAAATCGCTAAAGTCCGCCACGAAGTCAGAACCCGGATAATGTAATTGGGTACTGCTGCTAGGAGCCTCTTTCAAAAAAAAGAAGCCTTGACGCGTAACTACGTCATGAGCAAAAAGCAAATTACCACGATACGTATTGCGACGGTAAGGAAGCCAGGTACGCCCGGCCACCAGATTATCGTTCCAATCGGTGTAGTCGAAAAACTCTATTGTGCGGGCACTCCAATGATTGCCGGATAGTTGCAACCTGTCGAGCGTGGGAGTTTTCACCCCCGTAGCCATATCGGCCGTGTGCTCTATATTTTTGCGGTCGGCGTTAGAACGGTTATCCTCCTTATTCTGATAAAGTTCCACTTGCCCTTTCAGATAGGTGTCGCAAGCAATGGCGGGACAGTCTGCATAAATGCGATAGCGACGCTCTATATTCAGCGAACCGATAGTGCAAGCCACGGTAGCCTGCAAATAACTGGCGTGGATGCCGTTCGTCGGTATCTCGTTCACGGTAAGTGTAGCATCCGTAGGGATACCTTTCACAATCGAGAAATCGGGTTGTTTGCCCTGTGCCGGAATGGTTTTTCCGTGTTGCTTGTCAGTAAGGCTGATGGTAACAGGCGCACCGTTATTCCACAGCATGACGCGTTCCATATAGTTATTGCCCATACGTAGCGTGTCACCTTTCAGAAAAGCGTAATACTGTTGTCCTCCCCAAAGCGGCAAGGTACATATTGCCGATAGAAATATCGTGATAATATTTTTTTTGCTCATAGTTTGTCTACGGTTTGATGTAAGCTCCCGGAACTTCCAACAATTTGTTGGGTTCGTTGAAGCGTTGGTTATCGGGCACATCGCGTTTGCCCAGACCCGCTTGCATAAGTTGCTTCAGTTCCGGCAGGTGATGATGATAGATGTCGCGCGGCTCTACACGATGCTTGTGGCAGAGTCCGGCTGCCATACCTACTACTTCACCCATCATGCCGGTAGTACGCATCACACGTACCGTACCCAAAGCTACATGGGTGCAGCTCATATTGCGACCTGCCATAAAGAGGTTGTCCACATTGCGCGAATAGAGACAGCGATAGGGAACGGCATAAGGATGAATCCAACGATGCACCGTAGCCGACTTGAATTCATTGCCGGGAAAGCGGACACTGTTCACGCTGTCGGGGAAGTGAAGGTCGATGCTCCAAGTTGTGGTAAACGAAGCATCCTCGTGCGCCACATTCTTGTCTATATCGTCCTGTGACAGTACGTAGTCGCCCAAGAGACGGCGTGATTCACGTTTGCCTGAAACATACGCCACCCAGTCGAGGGAACGGTTGGCGTACTTCTTATGGTCTTTATAGTGATTCTTCAGATAGCTCCAGTTGGAATATATCACCAAAAGTCCATAGTCGCGTACACGTTCAGCTTCGCTGACTTGATTACGGTTCATACCCGTTTCCCATTTCCACTCGCCCATGGTTACAGGCTCACAGTTTTCAGCGTCAAAGCGCACGCCATATTCAAAATGAGGAAATGAGGTTTTCTTCTTCATATCCTTGCTATACCATTGTATAGAAGCCCCCATCACCAATGAGTCGGGTTGCTCGGGAGCAAGGCTCTCGCCATATTCATCGCGGCCTTCACGTCCCATAGCCCAATCGGCACCGGCTAAATAGCCTATGGTAGCATCACCTGTGCAGTCGCTAAAGAGAGGAGCAGTAAGTTCAGTTTGTTCGCCCGTCTCGATGTGCTGGATAGTGACTGACACAATGCGGTCTCCTTGCATCTTCACGGCTACCGCACGCTGAGAGGCATAAAGGGTAATGTTCTTTTCGGCATCTATAAAGTCTTCCTTCTTCCGGTCTTCATAGTAGTCGCCCGGTTGGGCATTGCCGGAACGCTCATGGCCAAACTCACGTATCATACGCCCCAATCCCTGATTAGGCCCCATTTCGATGATACCGCCGAGATGCACACGAATCTCTGACGAGTTATTGCCGCCCAATACAGGACGGTCGTTCACTAGTGCTACCTTACAACCTAATCGGGCAGCCGATGCGGCAGCACACATTCCGGCTATTCCCCCTCCTACTACCACAAAGTCGTATTGATGAGCGGGCACCGTCTGTTGTTGTCGCAGGCGGGTACGAAGTGCGGCTGTCTCTGCCGCATCCCAGGTAGCGGGCTGCGTGTTCGCATCGGTCGTTAGGTAAATGGCATCGCAACGACCGTCGAAACCGGTGAGGTCTTTCAGCGCAAGGGTGGTAGTCCCCGCTTTCAATACTGCCTTTCCGGCAAATTGCCATTGCCAGGAATTACCTGTATGTCCTAATGTAGCTTTCAGCAATTTGCCGCCTAAAGCCAGGCGGAACTTTCCGGGGCCCTCGGCATCGGTCCAAGGTGAAGTCCAGTTGTAAGTACGGGCATATACGTAGTAAGTGCCCGCCTGGGGAATGTTGATTTCTGCCGTAGCATCCGCCACAGGGATGCCCATGCCATGTGCCATGAGATAGGGCGAACCCATCTGATCCATGAACTGCTGGTCGAGCACCCAGCCGCCTCGCTGGCTGAAGCTTTCTGCTTCGATGAGCAGTTCT
>CAJKXC010000101.1 GCA_905203765.1 uncultured Bacteroides sp.
TTGAAGGCCTTCCGCCGTGGGACGGGGTGACCGACCATATCGCCCGCCTTGCCGGGATGGTGCACCTGCGTGCCGGCCAGGAGTGCTTTACGGAATGCTTCCGAAAATGGCTGGTGGGCATGCTGCCCACGCTGTTCGAGGACGGCAAGGTGAACCATGAGATCCTGGTGCTGGTAGGCGGCCAGGGCATCTACAAAACCACGTGGTTCAACTACCTTCTTCCGCCGGAGCTTCGCCGCTACTTCTATACCAAGACCAACAGCAACCGCATGACAAAGGATGACCAGTTCACGCTTTCGGAGTTTATGCTTGTGTGCCTGGAAGAGATCGACAACATGAGCCCTTCGGAGCTGAACCAGCTGAAAGCGCTGACCACGTTGCCGGAGATCAACGAGCGTGCCGCCTACGGTCACAACAAGGAGCACCGTGCGCACATCGCCACGCTCTGCGGCACGGGCAACAACATCCAGTTCCTGACGGATACTTCGGGTAACCGTCGCTGGCTCCCCTTCGAGGTGGAAGCGGTGGACAGCCCTTACGAACACCCGATAGACTACGCCGGCGTTTACAGCCAGGCTTACGCCCTGTGGCGCGACGGTTTCCGCTACTGGTTCGAGCAGCCGGAAGTAGATGCTTTGAAGGCCCATTATGAACATTTTGAGGCTCCCGACCTGGAGTCGGAGTTGATCGGTACTTATTATCGTCGCCCCTTGCCGGGGGAGAATGCGGTGTTTGTTACTACGGCCCGGATACTGGAGCGTATCAATGCTGCCATCCGGCAGCCGCTTTCTTCCATCAAGATCGGTCTTGCCATGAAGAGGCAGGGCTATGTGGCAAGCCGCTGTGCAGGCCAGCGCGGTTACCGCGTGGTGGAGCGTACGGCCGAAGAGATCCGCCAGGCCCAAGTGGCAATGGCTGCTTATGCTCCCGCTCCCGATTGATTGACAAGTTGACGGGTTGTCAACTATTTCTCCAAACTATATATAGTTATTAGTAATATTAGATAGTAGATAGCGTTATCTACTATCTAATTTAGATATACGCGTATAAAATGTTGCAAAGTACTTGTCAAGTCGTCAACTTGTCAAGTCGGCTGCACCGTTTTACACAGAAGGCTGCGTCGGCCTACGGAGAAGGCTCCGTCGGGCAACGCACTTATCTGCTACAAGCAACGCAGCCTTCTGTGTGATTTTAGGCAAGCTGCTGTCATAATATCTCATCCTTCCTCTGTATCTCCGCACCACTGTGTCCGGCAATCATATTCTCCCTCTCTCCCCATCTTATCTTTGTATCATCATTCAGATCTGAACAGCGATTTTTTAATTTTCAATTATTAATTTTTAATTCAAAAAGATTATGCCATTAAATTACAGTATTGCCATGATGGGCAATCCGCTGAAAGCGGACGATCCCAAGAAAGCGTATGCAAAAGCGCAAATTTCGGAAGAGCTTTCATTGAAAGAACTCTCCAAGCAAGTAGCCGCTCAAACCACCGTGAGCCGTGCGGACGTATCTGCCGTGCTGATTTCTACCGTAGAGAACCTGTTCGAAGCATTGCGCTCGGGTAAGCAGGTGGACTTCGGGGAGCTGGGCAAGTTCCGCTTGCAGGTGACAAGCCGCGGTGCGGAAACGGCGGAGAAGTTTACGGCTACTAACATTACGGGTGTTAATATTCAGTATGTTCCCGGCGAGGATTTGAGGAATCTCTTTGCGGGAATGGAATTCAGTCCGGTGCCTACACGGGCTGCGACGCGTGCGCTGTTGAAGGCGCAGAAAGCGGGACAGACCACGGTCGATATTTCCGGCAAAGGCGGCTCGGGTTCGGGCAGTGGCGGCGGTTCCGGCAGCGGTTCCGACGGAGATTTGGACGAGAACCCGATGGGGTAAAAAATGTGATAATGCGGTAATGTGCTAATGTGCTAATGTTGCTGCGCATTTTATTATTTACTATTTAAACTTCAATGATTATGAGTGAAAAGAGTTCTTCCAAATGGGGTATAATCCTCAGAGTGATTATTACCGTAGCAACTGCTTTGGCAGGTGTGTTCGGTATAAGTTCCTGCAAAGGCTGATGAAATAGCGATAGGGTGGTAGAGTGACATTTACCACCCTTCTATCTTTTCTATCAACTCCGGTTCTATCTCCGCCATCGCTACCGCCATGATGCCGGGTATCTGTATAACGATGCGCTTGCTGCGCTTTCCTTTTACTTTTACCAGGATTCCTTCCACGCCGTCGAACACTCCGCCATGAACGCGGACTCTATCGCCCCGTGTGAGGCAGATCTCTTCAGGCTTGTAGTAGGTGAGGTCTTCTTCGTAGTGGCTGGCAACGCGGATGAATTCCTGCATCTGGTTGCCGGGCACAACGAGCAATATTCGCCCGTTACCTTCTCGTTGGGTGATGTATTGCAGATAGGAATGCCTGGCTTTGAATTCGGTCAAAGCGGACTGGGTAGCACGTACAAAGACGAGGTTTGATACTGCGGGAGCGAGTACGCGTTCTTTCCGTCCTTGCTGCTCCTTAACGGTGTAGCATAGGGGGATGAAATTCTCTATATTCGCCTTTTTTAGTTCCTGCTGTGCCAGCATTTCTCTTTTGTAAGCGTACATGGCGTACCAAACGCAGTTTTCTTTACCAATATTTTCCGCAGTCTTTTGCATTCCTTAGTGCTGAATAAGATGTTGATTTGCTCGCATACGTGCATAGTCTGGGGACCTTAACCTCTATGCATTGCATTGATATTAAGCGATTTACGCTGATATTTTTCTATATGCATCTTTTAACTTTTGTGCTCTCTCTTAGTAAGAGAGAACACAAGCGTTTAATATGCAGATAATCAGCTTTTTAATAAGCTAAAGGATGTTAACTGTGGCTTAGTGGTGCACATATTCGGAAAATCGTGTAATGATTTATAGAAA
>CAJKXC010000102.1 GCA_905203765.1 uncultured Bacteroides sp.
CTGCCGTCCGGAAGAAGTATACGAAATGGTATTCGACTTGATGTTCAGCCTGAACGCAACTGAGGACCAGCTGGACTTCCCCGTTATCTATGGCTCTGCCAAGAACGGCTGGATGAGTACGGACTGGCAACAGCCGACTGACAATATCTATGCCTTGCTGGACTGCATTCTGGAAAATATTCCTGCACCCACGCAGTTGGAAGGTACTCCGCAGATGCTGGTTACTTCTTTGGACTACTCCTCTTATACCGGTCGTATCGCCGTAGGCCGTGTGCATCGCGGTACTTTGAAAGAAGGTATGAATGTATCTCTGGCCAAACGCGACGGAAGCATTACCAAGTCAAAAATCAAGGAGCTGCATACTTTCGAAGGTATGGGCCGCGCAAAAGTACAGGAAGTATCTTCCGGTGATATCTGCGCCCTGGTCGGTATCGAAGGATTCGAAATCGGCGACACTGTTTGCGACTTTGAAAATCCGGAAGCTCTGCCCCCTATCTCCATAGACGAGCCTACCATGAGTATGCTCTTCACCATTAACGATTCTCCTTTCTACGGCAAAGATGGTAAGTTTGTGACTTCCCGCCACATCCACGACCGCCTGATGAAGGAACTTGATAAGAATCTTGCATTGCGTGTGCGCAAGAGTGAGGAAGACGGCAAATGGATTGTTTCCGGCCGTGGCGTGCTGCACCTTTCGGTACTGGTCGAGACGATGCGTCGCGAAGGCTACGAGTTGCAAGTCGGTCAGCCGCAGGTAATCTTCAAGGAGATTGACGGCGTGAAAAACGAACCGATAGAGGAACTCACAGTGAACGTTCCCGAAGAATATTCCAGCAAGATAATCGATATGGTAACCCGCCGTAAGGGTGAAATGGTGAAGATGGAAAGTGCCGGCGAGCGTGTGAATCTGGAATTCGACATGCCGTCGCGCGGTATCATCGGTCTGCGTACCAATGTACTGACAGCTTCTGCCGGTGAAGCTATCATGGCGCACCGCTTCAAGGAATACCAACCCTATAAGGGCGAAATCGAGCGCCGTACCAATGGCTCTATCATTGCGATGGAAAGCGGTACTGCCTTTGCTTATGCCATTGATAAACTGCAAGACCGCGGTAAGTTCTTCATCTTCCCGCAGGAAGAAGTTTATGCCGGTCAGGTCGTTGGTGAGCACTCCCACGAAAAGGATTTGGTGGTGAATGTTACCAAATCGAAGAAGTTGACCAATACCCGCGCTTCCGGTACGGACGACAAGGCTCGTCTGATTCCCCCCGTACAGTTCTCACTCGAAGAGGCTTTGGAGTATATCAAGGAAGATGAGTATGTAGAGGTAACACCTAAATCGATGCGTATGCGTAAAGTGATTCTGGATGAAAACGAACGCAAGCGCGCCAACAAGGTTTAATCAGTAAATTTTAGTTGTTATATAAAGTAGAAGGAGTGCCCTGCCGAATGGTTGGAGCACTCCTTCTCATTTTTCCGTCATTCGGAACGAATGTTATCAGTCGATGAACTTAATCTTTGCAGCGTTTCTCGGCCGGGCGGCAGGTGTTTCATCCGGGTAACCGAAAGCGATGCAGTAAAGCAGTTGGTATCCTTCGGGGATATCCAGTTGTTTGAGGTATTCGGCAGCAGCCGGAGTAGAGGTCATAAAGCGGGTAGGGCCGCCCAGGCAGCAAGAGCCGATGCCCATAGACCAAGCCGAAAGAATCATATTCTCGCCCAGCAGTCCGCAGTCTATCTGCGAAAGGTCGTAAGAAGGATCGTTGGCAATGAATACCACTGTAGATGCATTTCGGAACATGTTCTTGAAGTCCGGGTCGCTGGCAGCATTCGGATTCTCTTTCTTGTAGACTTCCGTAATGCCGTTGATGAACTCCGGATTATCCACTACACGTATTTCCCAGGATTGCTTGTTTTGTCCGCTGGGGGCATTGATACCGCAATTCAGAATGACCTGCATGGTGTCGCGGTTCACTGCCTGCGGTTTGTACTTGCGGATGCTGCGGCGTGACATGATGGTCTCTATCACCGCATTTTCTTTACTGTTTTCCGCACTTGTGCTTTCACTTCCTTTTTGCGCTTGTGCACCACATCCGGCACACAATAGCAGGCTCGCGCCTAATAACATTAACTTTAAACTCTTCATAATCTGTTGTATATTAGATTTGCTTCAGCGCAAATCTAACAAAAAAAGCGGCTTCCGTTGTCGGAAGCCGCCTTAAAAATATGTAATCTAATGCTATTAGAGTTTCGGACCAGCTGCAACCAAAGCCTTACCAGCTTCGTTACCGGTGAACTTAGAGAAGTTCTTGATGAAGCGGCCAGCCAAATCTTTAGCTTTTTCTTCCCACTTGCAAGCACATTCGTAAGTGTCGCGAGGATCAAGGATCTTCGGATCAACATTCGGAAGAGCAGTAGGAACAACAAAGTCGAAGTAAGGAATAACCTTAGTAGGAGCCTTGTCGATAGAACCGTCGAGGATAGCGTCGATGATACCACGAGTATCTTTGATAGAGATACGCTTGCCGCTACCGTTCCAGCCTGTGTTAACCAAGTATGCCTTAGCACCAACCTTATTCATCTTCTTAACCAGTTCTTCTGCATATTTAGTAGGATGCAAGCTCAAGAAAGCAGCACCGAAGCAAGCAGAGAATGTCGGAGTCGGTTCAGTGATACCGCGT
>CAJKXC010000103.1 GCA_905203765.1 uncultured Bacteroides sp.
CATCACGGATTACACCGAGTGCAATCGGGAAGTCGGGACCTTCCATCAAAGCCAGTTTCAGTTGAAGCGTATTATCTTGGCAGTGTGCGTCGTGGATAAGGATATCCTTTTCTGTGATACCGTTCTCACCCAGTTTCACTGCCTTCAGCCCGAAGCCTTCCTGCATCAATCCGAACTCCTTGTTTTCACCAAATAACATAGGTTTGCCATGTTCCAGATAGATAGCATTCTTGGCACGTCCTTCTTTGGTGGCAACGCTGGCGTGAGTTCCGTCGTTGAAGATCACGCAGTTTTGTAGAACTTCTACAACAGAAGCACCTTTGTGATTGGCTGCTGCTTTCAACACTTCTACAGAAGCGGCACCATCTACTGCAATGCAGCGTGCAAAGAAACGTCCGCGGGCGCCAAAAGCCAGCTCTGCCGGATGGAACGGGTCTTCCACTGTTCCGTAAGGAGATGATTTGGTGACAAGTCCGCGTTCTGAAGTCGGTGAATATTGTCCCTTTGTCAAACCGTAGATACGGTTGTTCAGAAGAATCATATTCAGGTCGACGTTACGGCGTAATGCATGGATGAAGTGGTTACCACCAATTGCCAAACCGTCACCGTCACCGGAAATCTGCCAGATAGTCAAATTAGGATTAGCTACTTTGGCTCCTGTTGCAACAGCGGCTGCACGTCCGTGGATGGTGTGGAAACCGTATGTATTTACATAATAAGGCAGACGGGAAGAACAACCGATACCCGATATTACGGCAATATCGTGCGGAGCTGTTCCCAATTCGGCCATGGCTTTGTGCAGTGAATTCAGGAAAGCGTGGTCACCGCATCCCGGACACCAGCGTGGCTGACCTGATTTATAATCTTGTACGGTATATACTTTATCGCTCATCTTTTATTCCTCCAATAATTTAGTGAATGCATCTATCAATTCTCTCGTAACGAAAGGCTGTCCTTTCACTTGGTTGAACTGGCTGATGTTCAATCCGGGCACTTTCATGCGCAAATAACCTGCGAATTGTCCCAGATTCTGTTCAGCTACCACGATTTTCTTGTATTTATGCAATACATCGGCTGTGTTCTTCGGCAGCGGGTTGATGTACTGGAAGTGAGCGAAAGCCACTTTCTTTCCATGTTCGCGCATATAGTCCATAGCCAGACGAAGATGTCCGTAAGTGCCGCCCCAGCCAACAATCAATAAGTCTGCGTCCTCGTCACCCAACACTTCGAGTTCGGGGATATAGTCTGCAATTTTATCCACTTTGGCCTGACGCAGATGAACCATCTTATTGTGGTTTTCGGGTTCGGTAGAGATAGCGCCTGTTTCGTTGCTCTTTTCAAGACCACCGATGCGGTGCATAAATCCTTCAGTTCCCGGAGTAGCCCAGTAGCGTACGCCTGTTTCCGGATTACGTTGGTAAGGAGTCCAGTTGCCGGCCATATCCGGGGTCACATACGGAGGATTGATGGCAGGATATTCATCCAGATTAGGGAGTTTCCATGCGGCAGAACCGTTAGCTACGAAAGCATCAGTCAGCAATACAACCGGAGTCATGTGTTCCAAGGCAATCTTGCATGCCATATAAGCGGCGTCGAAACAGTTGGTCGGCGATGTTGCGGCGATTACAGGCATCGGGCTTTCGCCGTTGCGTCCGTAAAGGGCCTGTAATAAGTCGGTCTGTTCTGATTTAGTAGGAAGACCGGTAGACGGACCGCCACGCTGTACATTGACAATCACCAATGGAAGTTCACCGATTACAGCAAGGTTCATCGCCTCACTCTTCAGGCAAACACCGGGGCCGGAAGTCGTAGTCACTGCCAAAGCACCGGCAAAAGCAGCACCAACTGCAGAAGCACAACCGGCTATTTCATCTTCGCACTGTACAGTTTTGACTCCCAATGATTTATGCTTGGCTAATTCGTGCAGAATATCAGTAGCCGGAGTGATAGGATAAGAACCCAAGTAGAGCCCCAGACCTGCTTTTTCAGCTGCGGCAATCAGTCCGTAAGCGGTTGCTTTATTACCGTTGATATCTGTATAAAGTCCTTTTGATTTCGGAGCTTTGCTTTCAATCTTATAAGTAGAGACAGAAGCATGAGTGTTTGCTCCGTAGTTGAAGCCATCGTTCAATACCTTAATATTAGCTTCTGCTATTTCGGGTTTCTTGGCGAATTTCTCGCGCAGCATTTTTTCAGCAGCAGCAAGGTTACGGTTGAACAACCAGCAAACCAATCCGAGTGCAAACATGTTTTTGCAACGGAGAATTGATTTGTTATCCAATCCGGAGTCTTTCAGGCTCTCTTTGCACATGGAAGAGATAGGAACTTCCAATACTTCCTGTTTTATTCCTAATTCTTCAAAGGGATTGTTGGTTTTAAATTGTGCCTTTTCCAAATCTCTGGCTTCGAATGAGTCGGAGTCGGTGATGATAAGTCCTTGCGGTTTACAGAATTTGATTTGTGTTTTCAGTGCGGAAGGGTTCATAGCCACCAATACGTGGCAACGGTCTCCGGGAGTGTAAACTTGTCCGGCGCCGATGTGGACCTGGAAACCGGAAACACCGGTTAGCGAACCTTGCGGGGCGCGGATGTCTGCCGGATAGTCGGGGAATGTACAGATGTCATTTCCCACTGTAGCCGACACGTTCGAGA
>CAJKXC010000104.1 GCA_905203765.1 uncultured Bacteroides sp.
TATCGGTTAACGTAGAAAGTGCTCTATCAATTTCCCTCGCAAGAGACTCGTTCACTAAAGAGCGGTCCGCCATGGGAGAGTCGTCGTTGACCAGCACATCAAGCAAGCTGTTGTCTTCTCCTTCTACGAAAGGTGCGTCCACCGAAATGTGGCGGCCCGAAACCTTCAACGTGTCAGAGATCTTATCAACAGGGATTTCCAGTTCATCGGCAAGTTCTTCGGGAGACGGACGGCGTTCGTTTTCCTGCTCGAACTTAGAGAAGGCTTTGCTGATTTTGTTCAGCGAACCCACCTGGTTCAACGGCAGGCGCACGATGCGCGACTGTTCTGCCAAAGCCTGCAGAATGGACTGACGTATCCACCACACCGCGTAACTGATAAACTTGAAGCCACGTGTTTCATCAAACTTCTCGGCAGCCTTGATCAGTCCTAAATTGCCTTCGTTAATCAAGTCGGGCAAACTCAAACCTTGGTTCTGGTACTGTTTGGCTACAGAAACAACGAAACGCAGATTGGCACGTGTCAGCTTTTCAAGCGCGATACGGTCACCCTTGCGGATGCGCTGAGCGAGCTCTACCTCTTCTTCGACAGTAATGAGATCCTCGCGACCGATTTCCTGCAAATACTTATCAAGAGAAGCGCTCTCTCTGTTAGTGATACTTTTTGTGATTTTTAATTGTCTCATTCTTCTAAAACAGATTTGGGATGCAAAGTTACGACAAATTATTTTGTTACAATAATCTCACCGCAACTTTTTTACCTAATTTATATCTTATCTATAATAACAAAAAGGATGCCGGCAAATGTTCTGCCGACACCCTATTTTCTTCTTTGTTTGCTTAAATTACAATCTTCTTACCTATTTACCTGTTTTTGTTATTCTTGGGTCAAGTCTACTGCATAGCTTGCACGTTTGCCTGACGGGAACATACCCGTGATAAACAATACCTGCTCGGGAGACTTCGTAGCATCCTTCAACACTTTTTCCAAATCATCTGTCGATTTCATCACTTGATTATTGGCTTTCAGGATAATGAAGCCTTTGCGGATACCGGCATCAGCCATCTTACCGCTGGTAACACCCGTTACTTCCAGTCCGTAGCTCAGGCTCAGCTGTTTCTTCAGTTCGTCGGATACCGGCTTGAAGGCTGCACCCAGAATGTCCATTCCGGCATCTTTCACTACCTTCGTGGTGCCTTGTTCGTTCTTCAAGGTGATTTCAAATTCTTTTTCTTTCTTGTCACGAACTACGGTTACCTTCACCTTGTCGCCCGGACGATATTTAGTCAATATCTCTTGCAGGTCGGTAAATTTATGTACAGGTCTGCCACCCAGTGCCACGATAACGTCATTCTCCTTCAATATACCAGCTGAGGAACCGCCTTCGATAACCTCGGCAACCAATACTCCGTCTTTCACACCCAGTTCATCGGCTTTCTTCTTCACTTCTTTAGCAGTTTCTTCATCCATCTGCAAGCTTGTACCCAAAGAGCCACCCTTGATTCCGAGAAGAACGCGTTGTACGGTACCGAATTGTTTCAAGTCGGCTACTACCTTTGTCATGATGCTGGTAGGGATGGCAAATCCGTAACCGGAATATGCACCCGTAGGTGAGTAAAGCATGGCGTTGATACCAACCAGTTCACCTCTTGCATTTACCAGTGCACCACCACTGTTACCTTGATTGATGGCGGCATCCGTCTGAATGAACGACTGGATGTTTGCACCTTGTCCGTTGGCGGCAGGAGCACCGATAGAGCGAGCTTTCGCACTAACGATACCGGCTGTTACGGTAGAGTTCAGATTGAACGGGTTACCTACTGCCAATACCCATTCACCTACTTTCAGTTGGTCGGAATCACCTACCGGGATGGTCGGGAAATCTTTACCTTCAATCTTAATCAGCGCCAGGTCAGTGCTGGGGTCGGTACCGATGATACGTCCCTTCAGTTCAGTGTCGTCGTTCAGCTTCACAGTGATTTCATCAGCCCCTTCCACTACGTGATTGTTGGTCACGATATATCCGTCTTTGGAAATGATTACACCGGAACCGAAACCGACACGCGGCTGAGTCTGAATCTGGCGTTGCTGACCGCGGCCGTCTCCGAAGAAGAAATCGAAGAAGTCCGGCATAGTCTGCACGGTTTGGGTTTTACCTAATTGCTTTGCTCGTATATGCACCACAGCATGAACTGAGTTCTCTGCTGCTTGCGTCAAGTCCACAGGCTGGGCATCCGTTGCCTGGAAAGCTGCCAACTGCAGATTATTCGGGTTCTGTTGGAACAACTCGCTGAATGGAGCAGGTTCTTCCTTATTCAGCATCTTATAAGTAGTTAAACCGGCTACTCCTGAACTAAGGAGTACGATTGCTGCAACCCCAAGGATGTTTTTTGTTGTCTGTTTCATACTATTCTTTCTATTGTTTTAATTGTTAATATTCACGTCTTGTTTAACATTACGACGTTAAAATAACGACAAAAAACGTTCAGTTATTCCGCTTGT
>CAJKXC010000105.1 GCA_905203765.1 uncultured Bacteroides sp.
CGGGAAACTCGATACAACGCGACTTCCTTAGCCAGGCATTCTCCGATTTTATCTTTGCGATTGTGATTGAAGAAATGGGATTAATCGGAGGAATATTTGTGGTGTTCCTCTATCTATGGCTGCTGATGCGAGCCGGACGAATCGCCCAGAAATGCGAGCGAACCTTCCCCGCCTTTCTCGTTATGGGCATTGCGTTGCTACTGGTGTCGCAAGCAATACTGAATATGATGGTTGCCGTCGGATTATTCCCCGTCACCGGCCAGCCCCTGCCTTTGGTCAGCAAAGGAGGTACAAGTACGTTAATCAACTGCGCTTATATCGGTATGATATTAAGTGTAAGCCGATATACCGCCCATCTGGAAGAACAAAAAGCGCACGATGCACAGATCCAACTGCAATTAGAGGCAGATGCAGCTGCAAGTTCCGAGGCACAGACTGCCGCCGAACCGACAGCACAGATTCTGAACAGCGATGCCAAGTTTGAAGATGAGCATGATATTGATAAACGGTAAGTGATGAACGGTGAGTGGTGAACGAAAAACGTTGAACAACGGATAGAAAAAAGAATTAGGATGGAAAAAGAACTTAGAATTATTATCAGTGGTGGAGGAACAGGAGGACATATCTTTCCTGCCGTCTCTATCGCAAACGCTATAATAGAGCTACGCCCCGACGCAGAAATTCTCTTTGTAGGTGCTGAAGGACGTATGGAAATGCAACGGGTTCCCGATGCAGGCTACCGTATTATCGGGCTTCCGATTGCCGGATTCGACCGCAAACGTTTATGGAAAAATGTATCTGTATTGATTAAACTGATGCGCAGCCAGTGGAAAGCACGCAAAGTTATCAAGGACTTCCGCCCACAAGTGGCGGTAGGCGTAGGCGGATATGCAAGCGGACCTACATTGAAGACTGCCGGAATGATGGGAGTACCGACATTAATCCAGGAACAAAACTCTTATGCCGGAGTGACCAATAAGCTCCTGGCACAGAAAGCAAAAGTGATTTGTGTAGCTTATGACGGAATGGAAAAGTTCTTCCCTGCCGACAAGATTATTATGACGGGGAATCCTGTCCGCCAAAACCTGACAAAGGATATGCCGTCTAAAGAAGAAGCATTGCGCTCCTTCAACTTACAGCCCGGCAAAAAAACGATTCTGATTGTAGGCGGCAGTCTGGGTGCACGTACCATCAACAATACGCTGACAGCCGGACTGGCAACCATCAAAGAAAACACGGACGTGCAATTCATCTGGCAAACGGGCAAATACTATTACCCGCAAGTGAAAGAAGCCGTGAAAGCTGCAGGCGCACTTCCGAACTTATATGTAACGGATTTCATCAAAGACATGGCAGCCGCATACGCAGCAGCCGATCTTGTGATTTCCCGTGCAGGGGCAGGTTCTATTTCAGAGTTCTGCCTGTTACATAAACCTGTTATCTTAGTGCCTTCGCCCAACGTAGCGGAAGACCATCAGACTAAGAATGCCTTAGCATTGGTGAACAAACAGGCAGCTATCTACGTCAAAGACAGTGAAGCGGAAACAACCTTGATGGATGTAGCATTATCCACCGTCAATGACGAACAGAAACTGAAAGAACTGACAGAGAATATCGCCAAGCTGGCTTTGCCCGATTCTGCGAGAATCATCGCACAGGAGGTTATCAAACTGGCGGAAGCAAAGAGCTGATAAACAGAAGCAAAAAAACAGATAAATAGATTATCGGATTGCACACAGGTTGAAGTAGCGGTATAGCCCCGGGATCAAACGACGTAATCCGTACTAAAATAAAAAACAGAAGAAATGAATATAGAAACGATAAAATCAGTCTATTTCGTAGGTGCCGGTGGCATCGGTATGAGTGCACTTGTACGCTACTTCCTCTTCAAAGGCAAGGTAGTGGCCGGATATGACCGTACCCCTACTCCATTGACTGAAACCCTGATTGCCGAAGGTGCACAAATACATTATGAAGAAAACGTCGACCTGATTCCCGAAGCCTGCAAAGACAAGGAAAGCACGTTAGTCATATACACGCCCGCCGTTCCGCAGGAACATGAAGAAATCGTTTATTTCCGCAACAACGGATTCGAAATACAGAAACGCGCCCAAGTATTGGGAACAATTACCCATTCGAGCAAAGGTCTGTGCGTGGCAGGTACTCACGGAAAAACAACCACATCGACGATGACAGCCCATTTGCTCCATCAATCGCACGTGGAATGTACCGCTTTTCTCGGAGGAATCTCGAAGAACTACGGCACCAACCTGCTACTCTCTCAAACAAGCCCTTACACGGTGATTGAAGCAGATGAGTTCGACCGTTCTTTCCACTGGCTGTCGCCCTATATGACCGTAATCACATCTACCGACCCCGATCATTTGGACATCTACGGCACAGAACAAGCCTACCTGGAAAGTTTCGAGCATTATACCACGCTTATCCAACCGGGTGGCGCACTGATTATCCGCAAAGGCATCTCCCT
>CAJKXC010000106.1 GCA_905203765.1 uncultured Bacteroides sp.
TTCTGGCAGCTTCTTCGGCAGCCTTACGTTCACGTTCCGCTTTTTCTTCTGCCAGCCGTTTCGCTTCCGCAGCTTTTTCGGCTTCCGTTTTTTCGGGCTTCTTCACCGGTTCTTTCGGCTTGACCACCTCTTTAGGTTTCACCGTTTCTTTTTTCGGTTCTTCCGTCTTAGGTTTCAGGGTTACTGTTTCCTCTTCAGTCTGCGTCAATAAATCCTGTTCCGAAGGAAGTTCCGGTGCTGTTTCCGCGGGTGCTGCCGCATCTTCATCCATGATATCCACGTCTACCAGAGAGGGATCATCGAAGCCACTCGCTGCGTCTACATTTCCCATCATTACAGGCACTCCGCCTGCATCTTCATCCGGTTGAGGGACAGTAAAGCTCACCAGAATCAAAAGAGCAATCACTGCCACATGCACCAACAGTGCACCGAGCGCTCCTATGTATTCACCCTTTTTTCTTCTGTCCATTGTTTCTTATTTATTTTCAGGCGGGCGTGTAGCCAACACCATCTTAAAATGATTCTCGTTTGCAATGTTCAATACCCTTACGATCTCACGGTAAGGTACCGATTCATCTGCATACAATGCCACGTACATTTCCGGCTCCTTCTCTGCGCAACTCTGCAAGAATGAAGTCAGATCGTTCAGCGCCACCGGCTGCTCTTTTTCATTGCCGAAAGCGGCATAGAAATTCAAGTCTTTATCGATAACCACTCTTGTCAGCGGTTTGGCCGAAGTCTGCTGCTTGCCTTGCGGCAACAGGACTTTGATAGCATTGGGCGACACCACCGTAGAGGTTATCATAAAGAATATCAGCAACAGGAAGATGACGTCCGTCATGGAAGCCATGCTGAAATTGGGCGATACTCTATTTCTTCTTTTTAATCCCACGTTTATGAGTTATTATAAAGTTATAAGTTCGGGGAATACGAATCACTTCTGAGCCGGTTCGTTCAGCAAGTCCATAAATTCCATGGTACGAGATTCCATCTTGTTTACCACGCGGTCTACCAGCATCACCAGATAGTTGTAGGCAAACATGGCAATAATACCGACAATCAGACCGCCGACAGTAGTAATCATTGCTTCGTAGATACCGCCGGAAAGTAATGTAATATCAATATTTCCGCTTCCGGCGTTCGCCATTTCGTAGAATGCGCGCACCATACCTGTCACCGTACCGAGGAATCCGAGCATCGGGGCACCGCCGGAAATGGTCGCCATTACGGTCAGCCCTTTTTCCAGTTTCGCAACTTCAATGTTACCCACATTTTCAATAGCGGCCTGTACATCGTTGATCGGACGTCCCAGACGGCTGATACCTTTCTCAATCATACGGGCCGAAGGAGTGTTCATCGTCCGGCAATAGTTAATGGCTGCTTTGATCTCACCACTATGAATATAGTCTTTGATACGTTCCATAAACATCGGGTCTTCTTTTCCCGCCTTGCGAATCATATAATTACGTTCGAACAAGATGTAAAAGCAGACTACGGACAACACACCCAGCACAATCATAATCCAACCACCCTTGATAGCCATATCAAGCATATTCATTTCGGGAGCGTTTACCTCCGTCAGTACGGGGTTGGCGGTAGCCAGCGAGTCAGCCATATTCATAGCCCCTTGGGCTAACAAGATCATTGCATTCATGAGCGTAGACAGTTTTTATATTCCTGGATAGTACGTTCCAGTCCCAAGTACAGTGCATCGCTAATCAATGCGTGACCGATAGAGACTTCATCCACCCAGGGAATGTTTTTATAGAAATAGTTTAAATTTACAAGACTCAGGTCGTGTCCGGCATTCAGGCCGATACCCAGTTTACGGGCAGTTTTGGCCGCTTCGATAAAAGGGGCAATGGCTGCTTCCGGATTCTTCGGGAAATCCGTCGCATAGGGTTCGGTATAAAGTTCAACGCGGTCGGCTCCGGCTTTTGCCGCATATTCCACCATTTCGGGATCAGCAGCTACAAAAACGGAAGTGCGGATACCTGCACTGTTGAACTGGTCGAGGACTTCAGTCAGAAATTCCAGATTAGCTTTCGTGTCCCAACCGGAGTTAGAAGTGATCTGTGAAGGATCATCGGGAACCAATGTGACCTGATGTGGCTTTACCTTCAGCACAAGATCTATAAATTCCGGTGACGGATACCCTTCGATATTGAATTCAGTCCGCAACAGGGGACGCAAATCATATACATCCGAACGACGAATGTGACGTTCGTCAGGACGGGGATGAACAGTGATGCCGTCTGCGCCAAAAGACTCACAATCAAGCGCCACCTTTACTACATCGGGTACATTCCCTCCGCGAGCATTTCTCAGCGTAGCAATCTTGTTTATGTTTACACTTAATTTAGTCATAGTTCTACGTAATATTTGGCGCAAAAATACAAATATTATTATTAGTTGCCTAATAATACGAAACGCATTA
>CAJKXC010000107.1 GCA_905203765.1 uncultured Bacteroides sp.
TACCGCCGAACTTGAACTTGTTCATCAGGTTGTCGTACATCTTTTCACTGTCGATTTTGCTGTTCAGCTTGTCCGTCTCGAACGGAGTGAAGCGGTAGGCAAGACCTTCCTGAACGAAGTGGTTATCCATGCCGAGGTGGTTTTCGCTGCCTACGGTGATTGCCATATAGATCGGGCGTTCCCAGTTGGCGTTGGCCAGCATTTCGAGCATCATCAGTTCGCTCTTGTAAAGCGCGCGTTTCGGGTTGCCGTTGGCGTCTTTCAGCGAGATAGTCATATATTCGGGGATAGAGTCACCCAAGGCTTCCGGTATCTTCATGCCGGAACGGCGCACGGCTTCCGCATCCACTTTCATCACGATACTGTCCGTCGGGATCAGAGGAAGTTCGATTCCCTGTCCGCTTTTCTTGAGCAGCTCCTTCAGTTGGTCGTTCTTGCCGAGCATCCAGCGGTTGATAATCTCCTTCAGTTCATACGGGTTCTCTCCGAAGATAGAGTGGACGAGAGACAATACGGTGGTGTCTCCCTGTGCTGCCAGTTCTTCGGCCTGCTTGAAGTAGTTGTCGATGAGCTTCTTCATTTCCGGGCGGATAGAGATATACTCGTTCTGTCCTTCCACGTATTGGACGCGGTCCCATGTGATAGGGAGAGAGGGCGAATCGTATGCCGGACGCTTCATCTGGTCGATGTACCAGTCGGTCTGCAAGTAACTCAGGTTACAAGTGCGGGCATCGGTACGGAAGCCTTCCGTTTCCTGGTTGTACCACAGAGGGAAGGTATCGTTATCACCGTTGGTGTAGATAATCGGGTTTCCTGATTCCTGCAGGGTCATCAAATAGTTCTGGCCGAAGTCGCGGGCTACGAAGCGGCCGCTACGGTCGTGGTCGTCCCACGTCTGTCCTGCCATTTGAATGGGGACAAACAGGCAGAGAACGGAAGCCAGAGCAGCGGCAGGAAGTTCCTGCATCTTGCAGTACTCCCGCAATAGCCGGATAACACCTGCCACACCCATACCTACCCAGATGGCAAAGGCATAGAATGAACCGGCGTATGCATAATCTCGTTCACGAGGCTGTGCAGGCGTCTGGTTGAGGTAGAGCACAATGGCGATACCCGTCATGAAGAACAGGAAGAATACTACCCAGAACTGCTGGATACCACGCTGACTGTGGTAGGCTTGCCAGAAAAGCCCGATCAGTCCGAGCAGCAACGGCAGGCAGTAGAATACATTGTGTCCTTTGTTATTCTTGAGGTCCTGCGGCAGGAATTCCTGATTGCCTACGAGCAGGTTATCGATGAACGGAATACCGGTAATCCAGTTGCCGTGTTCTATTTCTCCGCTACCCTGAATGTCGTTCTGGCGTCCGGCGAAGTTCCACATGAAGTAACGCCAGTACATGAAGTTCAACTGGTAGGAGAAGAAGAACTTGATGTTCTCCCATTGGGTAGGCATATTCACCATGACCATTTCTCCGCATTGGTCGTAAGGTACGTCATGTCCCTTGATGTCAACCCATTGCTTGTAGAGCGGGGCGTGCGAGGAACTGTACATACGCGGGAAAAGCATATTCTGTGCGTATTCATACTCGATACGTCCGGGGAGTTCGATATAAGAGTCTTTTTCGTCCGGCGAAGTCTTTTCCTTGCGGACATACTTGCTGCCTGTTTCTGACTGGCGGGGAATGCAATAACCGTCTTTTACGTCGAGTGCCACTTTGGAGGAGAAAGCAGGGCCGTAGAACAACGGGCGTGTGCCATACTGCTCACGACCGAGGTATTCGCCCAGCGTGAAGATATCTTCCGGTGAGTTCTGGTCCATGGGCGTGTTGGCGGTAGAGCGGATAACGATCAGTGCATAAGACGAATAGCCGATAACGATCATCATCGTGCACAGCAATGTCGTGTTCAGCGTGCGCGCCGAAATACGCCATTTCTCTTTCATCTTTTCCTGCATCTGCGGGGCAAGATAGATAGCCAATACGCCGATTACGAGGATACCGATGAGGATACTGCTGGCTCCATGTCCGTAGAACGGGATACCGAGCAGTGCAATCGTCAGTATAAAGGAGACAGCCATGCGCGCCTTGCTCTTTTGCGTGTAACTTTCGTAAACACCCCAGATCAGCGCTGCTGCAAGCAGGATGATATAGACCACTACTCCGGTGTTGAACGGCATTCCCAATCCGTTGACAAACAACAGTTCGAACCAGCCGCCTACTTTCACGATACCCGGCACAATGCCGTAGAGCACGGCTGCCACGAGCACCATGGAACCGAAAAGGGCAAGCAATGAACCTTTTGCGGTGGCATTCGGAGTTTTCTTATAATAGTAAACCAGCACGATAGCGGGCAAACAAAGCAAGTTGAGCAAGTGTAC
>CAJKXC010000108.1 GCA_905203765.1 uncultured Bacteroides sp.
CCGTTGACGCCTTTATCTATATAAGAAACAGCACCGAAAGTTTCTGTCAAACGGGCACCGGTGGTTTGAGGGTAGATATGCCCACGTACATGGCTGTCGCCAATATGAACGATGCGGACTGTATCTTCGGAGAGTCCGGCACGCACTTGGCGGAGATGTTCGAAGACGGGAGCCAGCAGAGCGATGCTGTCAATAACTTCGTTCCGACCAGTTTCGCGGAAAGCTGAAGGGAAGGATATTTGTACAGTGATCGTATCATTCGCCCAGTTCATTTCCCGTAAGGGCTTTATAAGTTTTGCGGTCTTTCCCAGTGGAGGACATACAGGTATACGATCTTGTGCGATTGCTTCCGCAAGGAAACAAGGAACACTCAACATACCGGCGAGAATAAGAATAAAGACAGACTGCAGATTATTCTTGCTCATAAGCACGCCTCCTGTCGTATTGTTCCTTACCATAAATCATCGTTTCATAAAGTAGTCCCGCCAAATGCTTGCCGCCACGGAAATTTATATGTGTATAATCGTAGTTTGCCATAGAGGGTTTGGCATGAACGAGTTTTGCCATGCTGCCCTCTCCGCCCATTGCTTCAAACATATTCCAGAATGCAATGCCGCTTTCAGCAGCAATGTTCTGCTGATAACGAATCAGATTCTTCACACCGGGCATGGTACGAAGTTCACCGTTCTCGTTTTTAGAATCACGGTCGCCGACGCTCAACAACAGGATTCCTGCTTGTGGGAAACATTCTTTCAAATGCTCGATAGCTGTGAGCAGTCCTTTTTGATAGTTATCATAATTACGTCCCCGTTCGGTAGCTACATTCAAACCATATTCGAGGATAATGAGGTCGTAAGGACGTTGACGGTTAAACTGTTTCAACATCTGTGGAGGAATGCCCCGCAGAGAAAGACCGGAACTGCCACGCAACGAGAAGTTGTCGAGAATGATTCCTTTCTTTCCATCCATTGCCAAACCATAGAACAATGTAGAGTCTGCACGGTCTACTGTCCAACGGATAGAGCCGATGCGCCCGTCCACCTGGATTTGCTGCAATCCGTCGGAAGGGCCTAATGAATAATTCTTGTTTTCTCCTTTGTTCACACGGACAGAAAGGAGGACGGAGTCTCTGCTATGGAAGAAGATGGAGGCACGCTGGCAAGTATCGAGCAGGGAGGCATATTTATTTTGCCCGCGCAGTTCTACATAAGCTCCGTTGCGGGGAACGAAATAATGACCGGATATGCCTTGTTTCTTCTTATCGAAATAGACACTGTCTGTTACCGCATGACTGGACCATCCGCCAAACGTATGTCGCACCGTAGGACGGTAACCGCTTGTCATGGAAGTGATGGTAACAAAACCTACACCACAACCGCCGAATTGTTTCTGAAGCATTTCGCGTAAGTCAGCCGTAAAGATATCCGCTTCGATAAAGGAATCTCCGAATACGGCAATACGCACCTGTTTGTCATCGGAGTCATCGGAAGAGACACGGTCAAGTGCTTTATAAAAAGGAGTCATCCCCCGGAGAGTGGAATCACTGTAATCTTCAATGCAAGTCATACCTGTACGACAGGTATCTACAAAGGCAGGTTTTACAACAGGAGGCAAAGGGATGCTGTCCGAATCAGCTGCGGCAGTCTCTGATTCCGGATAACGAAGGTCGCTCAAAAGGTCTACACGCCTCATCGTGTGCCCGTCAATAGTCAGCGCCGGAAGCCAATGAAGCCCGAGTAAGACTGCAAACACAATCAGTACGAACCACAACGAATATTTCAAATAATTCTTTATTATCTCCATCTTTACAAGTAGATATAGGCACTATTTTAGTTCTTGTTTTTACCCGGTGCCGAGCTACCTCTTCCTCGGTGCCGAACCATCTCCTCATCGGTGCCGGAGGAGGCCTTCATCGGTGCCGGACATTTTCAGGCTGCAAAGATAGAGAAAAGCAATAAAAAAGAAGGGAGAATCTACATTATTTATGAGATTCTCCCTTTTTACTTATTTACATGCCGGACATCGGTCAGATCGTCCGTTCAATGTTCCACACAAATGCACGCAAACCTAATTGTTCGGTTTCCAAGTCCATTATATGCAAGGTGTCCAACAACGGATCGACTTTGCTATCGTCTACTATCGTCAAGATAGCCGAGCACATACTTGGCCAGGCATGGCTTCCGAAATGCGGATCGCCTGTTTTCGAACCACGTCCCTGTACTTT
>CAJKXC010000109.1 GCA_905203765.1 uncultured Bacteroides sp.
TGGGCACTTCAACAGTGCCCAAATTAAAGGGTATGCCCTTAATTGAGTGCTTACACGATTCCTAAGTATTGCATCGATTATCGTGGCTCTGTGCAATGCGCTTATCCTTTACAACAGGGTGCAGGAGAGTGTTGCCGATATATTTGCAATGCCTGTGCTCGTTGCGGCACAGTTGCAGGCGGCGCTTTTTACTTTTATCGTACTGATACTTTTTCATTCACCATACGTTTGCCGGCGAAATATTTTGCGACACCTCTGTCCGACATTGTTTTTTGTGGGACTCTATCTATTAACGATACTTCTATTTCCTGATGTGAGGATCTATTCGGTGGATGAGTATATAGCGAATATCACGAATCCGGTTCTTTTGTTAAGAACTGTATTTGCGGCTACTTATCTGACGCAGATCGTGATTTACGTCCGTTTATTCCGGCGTGAGCAACGGAATTATATGGCCAAGATTGAGAACTATTTCTCCGACACCGACAAATATGAATTCCGGTGGGCTTCGAGACTGTTCTACGAGGCTGCCTGCATCGGTATTGCCGTTCTGGTGTTCAGTATATTTCCTGCCCCGTTATTCGACGGAATAATCACGGTGGTGATTACAGTGTACTACTTTGACTTTGGAGTGAGGTATATCAACTACCAATACAAACTTTACTATGAGGCTTTGCCCGCGATAGAGGAGAAGGAAGAATCGCAGCCGACAAAGGAGAGTGAAGGAGACAGGGAACTGGAAGATGAAATGGCAAAACTATTATTGTATCTCCAGCAGGGTGTTGTGCTGGGCGACTATGCCGAGGCTCTGCATATCCCGGAACGGAAACTATCTGTATTCATCAATTCGACTTACGGGGTGAGTTTCAAACGTTGGGTGAACAATAAACGGGTAGAATACGCCACAGAGCAAATGGCGAAACATCCGGATTATACAATGGAGAGGATTGCCGAGCTTTCGGGTTTTGCCCACAAAAGCCATTTCTGTAAAATCTTCCGGGAGATAACAGGGGATCCTTTACCGAGTACAAAAATAGATAACACCTCCAAACTGTTGTATATTTGGCGATACAGCTTGTTCCAACATACAATAAATCCACAAAAACACTTGTGTTGCACGTTTCGACGTCAGATATGCGTAAACGTGCACCAATCATCCAAAATTTTCATTATATTTTTGCTGCGTAGGGCATAAACCGCTCTGCGCTTTTTTGTTTTCCCATGAATATTAATCAAATATAAAACAACATGAAAAAGATTTGTTCTTTGTTAGTGCTATGTGCAACAGTAGTCTTTGCTTCGTGCAGCAAGGACGATCCGGTAACGGAGCCCGTGCCGGAAGGTATCACCGTCACCACCTACGACGCCCTGCTCGACGCCCTGCAGACGGGCGGCACCTCGGCCGACGCTCCGACACTCGTCACGCTGGGCGCCGACATCACGATACCCGCGGGAGGTGACTACAACACCCCTCCCATAAACGGCAGCGGCCACTTCAAGATAGACGGCGGCCACACCCTCACCTGGGAAGGGGAAGGCAACAACTTCCACTTCCTCGGCAATTCCAGCCCCGACGCCGATGCCGTTTATATCGAACTCACCAATATCAATCTGGTCCGACAAGGTATGAACTCCGCGGTAGGTGTTTACAACGGCAGGATTACGCTGGGCAAAGACGTGGCATTGAACGGGCAATATGAAACCATGATTGTGGCTGTCGGCGAGAAAGCGGCATTGGAACTGGGTGACGGCTGCGAATTGTCTTGCACGGCAGTCAGCGGTTCGTGCTGTGTAAGCGTCTGGTATGGCGCCACCCTCGTGCTGAACGGGGGAAAGACCGCTGCCGGGGCTTACATAGACCTATACAGCATTTATAACCCGACCGTTTCCCATCCCCTTATCTCCGTTCCGAAAGCCCTCACGGGTGATGTGCATCTCCTTTTCACCACGACCGGTGTAACCTCCATCGCCCAAGGTGCCGGCGGTTACCAACTGACGCAGGCGGACTGCGACCGTCTGAAAGTGGATCCGGAGTCAATGGTCAGCCTCTATGGAGAGCCGCATCAGAAGTACGACGACAACTTCGAGCTTTACCTCGACCCGGCGGCGGAACATCAAATCAAGCTGCGCCTGAAGAATTTCACACCCC
>CAJKXC010000110.1 GCA_905203765.1 uncultured Bacteroides sp.
AAAGGAGGCTTTGTGAAAAGCTTCCTTTTTTTGTGCCTATATGCAAGGCTTTTCGTATCTTTGTAGCCGCTCGGTGAGCGACAATCAGTAAACAATTTAATAAATAAATACCTCTATGTTTTCCGGAATTGTAGAAGAATGCGCCACACTGGTGGCGATGGTCAAAGACCAGGAGAATGTGCATTTCACTTTCAAATGCTCATTCGTGAATGAATTGAAGATAGACCAGAGTGTGTCTCATAACGGGGTTTGCCTGACGGTAGTGAGCATGACGGACGATACCTATACGGTGACGGCGATGAAAGAGACGCTGGAACGTTCCAACCTCGGCTTGCTGAAGGTAGGGGATGAAGTGAATGTGGAACGGAGCATGATGATGAACGGCCGATTGGACGGGCATATTGTTCAGGGACATGTGGATCAGACGGCGACTTGCATTGCGATAGATGATGCGGAAGGCAGTTATTACTTCACTTTCAAATATGCCTTTGACAAGGAGATGGCAAAACGCGGATACATCACGGTGGATAAAGGTTCGGTGACGGTGAATGGCGTCAGCCTGACGGTATGCAATCCTACGGACGATACTTTCCAGGTAGCGATAATTCCTTATACTTTCGAGCATACCAACTTCCATGCTTTCAAGGTGGGCAGCGTGGTGAACCTGGAGTTTGATATTATAGGGAAGTATATCAGCAGGATGATACAGTATAAATAGGCGGCTTCTTCTTATAAGTCTTTCAGTAGTACCTTGCTTGCACTCTTGTAATACTCTTCGCGTGCGGCAAGTAAGGCGCCCCACTGCTTATTGAACTCGTTGTCCTTATCAATCTTGAAGTCTTCCGAGCCATGCGTATCCAATCTGTCCAGCAGAAGGGCGACGTTCAGTTGGTTGATGTCTATCGAAGGTTGGTAGACGATGTCCTGGCTCTTTTCATCTGTTGCCACTTCGTGCAGCAGGTCAATCTCTTGCAATTCGTAGAGGGTTTCGTTCGTCAGGCGTATCGGAATCTGGCACTCTTCGGAGATTTCTTCGGCGGTGTAGGGTGGGGCGTTCTGTTCAAAACGCTTGGCGATGAGGGACATGATAAGTATGGAGATAAAGTCGCGATAGCGGCGGCTGATGTTGCGCGCATCCTTGTCGAAGCTGAAGTTCTTGATGTTTTGGCCGGCGTAGGTCAGTTCGGCACCGAAGAGGCAGATAGTCCAGGACACCTGCAACCACAGCAGGAACATGGGAAGGGCGGCAAAGCTACCGTAGATGGCGTTGTAGCGGGATACCCACAACTGGCTGCTGATATAGAGGAACTGGAATGCCTGATGCGCCGTACCTGCCAGGATGCCGGATATGAGCGCATGCTTGAACTTGACTTTCGTGTTCGGCATGAAGATGTATAGCGCCGTAAACATACACCACGTCAGGACAAAAGGTATGAGGCGGATCATGAACTTGCCGATAGGGGCGAGCAGGGTGAAGTCCTCTATGTTCCTCACCATCGTGCTCATGAAGATGGAAAGACCACCGGACACCACAATCAGGATGGGCATGAGCAGGAGCATGGAGAAGTAATCGGTGATTTTGCGGTACATGCTGCGTGCTTTCTTCACCTGCCAGATGCGGTTGAAGGTTATCTCCAGGTTGTTAATCAGATTTAGCACAGTCCACAGCAACATAATAAGACCTACTCCGATGAAGATGCCGCTCTTGGTTTGCGACAGGTAGGAGTTGACGAACTGCAAGATGACTTCCGTGGTTTTTGTAGGACCGCCGAAGCCGTTGACGACCTGGCTCTCCATCAGGTTGTCGAATCCGAAGCCACGGGCGATGGCGAACAGGATGGCAAGGATGGGCACGATGGCAAGCAGCGAGCTGTAGGTCAATGCCGAGGCCTTGTTCACAATCCGGTCTTTGGTGAAGCGGTTGATGCAGAGGTAGATGGTCTTGATGATATTGTATATGGAAAAAGTCGTACGGGTGACTTCATCTTCCGTAATACGCCAGATGTCGTAGGTGAGGAATTTCCAAAGGG
>CAJKXC010000111.1 GCA_905203765.1 uncultured Bacteroides sp.
GTTAGCTGGCTCAGTTCCAGCTAGGAAACCATTTATCAAGATTATACGATACTCTTTTCCATAATGCAAGGAATAGACGTTTTGTGTGAAAACATGAAACGTCTATTTTGTTTGCCCAGCATGGGCGTTTTCTAATGGGTGAAAGTCCCAAGTGCGCGTAGGCAACAACGAAGCACATAGCCGAACAGCAAGGGTGTCCGCCGTGAGACGGAATCTGAAAGAAGCTGTAAGCAAACCTCTGACCTGACGGACAGGAACCGCATATAAGGCTCGGAAATACGGATAAGGTGGCAAAAGGCACTGAAGTCCAAAAGGTTGCCGGAAGTACGAGTAAATGCGGCAGGTACATGGAGGAAAAGAACACGCACCTTAACTGGGGAGGTCTCACAGGCGGTCTCATTAGCCGTAGTAACAACGAATTGTGAGAAGTCAGCAGAAGCCATAGTAGTGAGGAAGTTCCTGTAATGGGGACGGAGCGAAGGGCTGAACAATCAATCAGTTGAAGTACGTTCCACTTCGTAGCCGGAGCATACGCCTGTCGATGACTTCAAAGGCGGCAAAGGCAAAAGGGGCAGAAAGGAAACAACGCATGGACACAAGCAGTCTCATGGAGCAGATATTAAGCAGGGATAATCTAAATGCGGCGTATCTGCAAGTCGTAAGGAATAAAGGAGCGGCAGGCGTGGACGGGATGACCGTTGAAGAACTTGGCGCATATCTTTCGGAAAACGGCGAAAACATTAAGGAACAGTTGCGGACGAGGAAGTATAAGCCGAAGCCAGTCCGCAGGGTGGAGATACCCAAACCCGATGGTGGTACAAGAAATCTTGGAGTGCCAACAGCAGTAGACCGCTTTGTACAGCAGGCGGTGGCACAGGTGCTTACCCCGATATTTGAGGAGCAGTTTCACGACCACAGCTATGGATTCAGACCCAAGCGGTGTGCACAGCAGGCAGTCCTTAAAGCATTGGAAATGATGAATGACGGACACAACTGGATAGTGGATATCGACCTAGCGAAATTCTTTGACACAGTAGACCATGACAAGCTGATGACGATTTTCGGACGGACAATAAAGGACGGAGATGTCATATCGGTGGTAAGAAAGATTCTGGTCAGCGGCGTAATGATTGATGATGAGTATGAAGATACGGTAGTCGGCACACCGCAGGGTGGAAATATCTCGCCGCTGTTAGCAAATATCATGTTAAATGAGCTGGACAAAGAACTGGAAGCAAGGAGGCTGGATTTCGTCCGGTATGCAGATGACCTTATTATAATGGTCGGGAGCAGACAGGCGGCAGAGCGGGTAATGAAGAGCGTGGCTCGGTTTATAGAGGAAAAGCTTGGACTGAAAGTGAACGCGGAAAAGAGCAGGGTTGATAAACCAAAGGGCATTAAGTATCTGGGGTTTGGATTTTACTATGACTCATTTGCCAAAGGGTACAAAGCCAGACCACACCCGAAAGCGGCAGCAAAGTTCAAGGCGCAGATGAAGAAATATACAAGCAGGAGCTGGGGAGTGGGCAATGGTTATAAAATTGGGAAACTCAACCGGCTTATCCGAGGGTGGATAAATTATTTCAAAATCGGAAGCATGAAAAGGCTGTGCGCAAAAATGGACGGACAGATTCGGTATCGACTGCGCATGTGCATATGGAAACACTGGAAAACGCCAAAGAACAGGGAAAAGAATCTTATCAAACTTGGTCTGCCGCCAAATGCGGCACATGGCATTTCATATGCCAAAGGATATGCCAGAGTGTGCAGAAGCTGGAATCTCCACATTTGTATCAGTAAAGAGAGACTAGCTAAGTTTGGTCTTGTATCCATGGAAGACTACTACGCCGAAAAGGCTGTTACATGTTAAGTTGATTGAACCGCCGTATACCGAACGGTACGTACGGTGGTGTGAGAGGTCGGAAGGCGAAATAATCGCCTTCCTCCTACTCGATTGCGGGTCGGAGAAGCTGATGCGGGAAACATAGTACAGAATTCTACAGAAGAAAACAGTAGATTGCA
>CAJKXC010000112.1 GCA_905203765.1 uncultured Bacteroides sp.
CGGGAAACTCGATACAACGCGACTTCCTTAGCCAGGCATTCTCCGATTTTATCTTCGCGATTGTGATTGAAGAAATGGGACTGGTAGGAGGAATATTTGTGGTGTTCCTCTATTTATGGTTGCTGATGCGAGCCGGACGAATCGCCCAAAAGTGCGAGCGAACCTTCCCCGCCTTTCTCGTCATGGGTATTGCGCTGTTGTTGGTATCACAGGCAATACTGAATATGATGGTTGCCGTCGGGTTATTCCCCGTCACAGGACAGCCCCTGCCTCTGGTCAGCAAAGGAGGTACAAGTACGTTAATCAACTGCGCTTATATCGGAATGATATTAAGCGTAAGCCGATATACCGCTCACCTGGAAGAACAGAAAGCGCACGATGCACAGATCCAACTGCAAATAGAGGCGGATGCCGCAGCCAATTCCGAAGCACAGGCCGCAGCCGAACCGACAGCGCAGATTCTGAACAGCGACGCCAAATTTGAAGATGAGCATGATATTGATAAACGGTAAGTGATGAACGATAAATGATGAACGGTGAGTGGTGAACAGTAAACGTTGAAAAAGGACAGAAGAAAAACATTATGATGGAAAAAGAACTTAGAATCATCATCAGTGGTGGAGGAACAGGAGGGCATATCTTTCCTGCCGTCTCTATCGCAAACGCTATAATAGAGCTACGCCCCGACGCAGAAATTCTCTTTGTAGGCGCTGAAGGACGTATGGAAATGCAACGGGTTCCCGATGCAGGCTACCGGATTATCGGACTTCCGATAGCCGGATTCGACCGCAAACATTTATGGAAAAATGTATCCGTATTGATTAAACTGATGCGCAGCCAATGGAAAGCGCGCAAAGTAATCAAAAACTTCCGCCCGCAAGTGGCGGTAGGTGTAGGCGGATATGCAAGCGGGCCGACACTAAAGACTGCCGGAATGATGGGAGTCCCCACATTAATCCAGGAGCAAAACTCGTATGCCGGAGTAACTAATAAACTCCTGGCACAGAAAGCTCGTAAGATTTGTGTAGCTTATGACGGAATGGAAAAGTTCTTCCCCGCCGACAAGATCATCATGACGGGTAATCCCGTCCGCCAGAACCTGACAAAGGATATGCCGTCAAAAGAAGAAGCGCTAGGTTCTTTCCACTTACAGCCCGGCAAAAAGACAATCCTGATTGTAGGTGGCAGCTTGGGTGCACGCACCATCAACAATACGCTGACAGCCGGTCTGGCAATTATCAAAGAAAACACGGACGTGCAATTCATCTGGCAAACGGGCAAATACTATTACCCGCAAGTGACAGAAGCCGTAAAAGCGGCAGGAGCACTTCCGAATTTATATGTAACGGATTTCATCAAAGATATGGCAGCCGCTTATGCTGCCGCCGATCTGGTCATTTCCCGTGCGGGAGCAGGTTCCATTTCTGAATTCTGCCTGCTGCACAAACCTGTTATCTTAGTGCCCTCGCCCAACGTGGCGGAAGATCACCAAACGAAGAACGCCTTGGCGTTGGTGAACAAGCAGGCAGCTATCTACGTCAAAGACAGTGAAGCGGCAACCACTTTGATGGACGTAGCCCTGTCCACTGTCAACGACGAGCAGAAATTGAAAGAACTAACAGAGAATATCGCCAAACTGGCTTTACCCGATTCAGCGAGAATCATCGCACAAGAGGTCATTAAGCTGGCGGAAGCAAAGAACTGATAAATAGACGATCGGATTACGCAGATTGAAGTAACGGCACAATGCCCGTATCAAACAACGTGATCCGCACTAAAATAAAAAGACAGAAGAAATGAATATAGAAACGATAAAATCAGTCTATTTCGTAGGTGCCGGCGGCAT